>NZ_CP065957.1:0-322099 GCF_017310505.1 Methylacidiphilum caldifontis | reverse complement strand
AGAAAAGTAGATTTTTCCTCTCTGTCTGAAAAGAGAGGAGCCAAATCTGTAAGTTTTTGTTCAATCTGGCGGCTGAATCGGAAAAAATCGGCTTTGTCGTATGGCTGTTGGCCATCGACATAATCAGCTGTTTCTTTAAGTAATTTATAGCCCAGTAGCTTAATATCGTTTAAGATGTGGATTTTTTCAGAATACAGCCGTATCTGCTGGATGTTTTTCAACGAAAAAGTAGTGATCCAAACCATCTCAAAACCAAGAATGGTCACGATGAGAAATAAAAACAAAGTGGCGACCTTAATTCTCCAGCTGATCTTCATCTTTGTGTATTGTCTTTTTGAAGGCTATACAGGCTAAGGGAGGGAGGGTTAAAGAAAGCGAATAGGGTTGACCTTGCCATACAAGCTTTGCTGCTTCTTCGCCTTGAATATTTCCTATTCCGCTACCTCCATATTCGGGTGCATCGCTATTAAAAATTGTTCTCCAATACCCTGGATAAGGAGCGCCAATGAGATAATTTTCCCTAGGAACGGGAGTAAAATTAAAAATGCAAAGAATGTGTTCTTTGTTATCAAGGGATCGACGCACAAAGCTGATGATACTTTTTTCATAGTCTGAAAAATCGATCCAGTAAAAACCTTTTGGTGAAAAATTGCTTTCGTAAAGAGCTCTTTCAGATTTGTAAATAAAATTCAGAGATTTTACCATGAAACAAAGCTGACTGTGTAACCCTTCAGAAGCCAAATGCCAATCTAAACTCTTTTCATGATACCATTCGTCCCATTGTCCAAATTCCGATCCCATGAAAAGGAGTTTGTGTCCAGGGAAAAAGAACTGGTACGAAAAAAGGGCTCTTAAGTTTGCAAATTTTTGCCAGTTATCGCCAGGCATTTTCCTCAACAGTGAACCTTTGCCATAAACCACTTCGTCATGAGAAAGTGATAAAATAAAGTTTTCTTGAAAAGCATACCAGGCACTAAAAGTAAGCCGGTTTTGATGGTATTTCCTGAAAATGGGGTCCAGGGAAAAGTAAAATAAGCTGTCATGCATCCAACCCATGTTCCATTTGAATCCAAAACCGAGCCCTCCGGCATAGGTAGGTCGAGTAACCATGGGATAAGCCGTTGATTCTTCAGCAATAAGCTGTATACCGGGGAATTCCTTATAAAGCGTTTCGCTCAGTGTGCGCAAAAAAGCGATAGCCTCTAGATTTTCATTTCCCCCATATTTATTAGGGATCCATTCTCCTGGTTTCCTTGAGTAATCGAGATAAAGCATTGAAGCTACTGCATCTATCCTCAATCCGTCAATGTGATATTTTTCAATCCAAAACCGAGCACTACTGATCAAAAATTCCTTCACTTCATAGCGACCATAGTTGAAAATATAGCTTCCCCAATCAGGGTGGTAGCCTTGTCGAGGATCAGCATGTTCGTATAGGTGTGTGCCATCAAAGACTCCAAGACCATGTCCATCGGTTGCAAAATGGGAAGGTACCCAATCAAGGATTACTCCAATACCATTGCGGTGCAAATAATCGATTAAAAACATAAAATCCTGAGGTAGACCATAACGACTGGTTGGAGCAAAGTAGCCTAAGGATTGGTAACCCCATGAACCATAATAAGGATGTTCCATGACAGGGAGAAATTCAACGTGTGTATATCCCATTTCCTTTACATAGTTGGCTAAAAGGGGAGCTAACTCCCGGTAAGAGAGGAAACGGTTGTTTTCGGCAGCTTTTCTTTTCCATGATCCCAAATGCACTTCGTAAATATTCCATGGAGAATTCAATCCGTTGTGTTTAGCTTTTTTGTCCATCCAATCTTTGTCTAGCCAAGTGTAATCTAAGTTCCAGACAACAGAGGCACTTTTAGGAGGAATTTCCCATAAAAAGGCATAAGGATCTCCTTTAATGTGGACAGAGCCGTCTGCTTTCGAAATGATGTGATATTTATAGAGGTCTCCTTTGGTTACACCAGGGATAAACGTTTCCCAAATTCCACTCTGATCTTCTCTAAACGACATCAGATTTGCTTTTGGATCCCATCCATTAAAGCTTCCAATGACCGAAACCCATTGAGCATTAGGGGCCCATACAGCGAAATAGGCCCCTTTTTTCCCTTCATAACTTAAAAGATGGGATCCTAACTTTTCGTAGAGGTTATAGTGACTTCCTCTTTTAAAAAGATAAATATCCAACTCAGTAAAAAGGCTGAAGGCTTTGGGTTTATAGGGAGCTAAAAGAGGCTTTGTTATTTTTTTCATATTTGGTCTATGTCCCTCTGGAATTGAAGATGGTTAGCATTGTGTACTTTTAGGGAATAGATAATTCCATTTTTGGTCATTTTAGAAGATTTTCAAAATTGAATCTACTAAAAGAAATAGGTTTAGAAGAATGATGCAGGTGGCGATAGCCCATCCAATCAAAGAGCTTAAGGGACCTAAAGCAAAACTGTCCATGACTTTCTTGTTCTGACTAATGAGAAGAAGAGGGACTAGGGCAAAGCCTATCCCAAAACTTAAAACCACCTGGGAAAAGATCATCAGCTTGGTGGGATCTATGCCTAGAAGTATCGCAAAGATAGCTGGGATCATGGTAAAAAGCCTTCGAAACCACAACGGAAAACTAAAATGGATGAATCCCTGCATAATGATCTGTCCAGCCAGTGTTCCAACAGTTGATGAAGAAATCCCGGAAGCCAACAAAGACAGTCCAAAAACAAAAGAAGCAAATTGACCCAAAATAGGGATAAGGGTACGGTAAGCTGCTTCTAATCCATTTGGACTGACGTTTTCTTGATGAAAGGTAGCTGCAGAAACGATTAACATAGCCATGTTGATCAGTCCTGCGATGCTCATGGCTAAAAAAACGTCAACGAGGGAATATTGGAGCAATTTTTTTTTGCTTAAGGAATCGGTTGTAACGATTCTGTCTTGGGTTAAAGCGGAGTGCAGATATATAGCATGGGGCATAACGGTAGCCCCAAGAATGCCAGCTGCTAGATAAAGGCTGTCTCCAGATTTGAGCTCTGGAACGAGAATTCCTTGAAGAATGGCTGTACTATTAGGATGGGCTATAAAGATCTCTAATAGGTAACAGATGGCAACGATGCCGACGAAAGAACCCACGGTTATTTCTAACAGCCTGAAGCCTTGCTTTTGAAGATAAAGAATCAAGGAAGTGATCGTTGCTGTAAGAAGGGCTCCCCATATTAAAGGAAGACCAAAGAGGATTTTAAAGCCAATAGCTGCTCCTATAAATTCAGCCATATCTGTGGCTATGGCCATGACTTCGGCTTGAATCCAATAAAAGTAACAGAGCAAGGGGCAATTAAGCCAATCTCTTATCCATTCGGGAAGGTTTTTCCCCGTAATCATCCCTAACTTGGCGGAGAGCCATTGAACGAACATGGCCATCAAGTTGGATAATAAAACTACCCAAAGCAGATTGTATCCGAATTTCGAACCACTCTCGATATTTGTGGCATAGTTTCCCGGATCAATGTAGGCGATAGCCGTGATAAAAGCAGGGCCTATAAAGGGGAAAAGCCTGTTTATGATTTTTGGCTCTTTACCTTCGAGAATTTCTTTTGCTCTTTGTATTACCCAGGAATCGACCGTGGAGCGCTTAACAGGTAGATCTCTTTGGGTAGTCTTCATTTATCTCTAAAAAGAAAGGGACACCGAAGAGTTTTAATTATAACTCTTTTGAGCATTCCCTATGAGGTAGTTGCCGAGGAATAACCTTGATTTTCTTCCCTATAAAAAGAGGGATAGAGGCTTGATGAGGGGCTTTTCCCCAAATTTGCAAGGTTATTTCTTCTGCCGAGACTTCGAGCACTTCAACCATGGTTCCAGGAAGCAATCCAAGGGTATTAAAAAATCTTAGAGATTGTGGATCTTGTGCAATAATTCTTTTTACTTCAGCTTTTTCTCCTTTGTCCAGCGTAACAAGCTCTTGCTCTTGTTCTTCGAAAGGCATGACCAGCTCCTGGGAAGGAATCGGATCTCCATGGGGATCCCTTAGGGGATGGTTAAGAAGTTTAGCAATAGCTTGTTCAAACTGCTCACTGATGACATGCTCAAGTCTCTCAGCTTCTCCATGGACTTCGTCCCATTGGTAGCCTAGTTTTTCAACTAAAAACGTTTCCAAAAGCCGATGATGTCTTAAAATTTCCATAGCTATGCGTATTCCTGTCTCGGTAAGTGAAATCTCGTAATAAGGTTTTCTTTGGACTAGCCCAAGTTTGGTCAGTTTTTTTACCATTTCAGTTACAGAAGCAGCTTTGACTCCGATTTTTTGCGCAAGCGCCAGCGTGGTAACAGGTTCTCCCCGCTCAGCTAAATGAAAGATCTCCTTTATGTAATCTTCTTGAGAAGAACTCAGTTCGATGGATTCATATGTCTTTGTTTTCTTCATGGATAAGCTTGGCGTTTAATTTAGCTTATCCTAATTATGAAAAAGAAAAATGATTTTTCTTGAAAAAGTTATAAACTAAAAAATAAAACTATTGATAAATTTTATAAAACTATGAGTTCTTTTTTTCCTCTTTCTTCGTTACTTAAGAATTTTTTGATTCCTGGATCAAAAACTTCTTATTCCTTTGTTAGTCTGCCTGATTTTGAGAGCCTTTTTTTTCCTCAGTTAAAAAAATTGCCCGTTTCGTTGAGGATTATTTTTGAGTCGGTTCTACGGAATCATCTAGACAAAAAAGCAAAAAAAGAAGATGTCGAAAAGTTTTTATCTTGGCCCCATGTTTCGAAAGAGGAAATTCCGTTTTATGTGGGTCGAATTTTACTTCAAGATTTTACTGGAGTACCTCTTTTGGTGGATCTTGCTGCTCTTAGGGCTGCGGTATATAAAGCAGGAAAAAATCCCAAAGAGGTAGAACCGCTTATCCCGGTTGATCTTGTGGTTGATCATTCTATACAGGTAGATACTTTTGGAGTGAAGAACGCACTTGAATATAACCTGGAGAAAGAACTCGAAAGAAACAGCCAGCGATATTCTTTTTTGAAATGGGCTCAATCTGCTTTTTCTCGATTGAGAATTTTTCCTCCAGGATTAGGGATATGTCATCAAGTCAATCTTGAATATTTGGCACAAGGGGTTTTGAGCCAACAAAAAGAAAATTCAGTTCTTATCTATCCCGACTCTCTTCTAGGAACTGACTCGCACACGACAATGATTAATGGGCTTGGCATAGTGGGATGGGGAGTAGGGGGGATAGAAGCCGAAGCGGCAATGCTTGGGGAAGCCTATTACATGTCTATACCTGAGGTAGTTGGGGTTCGGCTGCTTGGATCTCTTAGGGAAGGAGTCATGGCTACGGATCTGGTTCTTACTCTGACCGAGAAGTTAAGAAAAGAAGGGGTAGTGGGAAAGATTGTGGAATTTTTTGGACCTGGAGTGCCTTTCTTATCCGTTCCCGATAGAGCAACTGTTGCAAACATGGCTCCAGAATATGGAGCAACCATGGGTTTCTTTCCCATTGATGAAAAGGTGCTCTTATACCTTAAGCAGACAGGAAGGGAACAAAATTTAGTTTCTTTAGTTGAACATTTTTATAAAGCTCAACATCTTTTTGGTGTTCCTCAAAATCCTGAGGATATCCTTTATTCTCACGTTGTTGAACTGGATTTAGATTCTGTTGAACCTTCCATTTCGGGCCCACGAAGGCCCCAGGACCGCCTATCGCTGCCTGAGCTTCCCCAAAAATTTCTTTCTTTATTGACTCAACCTTCTTCTGTACAGGGATATGGGAAAGAGCCAGAAATCATTAAAAAAAGATATAGAGTAGCTCCCTATCCTTTTTTGAAAGTCACAGAAAGACAAACTGAGGAAATTGGAGATGGCTCTGTAGTTATTGCGGCTATAACCAGTTGTACGAATACCTCTAATCCGCTCGCTATGATTGGAGCAGGATTATTAGCCAAAAAGGCCGTGCTTAAGGGATTAAAAGTCCCGGGTTTTGTAAAAACCTCTTTGGCTCCTGGTTCACGAGTTGTCGAAGATTACCTTCAAAAAAGCGGTCTTCAGAAGTATCTCGATCAGCTTGGTTTTGCAATCGTTGGTTTTGGATGTACAACTTGCATTGGTAATAGTGGGCCACTTTCAGAGGAGATTGAGCAAACCATCAAAGATAACAATCTAATCGTTGCCAGTGTTCTTTCGGGTAACAGAAATTTTGAGGCGAGGATTCATCCCCTGGTGAGAGCAAACTTTCTTATGTCTCCCCCTCTGGTTGTCGCCTTTGCATTGGCTGGATCTGTGCTCAAAAACCTTTGGGTAGAGCCCATAGGAAAAGATTGGCAAGCTAAAGAGGTTTTTTTAAGAGATCTTTGGCCCTCATCATCAGAGATTCAGGAGGTTTTGGCAAAAACGATCAGTCCCGAAGCCTTTAAAAGACTTTACACTGAATTTCTAGAAGAAAATCGGTCATGGGAAGCTATAGATTACCAAACAGGCGATCTCTATTCATGGGATCCCTACAATACCTATATTCAGTATCCCCCTTTCTTTGAAGAGAGCTTAAAGGGTAATTCCCTTAAACCTTATCCCATAGTAAAAGCCAGAGCTTTGTGTATTTTAGGAGATTCCATAACCACTGATCACATCTCCCCGGCAGGGGTAATTCCCTTAAAGTCTCCTGCGGGCAGCTATCTTAGTAACCAAGGAGTTTCTTTTAAGGATTTTAATAGTTATGGTTCTAGACGGGGTAACCACCATGTCATGGTAAGAGGCACCTTTGGTAATGTGCGATTGAAAAATTTAATGGTTCAAGGCAAAGAGGGAGGCTATACTAGGCACATGCCCGATGGGGTGGAGATGTCTATTTATGATGCAGCTATGCTTTATGAAAAAGAGAAAGTGCCTTTAATTGTATTTGCTGGAAAAGAATATGGCTCAGGAAGCTCAAGGGATTGGGCAGCAAAAGGGACGCGGCTTTTGGGAGTCAGAGCAGTCATTGCGGAAAGCTTTGAAAGAATTCATAGAAGTAATTTGATCGGGATGGGTGTATTGCCCCTTGAGTTTGAAAAGGGACAAAGTGTAAAAACGGCGAAAATTGATGGAACAGAACTCTTTTCCATACCTGAGAGTAAGGATTTTATCAAACCAGGTCAAAGGGTGTTTCTTGAAATAGAAAGAACAGATGGGTCGTTTGAAAAGATTCCATTGATATGCCGGATTGATAATGAAGCTGAATATAATTATTACGTTCAAGGTGGCATTTTGGCTTATATATTGAATCGGTTCTTAAACAGCAGTTCTAAGGATAGATAGAAGCGTTATTTTTGCTTCAAAAAAACAATAATGAACCATGTCTTCATGCATTGCGGGTTGGGCATTTTTGAGCACCCTAACTTGTTCAGTCTCAAAACGAACTTTCAAGGGGTTTTTACAGAGGTACTCCCTAACTCCTTTTCCAAACTGACCGAAAAGGAACGGTGTTCTTGCTCCATTTCTTTGAAAACAGGCAAAGCCTTGTTCCACGTTCTCTGGAATCCAAATTCTTTGCCTATAATAGGAGATTGGATCGATGAGATAAAGGAATTGAATTGTTTTTTGCCTGTGCGACAGGATCTTGCATAACTTCAATGCCGTAATCGCTCCTCGGCTGTAACCAAAGAGAATAAGGGGTTCAGTCTTTTTTTCGATAAGACAGCAAATAGAGTAGAGTCGTAGTGAGGATAGAGGAGGAAAAACGGTGGCCAGTTGGATTTCATTTAACCGGGCAAGACTGTAATTAACGTAGGGAAAAGAGGCAGGACCAAGACCATAAAAACCAATTTTCATGGGTTGGGTGGTTTTTTAAGGTAGAGCTTTGAGAAAGGATGTTCATCAAGTAAGTTAGGTTCTATGCCCCCAATTTTGTTAGGATCATAGAGTAGAATACCCGAATAGAAATAAAGTGGAATAATAGGCAGTTCTTCTTCAACTAAAATTCTTTCTCCTTCCTGGAGTATCTGGAACCGGAGTTTCTCATCGACCGTTTTTTCTGCTTTATGCATAAGAGCTTCATAGTGTTCGTTGAACCATCCTGTCTCATTGTTAGGTGAAGACTTTGTAAAAAGATTAAGGAAAGTTGTGGGATCAGCATAGTCTCCCACCCAACTTGACCTAGCGATGTCAAAGTCCAGGGAAGAAAGAGAATTAAGGTAAACTTTCCATTCTTGGTTTCTTAATCCCACATGTATCCCTAAGTTTTGATACCACATCGCTTGAATTTCTGTGGCGATCTGTTCATTTAACTCCCCTGAATTATAAAGAATAGATAGGGGAGGAAATCCTTTGCCACCCGGATAGCCCGCTTCGGCAAGTAGCTGTTGTGCCCTTTTTGGATCATAAGGTAGTCCTGTGGGTGAAACATAACCCGGAACTCCTGGAGGAGTTATAGATCCGGCGGGAAGTTCTCCTCCACGGGTGATTATTTTTACGATACGGGATTTATCAATAGCCATGGCTAGGGCACGACGAATACGGCTGTCGTTAAGCGCCTTGCGTTGGGTGTTAATCCTATAAAAATAGGTCGCAAAAATTGGAGAGCAGTGAAAATAGGATTTATGGATAATTTTATCTAAAAAAAAGGTAGGAACAAGACCTTTATCCAGGATGATGTCAGCAATGCCACAATAGAAAAGGTTGAAAGCTGTTGAGGCTTTAGATGTCGTCAATAAGACTAGCTCTGGAGTTTGGATAGTGGTTTGTCCCCAATAGTAAGGATTTTTTTTAAGTACGATCCGATCATTAATTCTCCATTCTTTAAGAACGTAAGGACCATTACAAACCATATTACCAACTTTTATCCAATCTTCTCCATAGATTTTTATTGTATCCATGGGTAGGGGAAAAAAAACCGGTTCAGCAACCAATTGAAGAAAAAAAGGAATGGGATAGTCGAGTTTTATTTCCAGGACAGTATCGCCGTAGGCTTTTATGCCAACAGAAGAAAAATCCTTGATTTTCCCTTCATTATAATCTTTAGCTCCCTTAATCCAAAAAAAGAGATCTGCATATCGAGATCCCTGCTTGGGGTTAAGGGCTCTTTCCCATGAAAGAACAAAGTCATTGGCTACAACCGGCTTGCCATTGTTCCAATAGGCTTTCCGTAAATAAAACCGGTAGAGCGTTCCTTCCTCTAAACAGTCCCACTTTTCGGCAACGGCGGGAACAATTTCACCTTTAGCATTCCATGTAGTGAGTCCCTCAAAAAGAGCATTTACGATTCTTCCTTCCAGTTGCCCTGTAATGACCTGGGGATCAAGAGATTCAGGTTCTGGACCGTTGACAATGACGATACGATTGACCGCTGGGTTAGAATTACATCCTTCTAGAAAAAATAGGAAACTTGCCAACAAAAGGGAGGAAATAAAAAAAAACAGCAATCTTTGGCCATTCAAGGAAAAATCAATAGGGAGCTTATTTATGAGGAGAAATGGGCTGTTTTTGTTCTACATCAGCCTTATGCAGTTTTTGTTGGATGAGGGTTTGTTTGCTGATCCGGTGGCCATTCAAGAAATCCAGTAATAGTGAAAGAAAAAAGAAAAATGCTGCTAGCCACACCGTTATTTTGATTAATATGGAAGAAGTATGGGCACCAAAAAGGGTATCGGTTACCGAACTACCAAAGGCTGCACCCAAACCTTCCTGCTTACTCCTTTGCATGAGAATGACAAATATAAGAAAGGCGCAGACTAGAACATATAAGAAAAGAAAAAAACCAATTATAAAATTATACATAATATTAAAGGCTTCTGTTAAGCTGTACTGTTTAATATTATCGAACAAAAAGTGCGTACGTCAAGGCTTGCTCCTCCAATAAGCAATCCATCAATATCTGGACAAAGAAGAAGTTCCTGGGCATTTTCTGGGGAAACACTCCCTCCATATTGAATGCGAAGTTTCTGCGCGGATTGAAGGGAAAAAAGTCTAGAGATTTCTTCTCTTATAAAAAGATGCACTTCCTGTGCTTGTTCGGGTGTAGCATTTTTTCCTGTACCGATAGCCCAGATTGGTTCATAAGCAATGACACAATCAGCGAGCTGTTTTTCTTCTACCTCTTTCAATCCTAGCTGCAGCTGTTGACTTATCTTTTCTTTCCAAAGTCCCTGCTGGCGTTCTTCTAAATTTTCTCCAATACAGAGTATGGGATGAAGTGAAGCCGATAGGGCGGCTTTGACCTTTTTGTTGATGAAAAGATCGGTCTCTCCAAGATGTATCCTTCTTTCCGAATGCCCCACGATAACGTAGTGGCAGAAAAATTCCCTAAGCATCCAAGGCGAAATTTCTCCTGTATAGGGTCCATGAGAAGCAGGAAACAAATTTTGAGCTCCCAGTCGAACATGAGATGAAGATTGGCTAAGCAGGTCACAGATCGCTTGGAGAGCTGTAAAAGGAGGACAAATCACGACATCTGCTGCGGAGTATTCCTCTAACTCTTTCAGAAGGACATGGACAAAAGCTTTTGCCTCGGAAACCGTTTTGTTCATCTTCCAGTTTCCGGCTATTATTTTTTTTCGAACGTTCATGAAAAGCATTATTTATCTGGTATTGATTCTATACCGGGCAGTACTTTTCCTTTTAGAAAATCTAGGGTAGCACCACCACCTGTAGATATGAAACTCACCTTATCAGATAATCCACTGCGGTGCAAGGCTTTAATAGAGTCTCCTCCAGCCACTATGCTTACAGCTGAAGGATTTTCAGCAATGCTCTTGGCAATTGAAAAAGTGCCTTTCTCGCAGCCAGGAATCTCAAATATCCCCATCGGTCCATTCCATAAAAGAGTTTTGGCTGTTATAATTTCTTTTCTGTATGCCTCCATGGTTTGGGGACCAATATCCACACCAAGTCTCTGTTCTGGGATGTCTATTGCAGCAGTAAACTCAAGAGTCTTAGCTATTTTCTGCTCAAAGTCAATTGATTCAGCTACAAGATGGTCAATGGGCAGCAAGAACTTAACCTTTCTTTCTTTGGCTTTTTCCAAAGCTTCCTGGGCAACAGCTTTCTTATCGGTTTCGACCAGAGATTTGCCCACTTTATGTCCCATAGTCAATAGGAAGGTGTAAGCCATCGCCCCCCCAATAAGCAGGCAGTCTGCTTTTTCAAGAAGCTTATTTATAACCTCAATCTTATCTGAAACTTTAGCTCCACCAAGTATGACTACAAAAGGCCTTTGAGGATCCTTTAGCTCTTCTCCAAGATATTTGAGCTCTTTTTCCATCAGAAATCCAATAGCCTTTTGTTTTACAAAATGACAAACTCCTTCGGTTGAGGCATGAGCTCTATGAGCTGAACCAAAAGCATCATTGACATAAACGTCGATATGAGAAGCAAGGGCTTTTGCAAACTCTGGATCGTTTTTTTCTTCCCCTGCATAAAATCTTGTGTTTTCTAAGAGGAGCACTTCTCCTTCCTTAAGACTTTCCTTTTCTTTGTCAACCTCCGGGCCAATACAATCCCCAATAAATTTCACCTTTGTTCCCAAAAGACCACTGAGGAGGGGAGCAACAGGGGCTAGGCTTTCCTTCGTGTTTTTTTTCCCTTTTGGCCGACCAAGATGGCTGATCAAGATAATTTTTGCATCCTGATCGATCAGATATTTTAATGTATCCAGAGTTTCTAAAATTCGCGTCTGATCGGTCACGACATAGCTGTTTGTCGCTTTATCCAGTTCAAGAGGGACATTATAGTCAACTCTGACCAAGACTCTCTTGCCTTTTAGAGGGATATCGCGGATGGAAATTTTCACAACATATCCTTTCTTTTGTTACGTATAAAGACAACGCAGTTTTGTACGTTAAAGAATAACGGTTGCTATTTAGATTCGGCAAGCAATATATCTTGCAAGATCGACGCACCTACAAGAATATCCCCATTCGTTATCATACCAAGCGATCAATTTATAAAAGCGGCTATTTAAACCAATGCCCGAAGTTGCATCAAAAATGCTCGAATGGGAATCCTTAAGAAAATCTCTCGAGACCACTTGCTCATCCGTATATCCAAGTATTCCCTCAAGATAAGTAGTGCTCGCTTTTTTCATGAGGGCGCAAATTTCTGAATAGCTGGTTTCCTTTTCAGTCCTGACGGTAAGATCAACAACAGAAACAGTGGGGGTTGGCACTCTAAAAGACATACCCGTTAGCTTTCCTTTAAGTTCGGGAATGACTAGAGTCGTTGCCTTGGCTGCTCCGGTCGTGGCAGGGATAATGTTGCCTTCAGCAGCTCTACCTCCTTTCCAGTCTTTTTTTGAAGGACCGTCTTGAAGTCTTTGAGAGGCGGTATAACTATGAACAGTAGTCATTAGCCCTTCTTCAATCCCCAGGCCTTCTTTTAGCAGCACGTGGACTAAAGGTGTAAGACAATTTGTCGTGCAACTGGCGTTGGAAATGATGGTGTGTTTAGCTAGATCAAGCTGTTCATGATTGACCCCCATGACTACGGTAATATCCGCTTCTTTTCCAGGGGCTGTGATAATCACTTTTTTTGCCCCAGACTTTATGTGTCCTATCGCTTTGTTTGCCGCAGTAAACAATCCAGTCGATTCAAAAACAATGTCCACCCCTAGTTCCTTCCAGGGCATTGCTGCAGGTCCTTCTTTGATAGCCAGACATTGGATTACCTGGCCATCGACGATTAAAAGATCATCTTCTTGCAAAGAATCTTTAGATTTTGCGCTTTTTACCTCAACCGGCAGTCTCCCATAGTTGGTGTCATACTTTAAAAGATATGCAAGGTTATCGGCTGAAACGATGTCATTAACCGCAACTACAGGCAACTCCTTGAGTAGCTTTTGTTCAGCCATTGACCTTAATATTAATCGGCCAATTCTTCCAAATCCATTGATTGCGACTTTTGGCATTATTTACCTCCAATTGCCTTAATCGATGACAAGTTTAGTTTAAATGGTGTATAAACACATCGTCAACGGAAAAAATAGAAACTGTTTCATATTTTTATTTGGTGTATGTTTTTTATACATGAGTATGGAATGGATAAAGATAAAAATAATGAATTTATTTCCAAATGAAAAAAGAGGAAAAATTCCATTCTTTGTTATTTTAATTTTTATTATTTTTTTGGGAGGATCAGTATGGGGCTTTAAGATGCTTTTTAAAGATGCAAAGGAGCAAAAAGTGCAGCTTTATTTTATTGATATGGATGGAAAGCTTGTAGGTCCACTGCCATCCCAAAGAGTTGAGTTTGACGATGCTCGCTGGCGTTATTTACTTGGGGCAGAAATATTCCGCATTACTCGAAGAGCGGGCACCGAAGCTCCCTTTTGTGGGGATCTGGTTGATCATAAGCAAAAAGGGATTTATAGGTGTTCTTCATGTGGTCTTCCCCTTTTTTCTTCATCAACTAAGTTTCATTCGGGTACAGGATGGCCCAGTTTTTTTGCTCCCGTAGCAAAAGAAAATATTATTGAAAGGGTTGATCTTTCTTTGGGCATGATCCGTACCGAAATACTCTGTGCACGATGCGGTGCCCACTTGGGTCATGTGTTTGAGGATGGGCCTAAACCTACTGGGCTTCGTTATTGCGTTAATTCTGCTTCGCTCGTTTTTAGCCCGCAGTCTTTTTTTGATAAGACAACAACAGACGGCAAAAAGCTTGTCCAGGCTGCTTTTGCTGGAGGATGTTTTTGGGGTATTCAAGATTATTTCAAAAAAGTGGAGGGGGTGGCTTGGGCTATTTCAGGTTATGCGGGAGGAACCGTTCCTTTCCCTACATATGAGGAGGTCTGTAGCGGCAAAACTGGTCATGTTGAGACCGTTTATCTTCTTTATGATCCTACGGTTGTAAGCTATAGCAAGCTTTTAGAGCATTTTTGGCAAATACATGATCCGACAAATGACAAGGGGCAAGGACCGGATATTGGACCTCAATATCGGCCGATGATATTTTATTACAATGATGAACAGCAAAGACAAGCACTTCTGTCCAAAGAAAACCTAGAAAAAAAACTCTATCCCAAAAAGGTTCTTACCGCTATTGTTCAGGCTGGATCCTTTTATCCGGCTGAGGAATACCATCAAAATTATTTAGAAAAACACCATTTGCCTAATAGCTGTATTAGAAGATAAGCTTGGAGTTTTATTCGTACAATGTCCAGCTTTGTGTTTAGTTTCTGTTGGATCGCTTTGTTTTTCCTTACCTTTGAGTTGAAAGCCATAGAGCATGCCCCCATTGAATATGTTACGGCTCCCTTTGAATTCAGTCCTAAAATATGGAGAGCTCTTTTTGATGACAAACCCGTTGTCCTTCTCCAAAAACAAAAAGCCGAAGACGGGGCGATATATTACATTTTAGAGAAGTTTGATGATCCTCATAGCCCTCATTCTACGGTGAGTTACTACCTAAAGAAAATAGAGAACAAAGTTTATCTTCTTTATAAGGAAGATAAAAATGAGGAGTTTCCCATTCCCCCTTTAACCAATATGGGTATACCATGGGATATTGCTGTAAAAATTGAAAAAGTTAATCTGATGCACAAAGTCGATGCCATGGGGATGAAGGAAGCTTCAAAATGGGTTGCAGACAACATTGCAAAACATAGAAATGTCTATTTTTATACTCCTGAATTTATTGAAGCCGCAAAGAGGCTCAAAATCCTTCCGAAGAATTATAAACTTCCTCCGCTGCTTCCTAAAGAAGAGATCGAACTGGAAAAATATTTGTCTACAAAAATCACTCCAAAACTGATAGAACCTGAATGAACTGGGCAAAGAGGATGAATAGGGAAAGTCAAAGGATAAGCTGACTAAAAAGCTCTCTCTTATTTGAGTTCATTTTGCCACCAGCTGAGATAAGGATGAAAAACTTGGGAAGGTTCAAGGCTTATTATTTCTGGACATTGATAACTATGGTTTGCTTTTACGGTCATCACCAGCTTATCCCATTTTTCCTTTGAAGTTTTAACGATCAGAAGTATCTCTTGCGCTTCCTCTTGCTTATTCTCCCACCAGTAATACGAATAAATTTGGGGAATGACGTTTACACAACTAGCAAGTCTTTCATCAAGAAGCCTTTTGGCTATTTTTTGGCCTTCCTCAATAGAGGCGCAGCTAATCAAGATAATTTGAGGTTCCATAATCAATAACTTTGAAATCTCAAAGGCCTTGTCTTTCTATCCATCCTCCTCCAAGCACAATCTCTCCATCATAACACACGGCAGCTTGTCCAGGAGATATGCCGGGTTGAGGGGTTTCAAAATCCAACCGGAATCGATCTTTCTCTAAAAGGGTTAAAACAGCATTAACTTCAGGATAATTATAGCGAAGTTTTACAGTGACCTGGCGCGGACTTTCAATTTCTTTTTCAATCCAATGGGCTTGAGATGCAAAACAATGAGTTTTATAAAGGCTTTTCAACCCTCCAGCTCGAATGCTCTTGGATTGGGGATCGATATCGATGACATATAAGGGCTGTCCTTGTCCCCCAGGAAGCCCTTTTCTTTGTCCCACGGTGTAGTTTTCAATCCCTTGATGTTTTCCAATGATCATCCCTTCTTCATTAAGAATGGGACCGGACAGCCTCTTTACCAAAGCTGTTTTTTCTTTAATGAACTCCATGTAATTTTTACCTGGAACAAAGCAAATTTCTCGGCTCTCTTCTTTGTTCCATACCTTCAAGCCAGCTTCCTTAGCTATGGCTCTTACTTCCTTTTTTTCCAGGTTCCCAAGAGGAGTAATCATCCTGGAAAGCTGGCTTGGAGAGAGAGAAAAAAGAAAGTAAGATTGGTCTCTTGTTTTGTCTTTGGCTTTTTTAAGTCTTGGATTATTGTCCTGGTTTTCGACAACTGCATAATGACCCGTTGAGATATAGTCGACATCCCAGGATTGGACCCTTGCCCAGAGTCTGCCAAATTTCACCTTTTCGTTACATTTTACACAGGGATTAGGCGTTCTCCCAAGACTATATTCATTAATAAAATAACTAATAACCTCTTTTTCGAAGTAATCGGCTTCGTCAAGGACATAATGAGGTATGCCTATCAGAGCTGCCATATTTCGTGCGTCATTGATCGCATCGGGGCCACAGCATTTTTCTGCGGAGCGGTGCATGCAAGAATCTGACCAAACTTTCAAAGTAATCCCTATGACTTCAAATCCTTCTTTTTTTAAGAGGTAAGCAGCTACCGTTGAATCAACCCCACCACTCATTGCTACGACAACCCTGGGGGTTTTTTTTAAAGGCCTGCCTTTCATAAATATTAGGGCAAAGAGTTGCTATAAACAACAAACACACTGAGAGAAACTTACTGACTTAGGCCGCCTCTTTTTCCTGTCTTCTTTTTAAAATTGGAGCTTTTTTTCCTTCTGCTACAGGCCGTGAAACGATCACCTCTTCGATGTCTGTCCGAGAGGGCAGATCAAACATGATGTCAAGCATGACCTTTTCGATCATGTTTTTTAAGGCCCGTGCTCCCGTTTTTTTCTTTTTCGCCTCTTGAGCAAAGAAACGGATAGCTTCTTTTGCAAAATTAAGCTTAATATGATCCAGGGCAAAAAGCTTGATATACTGCTTTATTATAGCGTTTTTGGGTTCGGTAAGAATTTTCACCAGTTCATCTTCAGTCAGTTCCGCGAGGGAAGTGATGACTGGAAATCTCCCAACAAATTCGGGAATCATGCCGTAGGCAATAAGATCTTCAGGCTCAATTTCTACCGTTTCTTCCGCTTGTGAATTTTCGATTTCAGAAGAGTGTTTAAATCCAAGGACCTGTTTTCCTCTCCGTCGTGCAATGATTTTGTCAAGACCTATAAATGCTCCACCGCAAATAAAAAGAATGTTTTCGGTGTTAATTCTTATGAACTCCTGATGGGGATGCTTTCTTCCTCCTTGAGGGGGAACATTGCAAATCGTACCTTCTAGCATTTTAAGGAGAGCTTGCTGTACCCCTTCACCAGAAACATCCCTTGTGATTGAAGGACTATCTGATTTTCTAGAGATTTTATCGATTTCATCAATATAAACGATCCCCATTTCGGCTTTTTTAACGTCAAAATTAGCGTTTTGAAGCAATCGAAGAAGAATGCTTTCGACATCCTCTCCAACATAGCCCGCTTCGGTAAGAGATGTGGCATCAGCAATACAGAAAGGCACATCAAGGAATCGAGCAATGGTTTTTGCAAGCAGGGTCTTCCCGGAGCCCGTGGGGCCGACAAGAAGAATATTGGTTTTTTCGATTTCGACATCCTTGACTTGATTTAAAGAGGAAAGATCGGTCAACTCACTGCTGAAAATTCTTTTATAATGATTATGAACGGCAACGGATAAGACCTTTTTAGCCTTAAGTTGGCCTATAACGTAGTCTTCAAGTTGCGAAAAAATTTCAACTGGTTTTGGTATTTTGGGTTTTGCACGATTTTTAACTGGCTCTTCACGAAGCTCTCTTTCAAGTATACTATGGCAGACTTCCACGCAGGCATCGCATATGTAGACTCCAGGGCCAGAAATCAGTTTGCGGACCTCAGCTTGGCTTCTTCCGCAAAAAGAACACATGGTGATATGGACAGATCTAGCCATAATCCTCTTCTTTTTAATTACCGTTACCCATAATAATCTGGGGTTGAGGTACAGGTCTAAGCATAATTTTAGTTTTTACCACTTCATCAATTATTCCGTAAGCTTTTGCATCTTCGGCCGACATAAAGAAATCCCGGTCGGTGTCTTTTTCTATTCTTTCCAAGGGCTGCTTAGTATGGTAGGCCAGAATTTCGTTAAGCAGTCTTTTGGTTCTTAAGATCTCTTGGGCCTGGATACTGATATCAGAAGCTTGACCTTGGGCTCCACCAAGAGGTTGATGAATCATGATCCGGGCATTTGGCAAAGCGAACCGCTTACCTTTTGTACCCGCAGCAAGAAGTACCGCAGCCATACTTGCCGCCTGCCCAATACAGTATGTATTGACATCACAGCTTAAAAATTGGATCGTGTCATAGATAGCCATTCCTGCTGTTACATAACCCCCCGGGGAATGGATATAGACATTAATGTCTTTTTTAGGATCTTCCATTTGGAGAAAGAGCAGTTGAGCGATCACAAGATTGGCTATATTATCATCAATAGGAGTTCCTATAAAGACGATCCTATCCTTAAGCAGTCTTGAGAATATATCGTAGCCTCTTTCCCCACGTCCTGTTTGTTCGACAACCATGGGGATAACCTGAGAAATAATCGGACTATTCATAATTTTCAATTTTCGCTTTTTCTAAAAGAAAATCCAAAACTTTCTGAAAAAAAACTTGATTCATGAGGCTGTTGACCTGATCTGTAGATAGTTTTTTAATGAGTTTTTGAGGCTCTATTCTCTCCCTATAAGCCATTTCGTTGATAGCCACCGATAAATCTTCTTTTGTAACGGAAATGTTTTCTTTTTTTGCTATTTCTTCAAGAAGAAAATGTAATTTGGTTTTTCGTCTTGCTTGATTGAGGGATTTTTCGTAAATCTCTTCTTTTTTTTCTTCAAGTACGGCTATCGGTGTTCCCTTTTCCTGGCTTTCAGTAATTGCTTTTCTAAAGATCCATTCAGCTTCTTTCTCTACTTCTGATTCTGGAAGAGCAAAATCAGCAGAGGCCAAGAGATAGTCGATAATTTTAAGTTTTTGGAGGTTACGTGCATGGGCCTCTTTATTTTCTTTAATCGATTTTTCTACAGCTTCCATGAACTGTTTTTTATCGAGTCCGGAAATTTCCCGGGTAAGTTCATCGGTAAGCAGGGGCAGAACTTTGGATTTTATGGCTTTAAGGTTGACCGTATATTGGACCTCTTTAGCTCTCAAAGGTTCTAGAAACCAGTTTTGGGGAAAAACGATCGTAAAGGTTTTACTTTGGCCAGTTTCCATTCCAATAAGTTGGTCAGTGAAGCCCGGAATAAAAACCCCCTCTTTAATCATGACCCATTGGTTTTCTCCTTTAGCCAGTACTCCTGCATTAGGAATAAGTTCTGAAAGTGGCTTGTTTTCAAGGCTGCCTGAATAGCTGATCACTACAAAATCCCCAGTCGCGACGGTTCTATCTTTCACATCCACAAATGATGCTTTTGATTCTATGATCGATTCTACGGTTTGATCGATCTCTTCTGGCTTTATTTCAGTATTCCCTTTAGGGACAGCAATATTTATATAATTAGGCAAAGTAATTTGCGGTTTGATATCCACTATTACCGAAAAGGAAAAAGGCTCACCCTCTATGTAATGAATAGATTCAATTCCTATTAAATTGACTACTTCCAAAGCATTTTCCTTTATTGCTTTTTCGTAGACGTGTTTTAAAAGATGACTCTCAGTCTCTCTTTCAATTTCTTTTTTATATATTTTTTCGACGATTTCTCTGGGAGCTTTGCCTATTCTAAATCCAGCAATTTTCGATTTTTTAACAAAATCCTGGACGATCTTTTCTCTTTCAGGGAGGGTTTCCTCAAAAGGAATTTCGATCTTTAGCCTTTTCCTGCACCCTTCGATATCTTCAACGACACAGCTTAATGATTTTTGATCGAGTAGATGGTTGGCCATTCCGTTAATACCTCCATTTATCATTTAATCGCTTGAGCGTTAAAACCCATAAACAACTTGGTTTTATCACCTAGCTGACAATCTCATTATCGATTCTATCTTCTTCTTAGATAAAAACTTTTTATTCTTCTTTATATATTCTCTGTTGACCTCCTCCCCCGCCTGAAGGCGGAGGATTCCTTCCTGCCACCAGGGGCCTTGTTGCACCCCTTGGATCGGTCGAACAACCGACTCCCCGGCGCTACACCGGAGAACAGGCGATCCGGGCCAGTCCAGCCCTTAATATGTTCATCGCTCCCACTGTGTTGGCATGGCCTTCATACCCGCACCTCTCGCACCGGAATGTCGTTTCCTCGGCCGATTCGCTTGGCTCACATGTCCGCATTCCGGCACCGGACAAGTCTGGCTCGTGTACGGGGCCGGTACGGTCCCCAGCCAGCCCCCCAACCCGTGGAGCTTGTAGCCCAAGAACGTATCAGATTCCTCTTTTTTTGAGCCCATCTTTTTGTTTTCTATTTGTTTTCTATTTCTAATTCGCTTTAAAAAAGCTGGATACTAAATCTAAGTCTCTAAGCATAGTTCTTTACCCAGCTGAATATTCTCAGTCCCGCATAAAAGGAACGAACCCTTTAATTGTCTTCGAATATTTAGTCAACTTATTCGAAGATGCTTTGGGGAGAAGTCTTCTTGTAAATTAATCGTTTTACTTTAGAGCTGTCCAATGAAATTCACACTTCTCTAAAAATTTTTAGCTCTAAAAAAGCCCTCTCTATTTTGATAATTTTTGGCTACGGTATCCTTTATCTTGCGACTTTTAATTTTTTATATCCCTAAGATATCTTTCTGCGTCAAGCGCTGCCATGCATCCCATACCCGCAGCAGTTACGGCCTGTCTATAAATGCCATCCACGCAATCTCCGCATGCAAATACTCCAGGAACGCTCGTTTTTGTGCCCTGGGTAATTTTAATCAACTTACGGTCATCAAGTTCTATTTGTCCTTCAAATATCTGCGTGTTAGGGACATGACCTATGGCTACAAAGACTCCTCGACACTCCAAGCTTTTTTTGCTGCCATCTTTGAGATTCCTAAGATTTACAGCTCTAACTTTATCTTCTTTAGGATCGAGTATCTCCTCAACGACACTGTTCCAGATTGGTTTTATTTTCGGTTCGTTGATTACTCTTTCAGCCATTATGGGCGATGCCCTCAGGGTATCCCTTCTATGAATGAGATAAACGGTTGAGGCAAATCGTGTTAAATAAAGAGCCTCTTCACAAGCTGAATCTCCACCTCCAACAACGACGAGGGGTTGATTTCTAAAAACGGGTAAGGCTCCATCGCAAGTTGCACAAAAACTTATCCCTTTGTTTTCAAGTTCAGCCTCTCCCGGAACACCAAGTTTTCTTGGGCGAGCCCCCACCGCGATAACCACCGCCTTTGTTTCAAACCATTCCTCGTCGATTTTAACCCTTTTTATCTTTTGGTTGAACTCGACTCCACTGACAACCGATAAGTATTTCACTCGTGTGCCAAATCTTTCAGCCTGTTTACTCATGGCAGACATCAGTTCTGGCCCCAGTATGCCGGCAGGAAATCCGGGGTAATTCTCTACAATTGTTGTTGTGGTCAATAATCCCCCAGGTTCAGCTCCCGTGACAAGTAGAGGGGAAAGCCTTGCACGAGCAAGATAGATTGCAGCTGTCCAACCCGCACATCCTGATCCTATAATGATGACTTCTTCCATGTCAAAAATTGTATATTAATTAGGCTAAGACAAATTGATGAACTATTCTCATGACATAAATGTTTTTTTAAATAAAGTGGTTTTTTTATAATTTAAAAATTAAAAATTTTGTTCATATTTTTAAAATTATTTATTGACTTCGATTTTTCTTTGAATTGAATTAAAACTTCTTATTTATAGGAAAGGTCCCTTGAACTCCATTTTTCAAAAAATAGAGCATATTCGCACTCATATTCCCTATTCGGGGTTGTTTAAAGACAAGGAGTGGAGAATAAGCCCATTTAGCTTTAGGTTGGAAGACCGTTACGTAGATATTCTCAACCGTTTAGGTAGCTATCTTCAAAAATTTTATGAAGCAGCTGATCTTCTTTATAGATTAAGCGTTCGGGGAAAGCAGCCCTCTTTTGTGCATGAACTTCTAGACAAAGGAAAACCAAAAGAGCTTGTCGAAGTCTCTCGAAACGAAAAGTTAAAGAACGCTCTTCCACGGGTTATTCGGCCTGATCTTATATTGACTGAAGAGGGTTTTGCTCTCTGCGAGCTTGATAGCGTACCAGGAGGCATAGGGTTGACCGCTTGGTTGCAAGAGACTTATGGGCAATGGGGTGAACCTTTGATTGGAGGAAGGGAAGGGATGAAACAGGGTTTTAAGACAATTTTTCCAGAAGGTGTTGTTGTCGTTTCGGAAGAGGCAATGACATATTGGCCCGAATTTGAATACCTGGTGGGCTTGGAAAGAATGCGTCATGCTGAAAGCTTTACATTTGATTCTGAACCCGTTTACCGGTTTTTCGAATGCTTTGATTGGGAAAAATTAGATACCCTGCGGACCAGTTATTCTCCAGATAAACATGTGGTTAGCCCCCCCTTAAAACCTTACTTAGAAGAGAAATTGCTTTTGGCTCTTTTTTGGTTAAAACCTTTATCTGATTTTTGGAAAAGATATTTAAGTGAAAAGGGGATGCTCTTTTTGCAAAAGCTCATCCCCTATACATGGGTAGTTGATCCGACCCCTCTTCCTTATAACGCCGTGATTCCTGGCCTTGAAATTCAAAGCTGGGATGAGGTGGCTGCTTTTAGCCAATCTCAAAGAGAGTTGGTATTAAAAGTTTCTGGATTTAGCCCTTTAGCATGGGGTTCAAGAGGTGTATATATCGGTTCTGATATGCCCTCATCCCAGTGGCGGGAAAAGATTTCATTGGCCCTGTTAGATTTTGACCATCATCCATGGATAATGCAAAAATTTGTCCGTGGAAAACTTGTCCAGCATCCTTATGTCGAGGCTGACAAGATAGTCGAGATGCAAGGACGAGCCAGAGTATCCCCTTATTATTTTGTCTATGGTTCAGTTGTCCAGCTGTGTGGAGTCCTTGTTACGATCTGTCCTGCAGACAAAAAAATCATTCATGGAATGAAAGAAGCGATCCTTGTTCCTGCTTCTTCAGCTCCATGTGGGGAAAGTAAAAAAGAACAATGCAATGAGAAAGTAGAAGTCGGTTAAGAATGCTTTTATGAACTTATTGGAATACGTTGCAAAAGAGATTTTGGCCAGGGAAGGAGTGCCTGTTCCCCAATTTGGGGTTGCATCCAGTCCTGATGAAGCTTTTGATGTTGCTGTAAAACTTAATAAAACTCCTCTTGTGGTTAAGGCACAGATAGCGGCAGGAGGAAGGGGAAAAGGGAGATTTGCCGATGGATATGAAGGAGGGGTTAAAATTTGCAAGACTACGGAGGAAGTAAGAGAAGTAGCTGCAAAAATGTTAGGAGGAATTCTTGTCACAGCGCAGACGGGTCCAGTAGGTCAACCGGTAAGAAAAGTAATCGTTACTGAATCGGTTAACATTGTCGAAGAGATCTATCTTTCCTTAACCTATAGCTATAGTGAAGCGGCTATCTGGGTGATGGGAAGTCGTTTGGGTGGTGTTGAGATTGAAAGGATCGCCCTGGAAAACCCTCAAGCTTTTGTTAAAAAGACTTTTTTACTGGACCAGCCGTTATGGGATTTTCAATTGCGAGAATTTGGAGCGCAGCTTGGCTTTAAGAGTAAGAGTCTGGTTGATTTTTCAAAAATCCTCAAATCTCTTTTTCAAGCTTTTATAAAGCACGATGCCACGCTCTGCGAAATTAATCCATTGGCTATTGATAGGGAAAATCGGTTTTGGGCATTGGATGCCAAGATCTCTATCGATGATAATAGTCTTTTTCGCCATGATGGGCTTTCAACTTACCGATTTGAAACCGTATACGATTCTCAAGAATTAGAAGCCCTGAGCCATGGGGTCAATTACGTGGGATTGGATGGACAGATTGGATGCCTAGTTAACGGGGCAGGGCTAGCCATGGCCACGATGGATATTCTTGCTCGTTTCGGCGGCAGGCCCGCTAATTTCCTAGATGTTGGGGGAGGGGCAGATCAAAACCAAGTGGAAAAGGCTTTTCGGGTTTTATTGTCTCATCCCAACTTGAAGGTTATTTTGATCAATATTTTTGGCGGCATTATGCGCTGCGATCTTATTGCAGAAGCTATTGTAGAGGCAACAAAAAAACAGCCGCTCCATGTTCCTCTGGTCATTAGACTAGAGGGAACTCGGGTTAAGGAAGGCAAAGAGATATTAGAAAAATCTTCTCTTCAATATGTCTTTGCTGAAGATCTCGAGGAGGCGGCAAAAAAAGCGGTTAATCTTGTTGAAAAGTAACTCTTATGGCTATTTTACTTAAAAAAACAGATAGAGTGGCCGTTCAAGGCATTACGGGTAAGTACGGGAGTTTTCATGCGCGGCTATGCATGGAATATGGGACAAAGATCACAGCGGGCATAACACCGGGTAAAGGGGGAGGGGTTTTTGATCAGGTTGTTCCTCTTTTTGATACACTTAAAGAAGCTAAAGAAAAGACCGGTTGTAATGTTTCTCTCATTTTTGTGCCCGCTCCATTTGCGGTTGACGCGATTATGGAAGCGGTCAGCTCTCAAATGGACCTGATCATTTGCATTACCGAAGGCATACCCCTGCAGGACATGGCAAAAGTTAAAAGATGGATATCTCCAAGAAAAATAAAACTTGTGGGTCCCAACTGTCCTGGAGTGATTACGCCTGGAGAGTCCAAAGCGGGAATAATGCCTGGATATATCCATAGACCAGGAAAAGTAGGGATTGTCTCTCGAAGCGGCACTTTAACTTATGAAGCGGTATGGCAGATTAGCCGGTTGGGCTTAGGGCAGAGTAGTTGTGTGGGGATAGGGGGAGATCCTATTCATGGTTTGTCTATTAGGGAAGTCGTTGAAATGTTCTGGGAAGATCCTCAAACGGAAGCTGTGCTTATTATTGGGGAAATTGGGGGTATGGAAGAGCAGCAAGCCGCACAGTGGATTAAGGAAAATCCCAAAAAACCTGTAGCTGCTTTTGTGGCGGGACTGACAGCTCCATCGGGAAAAAGAATGGGACATGCCGGAGCGATTATTCTTGGCCAATCCGGAACGGTAGAGGCTAAACTTGAAGCCTTTAGGGAGGCAGGTATAAAAGTAATCCCTTCAGTTTCTGAAATAGGTAAAGGAGTTTATGAGGCGATTGAGCAGTGGAATTTAAAAAAAATGATTTTGTAAACCCTACTCTTTGTGGCTAACTATCTAACACAAGCTCATTGAATGAAAAAGAGTAGGGATTAACGATGGCTTCTGGTACACCTTCCTATTTAATAGTAGAGCCCTGTCCTGTAATTAAAGGAGAAATAGAGGTTCCTGGAGACAAAAGTATAAGTCATAGGGCCATTATGCTCGCCTCTTTGGCTAGGGGCAAAAGTAAGATACGTCATTTTCTTCCCTCCGAAGATTGCCTTTGTACGCTTAAGGCTTTTGAAGCAATGGGAGTAAGGGTTGAAAAAGAGGGTAAAACCACCCTCTTTGTCGAAGGAAAATCAGGAATACTTGACCCACCCTTTGAAGCTCTCGATTGTGGTAATTCGGGAACAATGATGAGACTCTTGGCAGGTATTCTTTCTGCCCAACCCTTTTATTCTAGACTTGTTGGAGACCGATCCCTATCCCGAAGACCGATGCATCGAATTATTGAACCTCTCCGTTTAATGGGAGCTAAAATTCGTGCAGAGGGAGAAGGAAATACTCCACCTCTTTTTATTGAGCCTTCCTCACTTAAAGGCATTGAGTATAAGTTGCCGATCCCAAGTGCCCAAGTTAAGTCTTGTATCCTTTTTGCTGGGCTCTTTGCTTCTGGAATTACGCGGGTTATCGAGTCTGTACCGAGTCGTGATCATACCGAAAGGCTATTCGAGCAATTTGGGGTGCGTACTCTTAGGGAAAATGGGCATATTGTTCTTCATGGAGGAATGAAATTGGAATCAGCGGATATCGTCGTTCCTGGAGATTTTTCTTCAGCTGCTTTTTGGATTGGAGCTGCTGCTGCTCTGCCAAACTCGGAACTAAGGGTGCGATCTGTGGGACTAAACCCTACGCGTACGGGGCTTATTAAAATTCTTTTGAGAATGGGTGCGCAAATAGAGGAGTTTGTGGAATCTGATATGAAAGGAGAGCCTATAGGCAGTCTCTGGATTCGGGGAAATAAATTAAAAGGGACGGTGATTGAAGGGGATGAGATCGTGGGGGTTATCGATGAACTTCCCATTTTGGCGGTTGTTGGAGCTTTAGCCGAAGGTGTTACAGAAATAAGGAATGCCCAGGAGCTGAGAGTTAAAGAAACAGATAGGATCAAAGCCATTGTCACTAACTTGAGAGCATTTGGAGTAGAGGTTGAAGAGCTTGTTGATGGGATGAGAATTCAAGGAAGGGATTTTGTGCAACCTGCCAGAGTCGAAAGCTTTGGGGATCACCGCATCGCTATGGCTTTCGCTATATTGGCCCTGAGAGCAAGCAGAGCTTCAAGGATTGATGATGTTGATTGCATCAGCACTTCATATCCTGGTTTTGAGCAAGACTTAAATGCGTTAACCCATTCTTTTTCTAAAGACTGGATTGAGGAGCCTAACAAAAAAATCAGAGGCTTTATAGAAAGGTTGACGGGGGCCGATAAATTAGAGCCGGTGAAGAAAAAAGAGATTCCTTATCCCGTCATTACCATTGATGGTACTACGGCTTCTGGAAAAAGCACCGTAGCCCAAGAGATCGCCAAAGCCTTGGGATTTACCTATTTCAATACGGGGGCTCTTTATCGAGCAGTGACCTGGAGAATTTTATCTCTGGGCTATGACGTTCATGATGAAGAAAAGGTTGTTGAAGCTTGCAGTAGATTAAAACTGCGATGCGCTATCCAAAAAATAGATTCTTTTTACAAAGCCACAGTTATTCTGGACGAGAGGGTGCCAGACGAAAAAACTGACCTACGATCGGCCGAAGTCAATGCAGCAGTTTCGATTGTTGCTTCTTATGCGAGAATCAGGGAGTGGTTGTTGCCCTTTCAAAGAGAACTTGCCTACCAAACCCCGCTGGTCGTAGAAGGAAGAGATATGGGATCGGTCGTCTTCCCTGAAAGCCCCTACAAGTTTTTCCTTGATGCACAGTTGGAAGAAAGGGAAAAAAGGAGAGAAAAACAGGGAGAAAAGGATGATGTGGAGAAAAGGGATAGGTTGGATCAATCAAGAAGTTCAGCTCCACTTCTTTGTCCTGCCGATGCGGTAAGGTTAGACACTACAAAGCTTTCTATTGAAAAGGTAGTAGACAAAATTCTCGATGTTCTCTGGAAAAAGGGATTACCCATAACAAAATCAAAAGCATAAAATTTTATATAATTTTTCTCTTTAGCTTTCTCTTTTTTTTGGACAGGCTGATCAGTTGTGAAAAAAGGTTACGCTATTGCTCGAGCTTTGACTTTGGGGTTTTTAAAGCTTTTTTGCGATTTTAAAGTTTATGGCCAACAAAACATTCCTTCCTACCCCGTGTTGATCGTAGCCAATCATTGTAGCTATCTTGATCCCCCAATTGTAGGATGTGCTTTTAAAAAAGAGATCTATTTTGTTGGCCGAAAAACCCTTTTTAATCATCAAGTCTTTGGAAAACTCATCAGTTATTTAAATACCATTCCCTTAGACCGAGATAAGCCTGAAGTGGGTTCTTTCAAGTTGATTTTGGATCTTTTTGAAAAGGGAAAATCCATTCTCATCTTCCCAGAGGGGACAAGGAGTCCATCTGGGGCATTACAAAAAGCTGCTCCTGGGGTAGGCTACATCGCTGTAAAAGCTAAAGTGCCGATACTGCCCCTTAGAATATTTGGCTCTTTTGAGGCTTTTCCAAGGACAGCAAAGTTTCCCAAGCCTTATCCGATCAGGGTTGTTATAGGCCAGGCTTATAAGCCAATAGACTGTCCTGCTGGACTTTCTAAAAAAGCCTATTATCAGAGTGTGGCCGATGAGATGATAAGCAAAATTGCTTCTCTCAATATTGATTATAAATTGGGAATGGCTCAAAAGGATTTGCTTGTGTAAATAAAAATTTACAATATTAGTACTATAATTTCATGATTGTGAAGAAAAACGGAAAGGCTGAACGAAAAAGTGCAATTTCTTTGGCCGAAGCTCGAGTCGGTTCTATCTTTTATGTCCATTCTATAGAAGGAAATGCGGTAGAATGCCACCGGTTAAGAGAGTTGGGTTTTTGTGAAAAAGCTGAAGTGGTCAAGATAGCACATGGAGCGATGACTGTGTGCCTTGTTTGTGGTTCAAAGTTGGGATTAAACAAGTGGTTAGCCAAAAGAATTTTTGTTACCGCGGCTAAGAAGGATTCAGCACTGTAGGGAGTCTGTTGATATTCCAAATGCAACCATTAAAAAATTTTTACTTATTAATTCATGAATTATTTCTATGGCTTTGTTGAAAAAAGACGAGAATGCATTTAATACTAAATCGGCAAGTAAGCCTTTTACCTTCGCCCTTGTAGGTAATCCTAATTGCGGGAAAACAACTCTTTTTAATGCGTTGACGGGATTAAGACAAAAAATTGCCAATTATCCTGGAGTCACTATCGAAAAAAAAGTCGGATTTTTTTATAACTTGCATGGAGAAAAGTGTCAACTGATCGATCTTCCTGGAACTTATAGCCTTCTGCCCAACTCCCCAGACGAAAAAATAACCACCGAAGTTCTTTTGGGACTAAGGGAAGATACTCCTAAACCCGATGCGGTTATCTGCATTGTAGATGCAACAAACCTCGAAAGAAGTCTTTATCTTGTCAGTCAGATCCTTGAACTAGACATTCCCGTAATCGTGGCTCTTAATATGATCGATGAACTTGCAGCCAAGGGATGGGAGGTTGATTTCAAGGCTCTTTCTCAGCGGCTTAACTGTCCGGTGGTTCCCTGTCAAGCTAATACAAAGAGCGGCACTGTGCCCTTAAAGACCGTATTAACAAAAGAGATGGCGCGTTCGAAGCCCTTTGTTTTGAATTATCCTGATTTTATAGAAGAAGAAATTGTAATCTTAGAAGGCCTTCTTCAGTTGCACAACAGAAAACCAGTTGAAAGGATGGTCCTCGTTTTGATTTTGATTTCTCCAGATCCCGTAGAAGCGGCCAAGTTATTTCAGCTCGATTTTCTAGCTGAAACCGTAAAATCATCCCAAGAAAAAATCGAGAAAATCAATCCGAGCTGGAGAGATCTTGTTGTAAGGAAAAGATATAATGCCCTTCAAAATCTGCTCAAAGGAACTGTCAAGAAAGGTGGGCAGCTATCGAGGGGGTTTAGTGATATGATCGATCGCTATGTGGCTCATCCCTTTTGGGGATGGTTGATTTTTTCTTTAGCTATGGGACTGATGTTTCTGGCCGTTTTTGGCATGGGATCTTATCCTAAAGATTGGATTGACGAGAGTATCAGAAAAATCGCTCAGAAATTCCAAGAATTTTTTCCTCCTGGAGAGTTGAGAGATCTTATTTGCCAAGGAATTATTGGGGGAGTTGGCAATGTGGTTGTGTTTTTACCCCAAATATTGGTCCTATTTTTCTTTATCGGTCTTTTAGAAGACACGGGCTATATGGCTAGGGCTGCCTTCTTGATGGACAAACTCATGAATGCCGTTGGTCTTCATGGAAAATCCTTTTTGCCT
Source organism: Methylacidiphilum caldifontis (assembly GCF_017310505.1). Taxonomy (NCBI): domain Bacteria; kingdom Pseudomonadati; phylum Verrucomicrobiota; class Methylacidiphilae; order Methylacidiphilales; family Methylacidiphilaceae; genus Methylacidiphilum (ex Ratnadevi et al. 2023); species Methylacidiphilum caldifontis. The sequence goes on along the minus strand of NZ_CP065957.1, from coordinate 292,764 downwards.
ATACTAAGTAGTCATGCCTGTGCGATTCCAGGAATACTTTCTGCAAGAACCATTGATAATCCCAAGGATAGGCTTTTGACTATACTTATTGCTCCTTTTGCAAGTTGTTCGGCTCGATTGCCTGTTTATGTGTTGATGTGTGGAATACTCTTTTCTGGAAGTGCTCATCCTGTGCTATGGAGTTCTCTGACTATTTTCTTCCTTTATTTTTTGGGTATTGGGGGTGCATTTTTCTTCGCTTGGGTTTTTAAAAATACTTTTTTTAAAGGCAGACGCCCTTTTTTGCTTTTAGAACTTCCTCCTTACCGAAGGCCTTCGATTAAATCTATCGGTTTACAGATGTATGAGCGATCTTTAGCTTTTCTTAAAAGAGCGGGAACGATTATCGTTTCAGTTTCCATTTTGCTATGGTTTCTTACCTCTCATCCTAGGCTTCAAGGGGAAAGTTCTTCCCAAGCTCTTGCTCATAGTTTTGCAGCAAACATCGGTCATTTCATAGAACCGGTCATTAAACCTTTGGGATTTAATTGGAAGATTGGGGTAGGTTTGTTAAGTGCTCAGGCTGCAAGAGAAATGTTTGTCAGTACCATGGGAATAATCTACACTGGGGAGGAAACCAAGGAAGATATTCTCCCTTTAACTCAGGCTATGAGTAACGACTTGTGGCCCGACGGCAGAAAGGTATTTAGCCCCTTAAGTTGCCTTTCCTTGATGATTTATTTTGCTTTTTCCTTGCAATGTTTGAGTACGGTAGCCGTAGTGAGAAGGGAGACTGGCTCATGGAAATGGGCAGCATTTCAATTTGCCTATATGACTTCCTTTGCTTATATTTGTTCTTTTATATTTTATCAATTAGGTTTATTATTAGGTTTTAGCTAAATAAATATTGGATATTAGGTGGGAAATTTTGAATGAATTGGCAAAGTATTGTAACGGTTATTATTGTGTTTTTAGCTTTAGCATATTTAATAAAGGTTTATAAAAAAAAGGGAGCCGGCGGTTGTGGATGTGATAAATGTATAAGGGAGAAAAAGGCAGATCCATTCTCTTGATTTTTTTGACTCTATCCGCAAATTCAATGTGTTGTTTCATCAGTATTCCCTTTTTGTAGAATGTAGAGAGATTATTTTTTCAAAAGCTACACTGGAACTTAAAAAAGAAAAGAGGAGAAACAATGGCGGAAATGACTTTAGCATCGATCCCAGATTTTGTTGAGGGAAATATTGTCAAAGGTATAGTTGTGGACAAAACCCCTAAGGAAGCGGTGATAGATATTGGATATAAATCCGAAGGGATAGTTCCATTAAGTGAGTTTGAAGAACCCGATTCTGTACAGATAGGGCAAGAAGTTGAAGTTTTACTTGAGAGTTTAGAAAATGAAGAGGGGATGGTTGTTCTTTCCAGGCAAAAAGCTGCACAAAAACAGAATTGGGATAAAATTCTGAAAACTTTTGAAGAAGGAGGGACGATTACCGGTAAGGTGAAACAGGTGGTCAAAGGGGGATTAATGTTGAATATTGGGGTAGAAGCCTTTTTACCTGCTTCTCAGATCGATATTGTGCCCCCCAAAAATTTGAAAGAATATGAAGGGGCAACACTGACTTGTAAGATCGTAAAAATCAGTGAAGAAAGAAAAAATGTAGTGTTATCGAGAAGGGAGATTGTAGAAGCAGAAAGAAATCAAAAGCGACTTCAATTTTTAGAGAAAGTTAATGTGGGAGATCTTGTTAAGGGTGTGGTTAAAAATGTCACCGATTTTGGAGCTTTCATTGATTTGGATGGGATAGACGGTCTTATCCATATTACGGACATGAGTTGGGGAAGAATTAATCATCCTTCAGAGATTCTCAAAGTGGGACAGCAGATCGAAGTAGTCGTTATCGATGTAGACAGGGAGAAGGAAAGGGTTTCCCTAGGACTCAAACAAAAAACTCCTAATCCGTGGGAAAAAATAGAAGAAAAGTATCCTGTAGGAACTAAGGTCAAAGGAAAGGTTGTTAATTTGGCTCCTTATGGAGCGTTTATAGAACTTGAACCCGGTATAGAGGGGTTAATCCATATTTCTGAAATATCCTGGACTCAAAAAATAACCAGGCCTAACGAAGTGCTTTCCATGGGGCAGGAAGTCGAGGCGGTTGTTCTGGACTTAAATAAAGAAGAACAGAAACTTTCCTTGAGTCTGAAAGCCTTGGAAGTAAATCCCTGGGAAAAAGCTTCTGAAACTTATCCACCTGGTTCTCTTATTAAAGGCAAGGTCAAGAATTTTTCAGCCTATGGGGCTTATATCGAATTGGAAAATGGGCTAGATGGATTTATCCATGTTAATGACCTCTCCTGGACCAGAAAAATTAACCATCCTTCAGAAGTTCTGAAAAAAGGGGAACAGATCGAGGCGAAAGTGTTGGAGATAGATAAAACGAATCAAAAGATCCTTCTTGGAATCAAACAGTTAACCGAAGATCCATGGAAAGAGATTGAAAAGAAATACAAGGTGGGAGATGTGGTAAGTGGAAAAGTCAGTAAAATAGCCAGTTTTGGAGCTTTTATTCAGCTTGCCGATGAGATCGATGGCCTTGTGCACATCTCCCAGATCAGTGCGGAACGGGTAGCTAAAGTCAAAGATGTGTTGAAAGTGGGGCAGGAGGTTAGTGCCAGGATTATTAAAATTGATAAAGAAGAGCGCCGAATTGGTCTATCGATCAAAGCCCTTAATTATACGGCTGAACAGCTTGAAAAAGAAAGAGAACGGATGGAGTTCAGTAGACCGGCCGAAGAGTTAGGTTCTCTCGAAGATGCTTTTAGTAAGGCTGAAGAAGACTATCGGCCTGGTGAATCTAAAAAGAAAAGCTAATCTTTGTTTTCTTTTCCTTTTCAAAACATTGAAAAGGTTTTTTCCGGTGATCTTTTCATTAGAGGAAACCCTTAATTAAAGGGCATCTTTTATTGTTAAGATGCTTTGAGTTTGGCTAAGATAACGGGCCGTATCCTTAGAACCTATTCTTTAGGATCTTATGTTAATTCATCAATAGGGGAACCCTCTATTTTTTTATTGGTTATCTAGAGCATTGTTTTTTCCTTTTTTTATTTTACTGTAATGCTTAAATAAATATGTAAAATTGGAAAAAAAAAGGACATATCATGACAAATCAGGATATGATTTCTCATTCAGAGAAGGAATGTCCTCAAGGCCTAACCGGAACGGTTCTGTTTTATTTTATTGCCCTTAGCCTTGTCTCCTTTCTGGGTTGGGGCGCATTGAATGCTTTTCTTGAAGGGTTAGGTAGACCTGAAGATGGTCTCATTGCTCTGCTTTGGCTTGGAGTTTTTGTGGTTGTTGCCCTGTTTTTTTCTAAACAATTACGCTGTTTAGTACCCGAACAAACCGATCAGTGAATTTAGACCCAAGGAGGGAATTATGAGTGAAGCTCAGCTCGGACCCCAAAAGGAAAAACAAAGGGTAGAAAAAAAGCTTCCTCCTCCGGTAGGCACTCTTTTTGTTTTAATCCTTTATCTGGCGGTTCTCGCAGGCATGTGGCTTTTTATGTATTTTGAGATGGTTCAAAGGAGGTGAGCAGATGGAGAAACTAGAAAAAATTTATGTCTGGCTTTCTATAAGTATACTTATAGCTTTTATCGTTGCTATTATTTATGCGTCACTAGCTTTAGCAGTAAGAGTACCCACGGATTCCGGTCAAATTGTTCCTAATCCTGGCGAGTCATTAGTCTCTGCCGTCATGCGCACTCCTCCTTTTAATCAGCCTGGAATTCAAGAAGTGGGGCCAGGTCAATACAAGGTAGTGGTCATTGGCCAAGCATGGATGTTTAATCCCCCTTCTATAGAGTTGCCTTTGGGAGCTGATGTAACTTTTTATGGGACCAGCCTAGACATCGATCATGGTTTTTACATTCCAGGGACCGATGTCAATATGATGCTTTTGCCAGGCCAGATTTCTGTTCTTAGGCATAAGTTTAATAAGGCTGGAGAATATCGGATCATCTGTCATGAATATTGCGGAACGCTTCACCACCTGATGACAGGCACAATAACGGTAAAATAAGAAAGGAAAAGAGCCCATGAGCACTATTTTTCAGGTCCAGACTCAAGTTGTTGAGAATCCCAAGGAGTTTAAACTTTCTCCAGATAACCACAGGTGGATACTGCTATCTATCCTTTTTGGGTTTGCAGCTCTTGCATTTGGGGTTTTTCAAGGGTTTGTTCAGGGGCTCAATTATGCGGGCATTAGTCTTTTTAGTTTTTTGCCCGGCATGAAAACTTATTATGAAGGATTGACCGCTCATGGTGTACTCAATGCCTTTATATTCACTTTTGCTGAAGCTAACGGTTGGCTTGCTTTGACAACGGCTAGAGGTTTAGGCCGGAATCTTAACTCAAAAATTTTAGCTCTTTCTTTTATTTTACTTGTATTAGGCACTCTCTTTGCGGGTATTCCCATATTTGTTGGTAAAGCAAGCGTGCTTTATACCTTTTATCCTCCTTTGCGTGCCCACTGGGCTTTTTATTTAGGCATCGCCTTGGCAGTTGTAAGTACTTGGCTTATTTCTGCTGCCCAGCTTATGGCTCTTGCTGCATGGAGAAAAGAACATAAAGGAGAGCGTATACCCCTAATGGCTTATGTTTCGATCATGACCTACATCATGTGGGATATTTCATCCTTGGGTGCTGCAGCTGAGGATCTATTCCTTTTACTGCCCTGGTCATTAAATCTTCTTCCCGGTTCTGACCCTCTTCTGAGTAGAGTGTTGTTCTGGTATACAGGACACCAGATCGTTTACTATTGGCTACTTCCAGCCTATGTTTCCTGGTATATATTTATTCCAAGAATGGTAGGAGGAAAGCTTTTTAGCGATTCTCTAGCCCGAATCGCTTTTATCCTTTTTGTTGTCTTGGTCCCTGTAGGTTTTCACCATCAATACACCGATCCTGGAGTAGGTAACTATTACAAAATAGCGGTTCTTATACTCACTTTCGGAATCGCTTTCCCCAGCCTTCTTACGGCCTTTTCCATTATGTATGCTCTTGAAATTGGAGGCAGGGCCAATGGGGGAAAGGGAATACTGGGTTGGTTTTGGAAACTGCCTTGGGCTAATCCCACCGTGAGTGCCCAAGTGCTGGCGATGATCGCTTTTCTACCTGGTGGAATCACAGGGATCATGAACGCAAGCTATAACATGAATCTTTTAACCCATAATACCACTTTTGTACCTGGTCATTTTCACCTTACTTTAGGTTCAGCTGTCACTCTCTCCTACTTTGGCATAGCCTATTGGCTTATTCCCTACCTAACGGGTAAGCCATTGGCTCTTAAAGGAGTGGCGAAATGGCAACCGTGGATTTATTTTCTTGGTGTCATGATATTTGCCCGTGGAGAGATATCTGGAGGAATTCTGGGAATGCCCAGAAGAACAGCTATGGCTATCATCAACTATGAACCGTTACCAGGTTGGAAACTTGCTGGAGCACTCACCGGAATTGGAGGAACGATCATGTTTATATCTTGCGTCCTCTTTTTCCTCGTCATATTCGTTACTCTAGTGCAAAAAAAACAAACCGTAACCTATCCGGATATGCCCTTTACAGAAACCTATCTCGGTGCAGCTCCTTCAGGCTGGCAACTTATTCTCGATAGGCTTTCCTATTGGGTTTTACTTTCCTTTGTCCTAATTGCCTTGGTTTATGGCCCCTTTTTACTTACCCATATTCCACCAAAATTAACGGCTCCCCCTTTCCAGGGTTTTTAAGGTTAAAAAGATCAAGCGAGTTCTTTCTCTTTTAGAATAAAAGCCTTGTTGTTTATGTAGCTTCCTCTTAGAAATAAAAGTTGTCTTTTTAGGGTTTTTAAGCCCTTGTTTTGAAGAAAAAAAATATGAATACCATCCCAATGCTTTTGTAATCAGATATGCGGAAAACATAAAATGTAACAAAAATGTAACGTGCTAGGGATTACAAAATTTGCTATGAGAAAAGGCGGAAAATGATTTTGAGAAAAAGGGGAATAAAGGGGTCTACTTTATGCTTGCATAAGTAGAAAGATAAAAAAGGAAAAGCGGTTGCTTGATTTGAGAATCAAACGTCAGTAAAACGATCATTAGAGGTTATTATGAGGTTTTTTTACTTGAATTTTAGAAATAAACGATGGTTGTGGGCTGCGTTTAAAAAAGTGTTTTTGGCTCTTTCCCCAACCTGTTTTTTTTGCTTTTACCTCTACGGACAGGAGATGCCAGTCATCGATTCTAGCCCCTCTGCTGTAACCCAATCTGAAGGGGATGCTGTAAGTCCTCAGGATGTTTCTTCACAATCGAGTAGTTCTTCTTCAACTTCCACTATTGAAACTTCATCAACTAATTCTTCATCAAGTACAACGGGGGAGATTGAAGGAGGTGCGGCAACGGAAGGAACACGGAGCTCGGAAATAAAAGAGCAGAAAGAAAGTAAAAATCCTAAAGAACTTCATAAAGAAGAAGTTTTGGGACCTAAAACTGGTATTTATTTTGGGATTTTTGGGGGAGCCGCTTTTCCCATGAGCAACGGCATCAGTGCATTAAGTTCGCCTCCATTGTTTTCTGCTGGGGGTCAATCCCATGGAGATACCGCAGGCGTTGGCGGGATCCAGGTGGGTTACAACTTTTCGGGCTACAAGATGGATTCTCAAGGAAAATATTGGCTACAGCCTGCAGCACAATTTGAAGCCTATTATATTGGACAAGAAAATATCTCTTCAACCTTGGTAGGAGGAATATCCGGGACAAAATCGACCAACATTCCTTATGGGTTTAGTTCTCAGCTGAACATGGGCATTTTCGTTGTCGATGGGTTAATTCGATTTGTCAACCCAACAAAGATTGTCCCTTACTTGGGAGGAGGTATAGGAGGAGCTTATCTTGCTTCTTCAGGGACTAATATGATTGCTCCAAATGGGCTAAATCTACTGACCGGTCATAGTTATTCTCAGGGAGCCTTTGTAGGACAAGGGATAGCGGGAGTCCAATACAACTTTACTGATCATTGGAGCGCTTTTATTGAATACAAAATTCTTTGGATTAAGAATACGGAGTTTTCTTACTTGCGTACTAATGGAGATTCAATGTTAATTAAATATCCCCAGTCTTTTAACATGGCCCTTGGGGGAATTCGGTATAATTTTTAAAATAATATGTTTGTATTTTCTTCTTCGACTTTGCTTTTTTGGCGTGCAGTTCCACTATAGAAGATTGAAGAATGGCTGAAATGAATTTAAATCTCATTTGAGCTATTACACTAACAACGACATTAAGAATGTGGCCCTCTAGAAAGCAACAAAGAGTATAAAACTAAAGGAAGAAAACCTCCAAAGCATTTAATGGGACGGGGTGTTTTGATTGGCTTGTTCCTTTTGGAGTCTTTCTAATCCCTTTTTGATAGCTTGTGTTTCTACGGCTTTGCGTTGCGTTCTCTCAAAAAGATGGGTTAAATGGGGAGCAAAAAAGAGAAGCACAAAAGCTAAGACAACAAGAAGAATTTTCAATACTTTCATGATAAGAATAAAAATGTGTTGAATACTTATGTCAATACATGAAATATCCTTTTATTTTTTGTTGGAGGCAAGAGGAGTTTGAAAATGGAAAATGGAGTATATAGCCTTTAAACTTGCCTAAAAAGCTTTAATTGTTGGTCAAAGAGTTGCGGATAGATACGGTTTCAATACAATTTTATCATGTCCAGAAAGCTCGTTATGATCCATGAATCCGCCGAAGTGCTTGTCGTCTTGACACATATATTGTGTCGATGGGAGCGCGAAAGACAGCTGTTGCTGGATGAGCGCTCGCAGCCGCTACGACCTTAAGGGTCGTGGAGTCCAATAAAGGTGATTCTCTTTAGAGAGGTTTTAATGGGACAAAGACAAATTGGTAGATTGAAAAGCTGTTAAAAGCGAAAGATATCAAGTACTGGTCTTATATAAGATGATATAGAAAAAGATGGAAGCTTCAATTGTCTTGCTTTATGAACTACTCCCGCCAACCTGATGGTATGGCGTGAGTTTCGCGCTTCTACGGGAGTGCCGGGTTGCCTGGAAGGCTTGCCGGTCTTACCTCCCTCAACGCCTTGGCCGGTTCCCGGCCACCAATCTGTTTCATGACCCAGCTCAAAAGCAGCTTGGCGGCGTTCTCATCACCTGAACAAGATGCGCCACAAGGACAATCATGCCAGCGCTGCGACAAGGGCTTTTTCTCCAGCCTGCCGCACAGCTGGCAGCGCTGGCTGGGCTTAAGCTTGCGGCTATCTGCCTCCATCGCCCAGCCACCAGCCTCTTGCGCTTTGTACCTGAGCATCTGATGGAACATGCCGGCTGCGGCATCGAAAATGCCGCGGTTTAAGCCTCTCTTGTACGCGCCGCCCAAGGCCGTCATCCCACGAATGTTCAACTGCTCCAGCCCCAAAACCGCAAAGGTGGCCACAAGCCAAGCGCTGGTCTGGTGGAGAAAATCCTGGCGCTGGTTGGTCACCTTCTCATGCAACCTGCCCAAAAGGGCGTATTCCTTCCTCAGACGGTTGGAGAGGGGAAAGCCTTTCATCTTGCCGCTGGCCTTTTTCGCCTCTTCCTCCTTGCGGCAGATGCGTTTTTGTACGGCGCCGATTCGTTCTAGAGAGCGCTGCAAATGCCGGGGATTTTCGATCCGCTCCACCCCTTCCGGCGTGGCCAGGGTGGCGAACGTTTCCACACCCCAATCCAGGCCACCGATCCGTTCCCCATGTAATCTCTTGGGCTCGCGCTCCACCGTAACCGAGGCGTACCATGTGCCGCGGCGGTGCAGAATCTCGCAGGTTTTGGGCGCGTCAACCCTCCGGGCCTTGCCTCGGATGCGCAGCTCGCCTACGCCAGAGAGGCGCAACTTGCCGTGTTTCATCCCAGGACCAGAAAGCAAGCGCTAGCCATCTCCGTGGGTCTTGTAACCCCATCCTTCGAAACGATGCAGCGGCTTGAAGCGGGGAAACCCCGGCTCCTCACCGTTCTTCACCCGGCCGAAGAAGTGCCGGAAGGCTAGATCCAGGCGCTTTAACGTCAGCTGTTCGGATTGGGCGTTGACCGACCGAAGCAAGGGCGATTGGGCCCGCCAGTCGGTCAATGCTTTGCACTGATCGGAGAAAGACAGGGATTTTTGCTGCTGAATCCAGCCCCTGCGCCGTTCATCCATCGCCCTGTTCCACAGCAGGCAATGCACCCAGCGCAACCACTCCAGCGCCTTGATCTGGCGCAGGGTGGGATACAATCGATAGGTCTATACTACTGTGTTTTCAAACTTCAATACCATTTGGTTCTTGTCACCAAGTACCGCCGCAAGTGCATCACCGCCTCCATGCTGGAACGGCTGGAAGAGATAACCCGCAGCACCGTGGCCAAGTGGGGCGGAGAATTTTTGGAATTCAATGGAGAGGCCGATCATGTCCATATCCTGTTGGAGCTGACACCAAAAACCGCGCCCTCCGCTCTGGTCAACAACCTCAAGACCGTCACTTCCAGGCTGATCTGCAAGGAGTTCTCCGAGCATCTGCGGAAGTTCTATTGTCAAGAGCCTGTCTTCTGGAGCCGCAGCTACTGCATCATCACCGTGGGTGGCGCCCCGCCTGCAGTCCTGAAACAATACATCGAGAGACAAAACATGCCGGACTGATCGCCCTGACGGACGATAGCGCCGCTTCACCACCACCTCAATCGTCGCCCGATTATAGGTGGAGCACTGCGGCGTAGGCTTGGGTAGTAATGTAGGCTTATCCTACATCGTCAATGTAGAACACATTGGACGGTAAATTATTCGGGCGATTTGGAGTGATACACAGAGGGCTTAAAAGCTCTTTATTAAGAGCATGATCATCAATAAACCCATTAATGGTTTTGGGATAAGCTCAAGGAAAGACTTTGGTTCCAACGGTTCTCGTTGCAAGAACAGTTACATGACAAGGGTAAGGAACAGAACTCACTCTTTGTTTTTATTTTTTACCGCATGAAGATGAACCTTTTGTTTTAAAAATTTAGAAATATGCCCTAATGGCCCTTGTAGCTAATCCGGTAGATCACATTGTTTCCATCATCGGCAAGTAGTAGACTTCCATCCGGAAGAAAGATCAGTCCTGCGGGTCTTCCCCAAGTTTTCGATGGATATGGATTGAGCAGAAAACCGGTCATAAAATCCTCGTAATAGCCTTTAGGCTTGTGATTTTCCCCAAAAGGAACAAAAACGATCTTGTAGCCGGTAGCCGGTTTTCGGTTCCAGGAACCATGGAGGGCCACAAAAGCCCCATTTTTATAATGTTCGGGCAAAGGAGCATCCGGTGGAGCAAAGGCTAAGCCTAATGCTGCAGAATGGCTTTCAAAAAGAACATCGGGTTTTTTTGTGGATTTGATAAACTCTTCAGCTTTTGTGCCCTTAATTTTGTTCTTCCACCGTGGATCGATAAACTGGGGGGATAAGTAACAGTAAGGCCATCCATAAAAATCGCCTTTTTCGACCTGGGTTAGATAATCAGGGACAAGTTCATCTCCAAGCCAATCTCTTTCGTTTACCGTTGTATAAAGAACTGAAGTCAGGGGATGAAATGCTAATCCCACGGGGTTTCTCAGGCCAGTAGCATAGGATTCATAGCTTTTTGTATTAAGTTTATAGAGAAGGATTGAAGCACGAGGAGGAGGGTCTTCATCGACATTGGTTTTGGAACCCACCGTGATAAACAGTGATTGGCCATCGGGGGATAAAGCTAAAGTCCGGCTCCAATGGTTTCCGCCCCCCGGAAGAGAGAGTAGTTTTCTTCCTCTTCCTTCGAGCTTCTTTTGTCCTACTTTATAAGGGAAGGAAAGAACTCCATCGGTATTGGCGACATAAAAAGTATCTTTGTTAAAAGCCATGCCAAAAGGCAGATGTAATCCATTGGATACATCCCCAAAAAGGGTGATCTGATCGGCCTGGCCGTCCTTGTTTGTATCCTTTAGCAGTTTGATTCTTCCCGAGTAGGATTCGGCTACGAGAACGTCTCCAGAAGGGGTTAAAGCAAGCCAACGGGGATTGTCTAGCTCCTTGGCAAAGATATTGACTGTAAAACCTTCAGGAAGATAGAGAACAGCATTTGCCGGTGGAGGAACTACCTTAGGCCAGTTGTTTGAACCATTGACTTCAGCTTGAGGCAGTTGTTCTAAGTTAATAGCAATTTTTTTAGGAATAATAGGTTTGACTTGTATTTTACCAAAGGAGAAATCTGTGCAGACCAAAAAAAGAATAAGGTAAAGTGAAGCTTTTGGGAAAAAAGGGATCATAGGTCGGGTAGGTTATATATCTTCGTTAGTGGGAAGCGGAAAACGTTCCCATAAGCTCTGCCGAGGCTAAAACATGACCATGCATTTTTTTGAGTAACTCCGCTTTCGTTGATCCTCTAGGCAGTTGGAGTAAGGTATCGAGAGCATAGACCCTAAAATAGTACCGGTGAACACCCGAAGGTGGAGCGGGACCGTCAAATTGGGTATTACCAAAGTCATTTCTTCCCGCAACGGCTCCTGATGGGATTTCTCCTTTCTTAATCACTCGGGTTTCAGCGGGAATGTTCCATAAAACCCAGTGTACCCATGTTCCTCGAGGTGCATCAGGATCATCCATAATCAGAGCTAAGGATTTGGTTTGTTCTGGTACATCTTCAAACCTAAGTTCAGGAGAGCGGTTTTCTGAATGGTAAGCACAAAACGGGGGAAGGGGCTTACCCTTTTCAAAATCAGGCGAAGATAACTTCATTGAGATCCCTTTGTTTATATTGAATATAAAAAAAAAGAGAAAAGGGAAAAGAAATAACCACTTTGCGGTCATGGTCTTTTATAACTTTTTAGGGTTGGAAAATCAAGAAGCTTGTATAGTATGCGATAAGGAGAAAGAAATTTGAAAGAGAAAAAAAGTTTCAAGCTTACACTTATTCTTTTTTATTTAGCTGTTCTTAGTCCTTTTAGTTATGGAGAAACAGTAAAAAAGGATATTTTTAGTTCTGAAAGTGAAGAGCTTGAAATTGGTTCTACCGATCCTTGGAAAAAAGAAGACGTGATGAGTACTCAATCACTGGCTGATGCTTTAAAACAGAAAATGGATAAAACCGACTTCATTCTCATCCATGTGGGCTTTTCTTTTCTTTATAAAGCAGGACATATTCCGGGTTCAATCTATGTTGGACCGGGAAAGGATCCCGAAGGGATAGAGACTTTAAAGAAAAGCACAGAAGGGTTTCCTAAAGAAAAGCTTATTATTCTTTACTGTGGTTGCTGTCCATGGAACCAATGTCCTAATATCCGGCCCGCTTTTAATACACTAAAAGAGCTACACTTTAACAATCTTAAAATTTTATTTATTCCCCATGATTTTGCACAGGATTGGATCCGGAAAGGTTATCCAGTAGAGAAAGGGAGATGAAAAGCTTGAATCTTTTTACAATTATTTCTTATTGATGAATATATTCTTTGCCTTATATTATTTTCTATGAAAAAACGAGTGCAAAGAGCTCTCCTTTTTTCGGCCTTGTCTTGTTTTGTGATTTTGGGACCTTTATCTCTTAAGGCGGATGTGATGCTCACTACAAAGGGATATCGGCTAACTATTCTGCCCGTACTTGGAGCAGAAAAAGTGATTGTTCCCGAAGGCAAAGTGCATATGAAAGAGCTTGCCTATTTGCCCAATGTTCAAGAACAAAAATCCTCTTTTGCTGTTGAGAAAAGCCAAAAACACATCAAAAAAGGCCAAGGCCAAAAAAAAGCTCTGCTCTGCTGTAAAAGCTAAAAAGTTTACTAATGTATAAAATAGAGCTTTGTCCTATTGCTTCGCTGAAAAAGGAGATATGATGTTTTTAATTTCAGCTATCCGGTTTGCCGGAAATCCTCCTTTTTCTGCATGTTCGCGGATCGCCTGTTCATTTGGAGCGATATAAATACAATAAATCTTATCCCCTGTGACGTAGCTTTCTATCCATTGAATTTGGGGGCCCATTTGGTCTAAAATAGAACAGGACTTGGCAGAAATTTGCGCGAGTTGTTCTGCAGATAAGTTTCCGGCACCAGGAATTTCTCTTTCAATGACATATCTAGGCATGATGTTATATCCTTTTGTAAGAGTTGTTAAATGGATTGAGTTTTAGACTATCCTAAATGAGGGGTGAGGATCAATCTTTTTTTTAAACGAAAGAAAACAAAAAAGCTTCAGAGTTTCTCTGAAGCTTTTTTATCTCAGGAGGTAGTATTCTATTAGATATTAGATCGAATAGCCCTGTTCTCCATGTTCTATGATGTCCAGTCCCTGTTGCTCAACTTCTTCATTGACTCGTAGCCCGACAAGAGCTTTGACGATAAAACCAATGATGAGCGAAGCAGTGGTAGCGATGACGATGGTGATCAGTATAGCTTTGAGCTGGGCTATCCACAGAGTACCGCTACCGATTGCGGCAGCCAGCCCATTTTTCTTGGCGACCGCTTCACTGAGCAAGTTAGCGTTTACTGCTGGATTAACAAAAATGCCAGTTAAAAAAGCACCAAGCATACCTCCAACCCCATGAACCCCGAAAGCATCGAGTGCATCGTCATATTTAAGGAGCGGCTTGAGCACTGAGCAAGCGAAATAGGGAATTATTCCCGCAGAAAGACCGATAATCACCGCTCCTGTGGTATTAACGAAGCCGCAAGCAGGGGTTATGGCCACAAGACCTGCTACCGCACCTGTTGAAAAGCCCAGAACTGTTGGAGTACCTTTAATGGTATATTCAAGCATGGGCCACGTAAGCGAAGCAACCGCTGTGGCGATGGTGGTTGTTAAGAAAGCGTTGGCAGCGATCCCATCAGCGGCAACCGCACTGCCCGCGTTAAACCCATACCACCCGATCCAGAGAATCGCGGCCCCTGTCATGCAATAAGCCATGTTGTTAGGAATCATAGGTTCGGTTCCCAGACCTTTTCTTTTTCCAAGAAGGAGAGCTAGGATAAGAGCGGACCAGCCCGAAGTCATATGCACGACGGTACCTCCTGCAAAATCGATCGCAGGAATCTTTGCTCCCGCATTAAAGACTCCATTCATTAGGCCGCTTGCGCCCCAGACCATATGCGCTTGAGGAAAGTAAACAAAAAGCATCCAAAGAGTGATGAAAATGAGTACAGCTGAATATTTCATTCTTTCTGCAATACCTCCCATAATCAATGCTGGGGTAATGACAGCGAACATCATCTGAAACATGCAGAAAACATTTTGAGAAACCCAAAAGGAATAATTTGTATTGGGTGCAGAATCTACTCCTTTGAGGAAGAAATATTCGGTCCCACCCAAGAAATAACCAAGAGGGCTACCTGAAAGGTTTGTCCCAAAGACCAAGCTATAGCCTATTGCCCACCACAGTACCGTGACAAGTCCAGTAATTCCAAAACATTGGGCAAGAACAGAAAGAATGTTTTTGGAGCGTACTAGCCCACCATAAAAGAGAGCAAGACCGGGAAGAGTCATAAAAAGGACAAATGCGGTTGAAGTTAAAAGCCAGGCATTGTGTCCTGGACCTGGGCTTCCTGCAATTTTGCTTCCCGAAGGATCAGCATTGGTCACGTAGGCCTCAAGACCTGCAACCCGTTGCTCTAAAGTAGGAGGAGAGGTAGAGTTGGGTTGTGCAACTGCTGTAGCTGGTTGTTTGTTCGAAAAGGAGATTCCCAAAGCGATAAGGATAACTGCAGATAGGATTCCTAAAAAAATAAAAGCTTCCAATTTTGGGCGACTTCGATCAATAATGAGAGTAGAAGTTGGATTTTTCATCAAAACACTTAAAGCAAATACAATGCCAATTATTTGAAGAATAAAAGGATTTTTTGGTTGTTTTAAATCCTCAAAATTTGTATAACACAATATATTGTATTTTCTCATTATTAAATCCACATTATATGGATTTAATAAAGGAAATGATAATCAAAAATGGCTAAATTAAATTATATTATTAACCCACAGGATGATGTGGATTGAAGGAAGGCACTATGAATTCTCAGCAACTTTTTTTTAGTGAGTTTGACGGTGGTCTTTCTGAACTTTTCATAGTCAAAAGAGATGGTCGTGTAGTGCCTTTCGATCCTCACCGTATACATGCGGCGGTTGAAAAAGCGTTTCGGGCTGATAGGAAAAAAACCCCTACCGAATCTCTTTCAGCCGAGGACATTGCGGCGATCGATGAAATTACTGCCTCTGTTGTGTCCAAATCGACCGCTCTTGCTCATCGTGGAGAGAGACTTGAAGTAGAACGGATTCAGGATCTTGTAGAGCTCACGCTTATGGAGCTTGGCTATCATACCGTAGCCAAGCGTTACATTCTTTACCGGGCTGAACGGGGTAAGGCAAGGACTATTCAGAACATGGATGGAGTCTCTATCCACATGATCGATAAAAAGGGCAGGACTACACCCTTGGATCTAGCTTGGATCCACCGCACGCTGATGGAGGCATGCCGAGGTCTTGAAGATCGTTGTTCTTGGAGAGAACTTGCTGAAGAGACGGTACGCGCTCTTTATGATCAAATCAAAGAAGAAGAGATCCTCCAAGCGATGATTCTTACGGCAAGAAGCTGGGTGGAAAAGGAACCCGCTTATACTTACGTTGCTGCTCGGCTGATGCTGGGAAAGATTTATGAAGAAGCTCTTTTGCATGTGCCTAGTATTCATGAAACGGCCGAGTACCATAAAGCCTACTTTCCTACCTACGTTCAGTTTGGAGTAAAAATAGGTAGGCTAAGTCCTCGTTTACTGGAGTTCGACCTTAATAAATTAGCTCAGGCACTGAGGTTAGAAAGGGATAGGCAGTTTAGCTACCTTGGCCTTCAGATTCTCTACGATAGGTATCTGCTCCACCATGAAGAAAGAAGGATTGAAACACCCCAATATTTCTGGATGCGGGTGGCCATGGGGCTTGCTCTGAATGAGAAAACGGATAAGGAGTTGTGGGCGATCCGCTTTTACGATATTCTATCCCGTTTTCTTTTTATGTCTTCTACCCCAACCCTCTTCAACTCAGCCACTATTCATCCTCAGCTTAGTTCCTGCTATTTATTAACCGTTGAAGACGACTTAGATGGGATCTTTAAGGTTATTTCTGATAATGCACGGCTTTCTAAGTGGGCGGGAGGGTTAGGAAACGATTGGACTAATGTTCGGGCTACTGGCTCTTTAATTCGCGGCACAAATGGCAAAAGCCAGGGAGTAATCCCTTTTTTGAAAGTAGCCAACGATACAGCCGTGGCTGTCAATCAGGGTGGAAAAAGAAAAGGAGCTCTGTGTGCTTATCTTGAAACCTGGCATCTGGACATAGAAGATTTTCTTGAACTGCGGAAAAATACGGGTGATGAAAGGCGCCGTACCCATGACATGAATACCGCAAACTGGATCCCTGACCTTTTCATGAAAAGGGTCTTACAAAACGGGAGCTGGACCCTATTTAGCCCAAGTGATGTACCTGATCTTCACCATCTCTACGGTAAAGCTTTTGAAAAAAGATACATCGAGTATGAAGAGAAGGCAGACAGAGGAGAGATCAAACTTTTTAAGAGGGTTTCAGCTACCGATCTTTGGAGAAAAATGCTTACCCTTCTTTTTGAGACCGGCCATCCCTGGATTACTTTCAAAGATCCTTCTAACATCCGTTCTCCTCAAGATCATGTTGGGGTGATTAACAGTTCTAATCTGTGTACCGAAATTCTTTTGAATACGAGTGCTGAAGAAGTAGCCGTTTGTAATCTAGGATCGATTAATCTTCCTGCTCATCTTGATGAACAGGGAGAAATGGATGAGCAAAAACTCCAGGAAACGATCCGTATCGCCATACGGATGCTTGATAACGTTATTGATATCAATTTTTATCCGATTCCTGAGGCTCGTAATTCCAATCTTAGGCATAGACCCGTGGGCTTAGGGATAATGGGTTTTCAAGACCTCCTTTACATTAAAAGAGTTCCTTACGGCAGCGAAAAAGCGATCGAACTTGCCGATCGGCTGATGGAAACTGTGGCTTACTATGCTATTCTTTCTTCTTGTGAACTAGCAAAAGAAAGAGGAGCTTATTCTACTTTTAAGGGATCTAAGTGGGACAGGGGGCTCCTTCCCTTAGATACTCTCGATCTTTTAGAAGAGCAAAGGGGGGGATTTGTTGAGGTAGACAGAACCAAGACAAAGGATTGGGACTTCGTAAGGCAAAAAATCAAGGAACAGGGGTTAAGAAATAGCTGTCTGCTAGCGATCGCTCCTACGGCCACAATTTCAAATATTACCGGTGTTAGTCAATCGATAGAACCCAGTTATAAGAACCTTTATGTGAAATCGAATCTTTCCGGAGATTTTATCAGCATTAATCCCTATTTGGTAGAAGATCTAAAGAAGCTCAACCTTTGGGACCAGGAAATGGTGGATGACTTAAAGTATTATGATGGATCGGTCAAACCCATTGAGCGTATTCCCCAGGAACTCAAGGAGCTATATGCAACCGCTTTTGAAATCGATCCTTATTATTTAATTGAGTGTGCAAGCCGCAGGCAAAAATGGATCGATATGGGACAATCTCTTAATCTTTATGTGGATGAACCGAGTGGTTGGAAAATATCCCAGATGTATATCTTGTGTTGGAAAAAGGGGTTAAAAACCACCTATTATCTCAGGTCAAGGGCAGCGACGAGCGTAGAAAAATCGACTTTAGATATAAATGTGCGTGGTATTCAACCGCGATGGATGAAAAGCCGAAGCCCTTCGGCAAACATAAAAGTGGAAAGGGAAGGAAAAGAAAAAAGCGCTTGCTCCCTGGATTCAGAATGTGAAAGCTGTCAGTAAGTTTTTATACTAAAATTTTAAAAAAGGAGAAAATTGATTATGAGCTGTTGTTCTGGAGGAGCTTCTCAACCCTATGACCTCACCAAGAGAATCAATGTGCAGGAAAAAAGGTTGATTAACTGCAAAGCCGTTGATGTTAACCAGTTGATGCCCCTGAAGTATAAGTGGGCATGGGAACACTATCTCAATGGATGTGCCAACAACTGGCTTCCTTCTGAAGTTCCCATGCAGAGAGATGTGGAACTATGGAAATCCGACCGGCTTACCAGTGACGAAAGACTAGTGATCATGAGAAATCTCGGTTTTTTTGCCACCGGAGAAAGTCTTGTAGGTAACAACATTGTGCTTGCGATATTTAAATTTGTCACAAATGCCGAAGCTCGGCAATACTTGCTTAGACAGGCCTATGAAGAAGCTGTCCATACCCATGCTTTTCTTTACATAGTGGAATCCTTAGGGTTAGACGAGAGAGAAGTCTTTAACATGTATCATGAAGTCAACTCGATCTCTAAAAAAGACCAATTTGAGATGATTTTGACCGAAGATATCCTGCGCGAAGGTTTTAACACAGAAAGCGTAGAAAATATCCAGAAGTTTGTAAAGAACTTGGTTGGCTTTTATGTCATTATGGAAGGGATTTTCTTCTACAGTGGTTTTGCCATGATATTATCTTTCCACAGGCAAAATAAGATGACGGGAATTGGAGAGCAGTTTCAGTACATTTTAAGGGATGAAACCATACATCTTAATTTTGGCATAGACCTGATTAATGGGATAAAGGAAGAAAATCCAGATATTTGGACTCCACAATTTCAAAAAGAAATTCAGGAGATGATCGAACAGGCGGTAGTTCTCGAATATGCCTATGCGAAAGATTGCCTTCCCCGGGGTATCCTTGGGTTAAACAGTGCTCTTTTTAAGGATTATGTAGAATACATTGCGGATCGGAGATTGGAAAGGATTGGCTTTAAGGCCAGGTATGGGTCTAAGAATCCTTTTCCATGGATGAGCGAGGTTATGGATCTTGTCAAAGAAAAAAATTTCTTTGAAACTCGAGTAACCGAATATCAATCTGGGGCGGTGTTAAGCTGGTAAAGAAGATAGCTCTATCTTTTTTATTTCCTTTTCCCTAAGGAAAAAGAGCATATTTTTATAGTTTTTATAAAAAAATATATGCATCATTTTTATTACAAGGATTCAGAACTTTATGTCGAGGATGTTCCGGTCCGAAGTCTTGTTGAACGCTATGGGACACCCCTTTATGTTTATTCAGCGCAGACAATAATCGATCATTATACGAGGTTTGATCATGCCCTTGAAGCTGTTGATCACTTGATCTGTTATGCGGTTAAAGCCAATTCTAACCAATGGATTTTAAAGCAGTTGGTTAACTTGGGAAGCGGTTTTGATCTTGTCAGTGGTGGGGAACTCTACCGTGTTCTTCGGGTGGGAGCCGATCCTCAGAAATGTACTTTTG
Source organism: Methylacidiphilum caldifontis (assembly GCF_017310505.1). Classification (NCBI taxonomy): domain Bacteria; kingdom Pseudomonadati; phylum Verrucomicrobiota; class Methylacidiphilae; order Methylacidiphilales; family Methylacidiphilaceae; genus Methylacidiphilum (ex Ratnadevi et al. 2023); species Methylacidiphilum caldifontis. The sequence continues at coordinate 273,441 of NZ_CP065957.1, read as the reverse complement.
CGGGCGTAGGGAAAACCCAGAGCGAAATTGAAGAAGCAATCAAGGCTGGTATTTATAGTTTTATTGTAGAAAGTGAAGAAGAACTCTATCAGATTGACAAGATAGCTGCTCGATTGTCAGTTAAGGCCCCTGTGGCTTTTCGGATTAATCCAGATGTCTCTGCTTTGACCCACGCCAAGATTACGACGGGAACTGATCTCAATAAATTTGGTATCTCATTTTGTCAGGTTGAAGATATTTTAGAAAAAAGTTTAAAGCTGCGGAACGTTTTTCTCAAGGGGGTACAGATACACATTGGATCCCAGATTCAATCTGTAGAACCATTTCTTCAGGCGATCCAGCGGGTCATTCCCTTGGTTGAAAAAATGAAGAAAAGATTTGGGGCTGAGTTTTTTGATATTGGGGGTGGTATTGGTATTGTCTACGATAAGGCGCTCGAAAGTGGAGATCACGCTTGGTGGCAGGAAAGAAATGAGCTATTGACCTTAAATCGCTATGCTAATGCGATTATTCCGCTGATTAAGCCGTTGGGGATGAAAATCTTGGTGGAACCTGGCAGAGTGCTCGTTGGCAATGCGGGTATATTAGTAAGCCAGGTGATTTATGTCAAAAAAGGGGTTTCCAAAAAGTTTGTGATCGTTGATGCAGCGATGAATGACTTGGTCAGACCAGCTTTTTATGAAGCCCATCATCAGATACTTCCATTGAAGGAACAGCCTAATCGACCCCTTGAAGTTGTGGACGTGGTGGGTCCTGTTTGTGAATCTTCCGATTATCTTGCCCTCGACAGACGTCTGCCTGAATTTAGGGCTGGAGAGTACTTGGCTGTGCTCAGTGCGGGTGCATATGGGTTTTCCATGGCTTCCAATTACAACTCTCGGCTTAGACCTGCAGAAGTTCTCATCAAGGGTAATCAGATACAATTAATACGAAAAAGAGAAAGTTATTCGGACCTAGTTGCCTTGGAAGAATAAAGAATAACTAGCTTAAAAAAAGGTTGTTAAAAAAAGGATAACCCAATAGATATAAGAAGAATGAATTGGCGCATAGATATCCAGAAAACGGGGGTTTTACTCATTGATCTCCAAGAAAAGCTCCTGTCTGTTATTGAAGATCGAGATAGAGTAGTACATAAAGCGGTCCAACTGGTGAAACTGGCTAAGCTTTTTTCTTTACCTGTGTATATTACGGAGCAGCTACCCGAGAAACTGGGCTTGACTTGTAAAGAAATTCTTGAGTTGGTCGGGGATACACCAAGAATTTGGAAAAATACCTTTTCTGCGGTTCCCTTCCTGCCTCCAGAGTTGCCTAAGGTTATCCTTATTAGTGGAGTAGAAACCCATATTTGTGTTCGACAAACAGTCTATGATTTGAGGGTCAAAGAACGAACTCCTTATGTCCTTGGGGATGCGGTTAGCTCTAGAAATAAACTTGATCACCAGTTGGGTATTGAAGAGATGAGACAGGACAAGGTCTTGATCAGTTCTGTGGAGGCGGTGGGTTGGGAAATGATTGAAAAGGCTGAAGGAGACCTTTTTAAAGAATTTCTTGCTATCTTAAAATAAAAGGAAGAAGTTGATGAGCATATGCTTGCTTTGAGGAATTGAAAAGGCAGTTTCAGAGAGCTCCTGTACAGCAGCGACAGCAAGAATAGATAGCTGACTAGAAGAGTTTTTTTCTGTGCTTATAGAATGACTTAGGGAGAAAAGGACTTTTTTGAGGTTCCTTTTTTTGACGAATATTTCAAGCTTATAATGTGTCTTCAACACAGGAAAATATTCATCTCCCTTGTATTTTTCGATTCTGTTTTCTTCTTCATCCAATCCCTTAACCTTATATATAGACATGGAAAGGATATCCTCAGTACATAAGTTTTTTCTTATTTCCCCAAGTTTAAAGGGCTTGACGATCACTTCAATTTTGTAGAAGGAATCCATAAAAGGGAAAGTTTGAATGGGTTGTAAACAATTAAAAGCAAAAAATATGCCAAAAATAGAATTGAAGAGACTAGGAGAATGAAAGATGATGGAGGCTAAAGAGTCTAAATTTTTTAGTGAGTTTGAAGTCAGAACCCATAAACATTCACAGTTAGTCAGTATAAGTGAACTGATTGAAAAAGAAATCCAAAAAATGGGTTGGACTGATGGTCTATTGCACGTTTTTGTGCCTCATACTACGGCTGCGGTCATTATTCAAGAAGATGCCGATCCGGATGTTCAGAAAGACATCCTTTATGTTTTGGATAAAATGATCCCTTGGGAGGATTCGACTTATCAGCATACCGAAGGTAATACTGCGGCTCATGTAAAATCGGCTCTTTTAGGAAACTCCTTGCATTGTAATGTTATCGGCGCAAGATTAAAGCTTGGTACCTGGCAGGGAGTTTTTCTTTGTGAATTTGATGGACCAAGGATAAGGAAAATCCAGCTCTCTTTTATGCCCATTGGTTAAATTAAAAGGATCATAAATGCTCTGGATTGTAGGAAGCTGCAACATTGATTTGACCGTCAGGGTAGAGAGTTTTCCTAAAGTCGGAGAAACCATCCTAGCTAGGGAGTCTGCAATAGCTGTCGGCGGCAAAGGGGCAAACCAAGCTGTGGCGGCTGCTCTTTGGAACGTAAAACCAAAATTTATAAGTTGTGTGGGTAAAGATGCTTGGGGAAAGACTGTTTGTCAAAAACTTCAGCATTATGGGCTGGATGTTTCCCTTATTGCTGTCTCAGAAAAACATCCTACAGGAATGGCATGGATTGAGATTGATAAAAAGGGAGATAACCGGATCACTGTTGCTCCAGGAGCTAATTTAGATCTTGTAACCGACCAAGTCCTTGGGAATATGGCGGACTTATCTTCGGCTGATTATCTTTTAGCCCAACTCGAGGTACCTCTTCAAGTCGTTGAAGCCGCTTTTGAATATGCCAAGAAGCGGGGAAGCAAAACGATTTTAAATCCTTCACCTTGTTTTGAAGGCCTAAGTAAGGTTTTTTCTTTAACTGATTACTTAGTGCTTAACGAAACTGAGTGTTGTAAGCTTGCAGCGGTCTCTTCTTTGCTGGAAGAAAAGGAAAAAACCAAATCCTTTTTTTTCCAGTGTGGTATTTCAGTGTTGGTTGTCACAGCCGGACCGCAAGGAGCCTTTGTCTTTGAACGGGGAGGACAAAGTAGACATGTTCGACCTCCTCTAGTCCAGGTAGTAGATAGTTCTGGAGCTGGAGATGCTTTTTTAGGAACATTTACGAGTTGGCTTGTGATGGGAAAGACTTTGGTGAAAGCTCTCAAGGCTGCTGTTGTTTCAGGTGCTTTGGCTTGCACGCGCAAGGGAACCATGAGTTCTTTGCCAGACCCCAAAGAAGTGTTGTTGCACCTTTCATAAAATCAGCTATTTTAGCTTTAGATTATTTGAGATTGAGTTATCTAATTGAGATATAATAGAGAAAGGAGGAAGGGAAAAACCGTATGATCACCTATGTCTATGAAACCATTCCTTCTCAAGAGGGAGGAGAAGTAAAGCGTTATGAAATTGAACAGAGCATTCATGACGCCCCACTAACTCATCATCCTCAGACCGGAGAGCCTATACAGAGGGTGATTACAGGGGGTATGGGAATATTCAGCTCGAATAAGGATCAAGGAAAAGCTTCACAACCCAAAGTTTCTTCAAGCTGTGGTTGTGGAGGCGGCTGCGGTTGCTCTCATTGATTAGAAAGAGAAAAATAGTTTTCTAAACAAAGATTTATTACAAATAGAGGGATTAGGTAATCTTGTATGCCTTTATTCTTCAATGATTTCAGTTTCTAAGAGGACTACTCCCTTTAAAGACTGGGTAATTAAGCAGTTTTCTTCGGCTTTGCGTAAGAGCTTTTGGGCTTTTTGTTTATCTGTGCCCTGGGGGACGAAAAGCTTAGCTTTCATGGCAAAATAGACAAAATACCTGACTCCATCTTTTCTGTCTAAAGTACCATCGACTTGGCATTCTATACGGTGCCATTTAAAATGGCTAGCTTCAGCAACAGAGTCAAAAGTAAGGATTAAACAACTCGACAATGCGGCAGGCAGAAGGGTTTCGGGTGACCAGGTATTTTTTGGTCCTCCGTACTGGACCGGAGCGTTGACTTCTATTGGGGGAAGATCTTCTTCAATCCCTTTTACAATAAGATTTCCAAAAGGACCTCCCGAACTCTCCACTTTGTAATGATGGGGAAGGGGATGCATGTCATTACAATATCAAAATCCAAAATTTCATCAACTGTTTTCTTGTGAAGAAGAAGAGGAAAATATTTTTTCTCTTTTCCTTTTTGATCTTCATAAAACGATCTATAGGCCTATCTATCGGCTAAGCATTTTAACATGTCATTGGTAATGAAAAAGATATAGATATTAAACTTTTTTTATTAAAAGAGGGAACGTGCGAAAATTAAAAATTATTGATTTGTCCTATTGATATTAAGTTTATAAATAATATTAATAATCCAGCGATTTTATTTATTTTAAGAAAAAGTATTGACTCTGGCTTCCTTTTATATTAGAAGAGGAAGTTCTATCTCTAATAAAAGGAATAGCCATGTTTTTTTTCTTTTTTCTTTTTACACTTTTTACATCTTCGTTTCTTAAAAAAGCATTTCCTTTTGATGTTTTCGAAACAAGGCAAAGAGGGTTGGCTTCTTGGTATGCCGAAACGGGTCATTTGGGAAAAAAGTATGTGAAAGAACATCGGTTTACGGCTGCACATAGGACCCTTCCTTTTGGAACTTATGTGGAAGTAAAAAATTTGCGAAACCAAAGAAGAGTGCTTGTTTGCGTGGATGATCGAGGACCTTTTGTACGAGGAAGGATTATTGATGTATCAAAACCGGCAGCTGAAAAGCTATATATGATCGATGAGGGAGTTGTTCCCGTAGAGTTAAAAGTCCTGAAATATCCTTCTTATTGAGAAGAAAACTATCCGGTAGATAGCAGTTAGTTTTAAAAGATTCCATAGATCATGAGATGGCGATCAGAAATTTGTTCAACTCTAAATGGGAGTTTTTCAGCAACGATTTCGCGCTTTATTTCTTCAAGAGTAAAGGAAGCCAGAAGAGAGTTATAAAAATCTCTTTTTAAAAGAGGATGGGCTCCTTGGGTGTAGGTTTCCGTAAGAAAGTGAGCTTGTTGTTTTGACTCAGGTCTAACCAGATCAATGATAAGGACACAAGAGCCAAGTTTTGCGTGTTTTCTTAAGGATGTCCATAACTCTTTTGGAGAGGGAAGGTGGTGAAGCAAGCTGTTACTGATAAGGACGTCGAATAAATGGGGATAGGTCCAGTTGGGAAATATTCCTTGTATAAGTTTTATGGAAGAGCAAAGATGGTTCTCGTCTATTCTTTTTTGAGCGACAGAAAGCATGGCTAAAGATCCGTCCACGCCAATTATTTTTGCTTGAGGATATCTCCTGGCAAAGCGAATAGCAATGTCCGCTGTCCCACAACCCATGTCAAGTACAACTCCATCTTTAAAGTGGGGGAAAAGATCTGTGAACCGATCGATTACAGCTTGATGGGGTATGGAAAAGTCGGCTTGGGCATAAGCCATCACTTGAATAGGATCGGCCATGAGCTGTTCTTCAAGAATTCTTTCCATAAGCTTTGGATAATTTAGCGGGAGTTTATTTCTTTTAATCGAAATGTAGAGATGAGTGCCTTGACTTTCTGTGCGGCACTACGGATTAAAAGAGTAATAATTCCTTCTGTAGTTTGAGGGGGATATAAAATACCTATGGCCGCATCCCTATCAACTTGACAAACATAGAGATGCAGTTGATTTCCTGTGATCTTTATCTCTTCAAGGAGACCCACATCGGCTGTTTCACATAGCCGATGGGCATGTCCAAGGGCTGAGCTGACGACTGAACCGATAATGTTAGAATAGAGCTCAGCAGAACATCGGCTTACTGTTGCCCCTTGAGTGGTTGAGATAGCAATCCCTACGAGCTCAGGAAAAGCGTCAACCACTCCGTTGATCACTTCGGAAAGTTCCTGTTCAAGATACCGGGTAAGATATTCGAACGATTGGACTTTTTTGTGTTCCTCGACCATGATTTGGGACAAAGCCTCATATGCGGCGGTCCATAGCTGCTCAAGTTGCCTTGTCCACTCAGAGCCCATCATCTTTCTTAACGTCCATATGAGAGTATGGCCAATCAACGGATAATGCTCGACTTTAACCCCATATTTGACATGTCGACGAGCTAACTCCCTTGCTGCATCTAGGGCGGTATCGACATCTTGAAGATTCAAAACTATCCAATTCAGGACATCCATAAGTTTTCTGCCCTGCTTTTCGATATCTACTTTAAAGAGAGGGCGTACTTTAGGTTCAACATCAAAAAGTCTTCTATAAAAGAGTAGACCCGCTTCATCAGCTTTGTCGATAACGTGCAGCCAACTTTTCTGAATCAACTTGATTTCTTCAGGGGCCATAAAAGGGGGTTTTAGAGTTAAAACAATTATAATTTTTGCAGGTAAAGATATATAAGATTGCTTAATTTTCTGCAAGGATGATCTTAATCTTATCAATTAGATTTTATAACATGCATATGATAATTGGCCATCAACTAAGGGGGAAAAAAGCTTAAAAAAAATAGCTCAAACTGCCTTGGATCCAAAAGGGCATTCCAGGGACGATGTTTGCGTAGTCAAATATTCTTGCTGATTGTATGCCCACACCGAAAGGTAGCCAATACTTTTCGTCTGTAACATTATAAAAATAGAGAGCAAACTGCCAATGAGGAAGATTATAATAGATCCGACTGCGAATTATAAACTCGGCAGGAATAGTAGTTGAATAGTTATAACCAAGAAATTGGGAGCTAAACCAGCTGACTCCAAGAGTAAAGCCAAGACCGGTTGTAGGACTGTAGTTGATAACGCCATCGACAAGCTCTTTGGGCCAACCAATGAAGGGATAGAGACCGGGAGGAAAAACACTATTGTTATCGAGAGCTAAAGAGAAAAGCTGGGCATAATCGGTTGAATATGTTTGAGTTTCTAGGGGACCATGACTGACATCTGTCCAGTTTTCGCTTCCATATTGGTATGCAAAGCCGATCCGAAAGAGCAAGTATTGAAAAGGGGAATAGGAAACATTAAATTCAATTCCATTGACAGTGGTTTTTGTAGGATTAAGACCGATATTGTCTAGCCATAGCCCTTGAGAAAAGATATCGCCGCTCACAAAAAGCTTGTTTTTGATAAGGTTACATTTAATCCCCGCTTCATAAAGAACATCCTGCTGGTGAAAGGATTGGGAATCAAATACAGGGGAATAACCCCCAAGGACCGCTGCATCGGTTGTATATTCCAGGGTATAGCTAAAATATATATTTAACCATTTTAGAGGTTTAAAGCTTGGACCTACTGTAATGAGTGGATCGGATTGTGTGGTTGATAGTTCTTTGAAAAGAATGAATGGTGTTCCCGGCGGAGTGGTCGCTTGGACAAAATAAGTTGTGTCTCTTAGACTTAAAGAAAGGTCAAAATGTGGGTTAAGGGAGATCAGCTGCTGGATAAAAGGGGCGATTGAATAAAAAAAAGAGTCTGTTGAACCTGCCGAGCCGTTTAACGGATTAAAAAAATAACCTTGTGGGGCTCCAGGAATCGGCCATAGACCGCCAAACTTTGCATGGGGATTTTTAATATTTTGACGAAAAAAAGTAGAATTGTTCATGTTTCAGCTTATAGGCTGGCTTAAAACCATATCCCAAGCATTTGAACCAAAAAAAGAACTTGCCACGTAATCTAAGTTTCTCTGAATGTGCCATTCGATTCCACTATCCACGAGGTCATGTAGAGTAAGAGGAAAATTATTCTGGCTAAAATAGAGATCAAGAAGGCATTCTGTACGATGACCAATTTCATAATCACCAGCACTGGAAAGACAATAGTAGACAGGGGGTTGCAAGAGATTTTCTCGGTTGTACCATAACAAGGTGTTATCCAAAAAAGTAAGCTGGTCACTAACTGTGATTTTTTGAACAAATTGAAGCATGCCAAGGACTGCGCGGCCACCGCCTTCAGGGTTTTGTAGAAGGATTCTACGACTTATCGGCTCAAGTTGGCCGGCATAAAGAGAAAAAGGAGGATTGTTTACTGTTCCAATGTTGATCAAAGAAGAAGGCAAAGAACCTGTAGGATAAAGACCAGTTGTGATCAATGCTTCAGTTGGCCTATTCATCCACATGAAAAGGGGGGTATAATCATAGGTTCCAAGATCAGCCATAAAATCAGCACGATAAGTTTCTGAAGGATGAAATCCGAGGCTAAAATAAACATTTTGTTGGTCGTTATGTACATATTGGTAGTAGTTTCCATTCTCAATACCCTGATAACTAAGCCTGTAGGCTAAATTCGGCCGGATCGGGCCTCCTAGATCTACCAACCACAGGTACTTTTCATACATCCCCAAGGTAAATTGGGTTGAAGATCGAAAAGAATCGAAATAGGGCTGCTTGGTCAGGTAGTTTGTAACTCCTGAACTAGTTTGGGTAGCTCCAAAAACAGCTTGAGCTGGGCCTTCTATAAAATCAAAAGAGTCGATCATGTTCCAGTTCATGGGTATCCCCTGGAAAGCCCCGTTTTGGACATTCATTTCAATACCATTTATATAAGGGGTAGAAGGATAGCCTCTTGAAAATGGGGCAATACCTAAGCCGTAGTTGACCGAAGAATAGGCTGAAGGAACTAAAAAAGTCATACTAAGAGGGTCTAAAAAGGGTTGAAGACCCATCCCTGTTGCTTGAATAAGAGACTTATCTATGATGAAGACCGATCTTGGACTGTCTAAGACATCTATTGGTCCAAACTGCTTGACAGGTGAAAGTAAAAAAGAGGATTGTTCATCTTTTTCTATAGGTATTTTTCCTTTGACCTTTAGAGTTGTTTCGGGGAGGCTTTCTTCGGTATTATCTTCAGCTAAAGAAAAAGTTCCAACCCAATATAGGGAAGGTAAAATAAAGAGGATCCAATAATAGAATCTTTTAGTCTTTATCATTTTTCTTTCTTTTCAGTGCCTTCGTCTTGGGAGCTCAACAAAAAGGGAAGTGAGAAAGGAAAATTTTTTGTACTATCCGTAACTTCAATCCTTAAGATTTTCTTTTTTCTTTCCGAAAAAACGAGACAGAGGGTTAGGCATCCTCCAAGAAAAAGTAAAGATGAAAAGAGCCCAAATCCAGTAGCACATGATCCCGAATGTTCCTTGATTTTCCCAAATAAAATGGGCAAAAAGAATCCTCCCATGCCTCCAGCAGCTCCTACAACCCCCGATATTGTGCCAATTTGGTTAGCCAGCTGAGTTCCTACAAGTTGGAAAACCGCTCCATTGGCAAGACCCAGGCAACCCATCAAAAAGAAAAGAAGAGTGATTTCGATTAGGAATGGAAAATAAAAAGAGAGAAGAGAACCGAGCAATGTAGCTAGGGCAAACAGCACAAAAAGCAGTTTTGATCCCCCTACCTTATCGGCCAAAGCACCTCCAAGTGGTCTTAAAAGGCTTCCTGAAGCAATGAGCAGGGTTTGTATCTTTCCCGCATCGACTTTTTCAAGCTTGTATTCATCTACTAAAAAAAATCCTAGGTAGTTAGAAAAACCTACAAAACCTCCAAAGGAAAGGCTGTATAAAAGGGCAAACAACCAGGCTCGCTTTTGTTGAAGGGTCAAGAAAATAGCTTGGATGTTAAATTTTTCTCTATGGTTAGCAGGAGCATCTTCGGCCAGTAAAAAAAAGACAAAAAAGACAATCGCTAAGAGGATAAGAAAAAAACCAAATACAGCATGCCAGCTATAAGCCTGAGCAATGAGCGGACCAAAAAAGGTACAAAGAAGAGTTCCACTGTTTCCACTCCCAGTTAGGCCTAAGACAAGTCCCTGGTTTTTAGGTGGGAACCACCGGCTAGCCATAGGAAGGGCTACGGCAAAACTAGCACCGGCAATACCCAAAAGAAGCCCAATCCCATAAATTTCATTAAGACTGTGAGCAAATAATCCCCCCCAAAATAGGGGAATGGCTGTTAAACTCATAGCGATAAGGGCTGTTTTTTTCCCTCCGAGGGCTGATTCCGCTATGCCAAAAAAAATCCGAAGAAGGCTTCCAGAGAGGATAGGAAGGGCGACCACAAGGCCTTTTTGAACGGGATTAAGCCGAATTTCAGCGGAAATAAAAGTGCCTACAGCTCCCAGGATGACCCAGATAGCAAAGCTGATGTCAAAATAGAGAAAAGAGCAGCAGAGTGTTAAAATAGCCTTGTTATGAAGAAAGATAAGTAGTCTTTTTTTCATGATTGATCATTTGATAAGAAAAGGTTGGGAGAAGTGGATAAGTCCAGATAGATCCAACCGTTAATCACAAAAGTAGGATACGTTTTGAGCTGGTATTTATCCGAAATCGTACAGTTGCCCGTTTCTAGCGAAAAGGAGTAGCCGTGAAGAGGACATATCAGAACCTGTTCATCGCAAAGGGCTTCACTCAGGGGTCCCCCACGATGAGGGCAGAGGGCTTGCACAGCCACTGTTTTGTCTGACCTTGTTTTAAATAGAGAAATTTTTAGTTCCCCTAGCTTAAAAGTTCTACCAACACAGGGAACAAGTTCGTTTAAAGGGCAAAGGGGAAATCCTTTCTTAGGAATCTGTCCATTGGATTTCATTTTTATGACTCCGTTTGGGATTAAGAGAAGTTGTTTGTGCCTTGAGCTAGAGCTTCAAATTGATGTGGAAATTGTTCTTTTTGTGCAGCTTGCCAGGGATCAACATAAGCCTCGACCGTTTTTTCTATTTCCTGCTCTAGTCGAGTCGCTTCTTCAGGTGAAGGAGAAACAACAGCTGATCTTATCTTTTCAATCCCTAGCCGCTCTACAAAGCCATAGCTTCTTTCAGCATATTTTGCATTTTCGCGGTAATATTGAATAAAACGACCAATAAGCTTAAGCACTTCTTGTTGGTCCTTGGCTACCGCTAGAAGATCCCCTGCTCTTACTTTGGAGCCGGCTGCTCCTCCGACATAAATTTCCCATCCTATGCCTATAGCAACCGCACCGATATCTTTAGTTGTGGCTTCTGCACAATTCCTCGAACAGCCACTTACAGCAAGCTTGAGTTTTGCTGGGCATTCAATACCTTGAAACCTCTTCTCAATTGCGATCGCCAGAGTAGTTGAATCGCCTACTCCAAATCGACAAAAATCCGTGCCAACACAGCTTTTACAAGTCCTAAAGGCTTTCGTGTATGCATGGCCACTTCTCATTCCGAGCTCTTTCCATACGGCTGGTAACTGCTCCTTTTTTAGACCCAGAAGATCGATGCGTTGTCCACCTGTTATTTTGATCATGGGTACATGGTACTTTTCGGCTACATCAGCAATTTTTCTTAATTGTTCGACAGTTGTTATTCCCCCATACATGCGGGGAACAACCGAATAGGTCCCATCTTTTTGAATATTGGCATGAACCCGATCGTTGACGAATCGGGAATCGGGCTCTTCTTTATAAGCTTTGCCCCAGACCATCTTAAGAAGACTGGCTAGAGCAGGTTTAGAATGAGCATCTTCTTTGCCTTCCGCAAAGGCATTAAAAACGGCAGAAACACTCTGGAGTTTCCTTTTTTTTATCTCCTCGATCAGTTCTTTTTTGCTTAAAGGAATAGAGCTTACGTAGTAATGAATAGAGGGGTCATCAACAGTTGTGTTCTTCGTTGTTTTTTCAAAAAGTCTTTGAACAAGGGTTTTACAACTCCCGCAACCTGTTCCTGCACGACTCATCGTGATAAGCTCCTTAAGGGATGAGCAGCCCTTTTGAATCAGTTCGATGATTTCTTTTTTAGTCACCCCGTTGCAGTTACATAGCTGGAAGTCATCGGGTCTATTTTCTATTTCTTCATCTTTTCTGCCCGTTGATTCCTCGATAAGGAACTCTTCAGGAGAACAGGGTAGGGGAAGGTTTTTTTCGTAAAAATGAAGGATTTCTAAAGCTCTTTGGGATGATCCAAGAAAAATACCCCCGGTTATTTTTTCCCCTTCGATTAATATTTTCCGATAGAGGGCTTGCTTTGAGTCTGTATAAAGGACCACTTCTTCGTTTTGTTCAGCTTCTATATGACCAAAAGAAAGAAGATCGATACCTGCTACTTTTAAACGAGCCACAGGAACGGTTCCCCGGTAAGGATATGACAAGGAAGAACCCAAAAGGGATTTAGCGGCAATCGTCGCTTGCTGCCATGCCGCGTTAACTAATCCATAGGTTTGTCCTTCAAATTCAATACATTCTCCTGCAGCAAAAATACCTGGATGAGAAACCGATTCCATTTGAGCATTGACGAGTATGCCCTTGTTCACTGCAATGCCCGATTTCTTAGCTAACGAACAGTTGGGAACGATCCCGGTAGCTATGACAACAAGGTCGGCAAGAATCTCTTTGTTATTTTCAAATTCGATTTTAATTTTTTTGCCGATCTTTTTGAGCTGACGCGTTTTTGTTTTGAGCAATACTTGGATACCCAGTTTTTCGAGTTCTTTTTTCAAAAGAGAGCCTGCAAGGCTGTCGAGCTGTTTTTCCATCAAATGATCCATGAGATGAACAAGAGTGGTTTGCAGCCCTTTTTTGCATAGGCCATAGCTAGCTTCTATGCCCAAAAGACCACCTCCAATAACGACCGCTTTTGTTGCCCCGGAAAGATGCTCAAGAATATTCAGGCAATCATCAATAGTCCTAAAAGTAAAAACACCATGAATTCGTTTTCCCGCTTCGTCATAGAGACCGGTTAGAGGGGGAATAAAGGGAATGCTACCTGTAGCTAAGAAAAGTTTATCGTAGGGAATTTTTTCCTTGTCTGTCCATAGCTGCCTTGATCCAGTATCGATAAGTACAGCTTCAGAGCCCGCTTTGACAGTAATCTTTTTTTCTTGAAACCATGCAGGGCTTTTTAGATCCAATCCTTGGAAGTCCACTTCTCCGGCTAAAAGAGAAGAGAGTAAAATGCGGTTATAGCCGATATTTTTCTCCTTGCTGATCAGGGTAATCTCGTATTTTTGAGTCCCTCCAGCTTCGACAAGTTCTTCAAGGAACCTGACGGAGGCCATACCCGCTCCAATCACAAGCAGTTTTTCTTTTTTCATCATTTATCCTTTTTTTGGTTATCAGATTGTTGTTGAGGTTCACCAACGGCTTCGATTCGTGCCGCACAAAGCTTGAAAGAAGGCATGTAAGAAAGGGGGTCAAAGTTGGGCAACGTTAGGCTGTTTGCTTCAGCTTTTTCGTGAGGGTAAAAAGGAACAAAAAGGGTATCTAGACGCTGTTTGCTAGAGAACTTAGCTTTGTAGTAGCCAACTCCTCTTCTTGTTTCGACCTTGACATAGTGTCCTTCTTTAATTCCCAGCTGCCGGCCAACCGAGGCATGCATTTCGACAAACGGGGTTGGTTCTTTTTGGTGGAGTTTTAAAAGTCGTCTTGTTTGAACAGCGGTCTGATAATGGTAAAGGGTTCTGCCGGTTGTTAAAAAAAAGGGATATTGAGAGTCGGGTTCTTCTACAAGGGGCTGCAGTGCAACAGGGTAAAACTGTGCTTTTCGGGTTTCTGTGGGAAAATGTTTGGATAGGAATAGTTCTTTTTGACCTTGGCTAAAAAGAGAGGGACAGGGCCAATAGAGCTCTTCACCTCGGGCAAGCCTTGAATAGGTTATACCATAATAATCTGCTTTTGCTCCCGCTGTAGCCCTACGTATTTCTTCAAATATGCTATAAGGATCGGGTGGAAACCCTTGAGCAAAACCAAGCTTTTCAGCGAGCAGATGGATAATTTCAAGATCAGTCTTAACGTTTGTCGGGGCAGCTAAGATCTTTGGCCTAAGGAGAATGCGACCTTCCAAGTTGGTCACTGTTGCGGTTTCTTCGGCCCAAAGAGCCGAAGGTAAAACCATGTCGGCTACTGCTGCTGTTTCAGAAAGAAATGAATCGCATACGACTAGGAATTCCAATGATGAAAAAAGCGCTTTTAGCCGTGAGTTATGAGCTGAAGAGACCAGAGGATTGGCTCCCATAACGATCATCGCTTTGATTGATCCATTCATTCCGGAGTTTTCGATCACTTCGGTGATAGTTTTTCCTGGAAGAGGAAGGGTCTTGGGATCGATCTGCCAGAGCTTGGCGATAAAATTCCGATCATTGAAATTCCAGTTACTCCGGCAACCGGGAAGTTGGTTGGATTTTAGTCCCATTTCTCTTGCCCCCTGTCCGTTCCCTTGGCCGGTAAGTGTGCCAAATCCACTGTAAGGCTTTCCGACAAGTCCTAGAGCTAGAGAAAGATTTATATATGAAAGAACGTTAGCGACTCCGTGAGACTGTTGTTCGCAACCTCTTCCCGTTAAAATAATGATATTGGAGTGGGATCCCAAAAGTTCAGCAGTTTTCTGAAGCAAGTCTTGAGATATCCCTGTAAGAGCTTCGACTTGGCTGGGCCAGAAAGAATAAAGGCTATCTAAAACTTCTTCAAACCCTGTAGTGTAGCTTCGAATATAAGACCAATCGACTTTATTCTGATGAACAAGTAGCCAGAGCAAGCCGTTAGCGAGGATATGATCACTGCCCGGCTTAATTTTAAGATGGATATCAGCCTGTTGTGCAGTCAGAGTAAACCTGGGATCTATAACAACCCATTTTTTTCCTCTTTTTTTAAATTCTTCGATATGGCTTTTTAGAGGAGGCATCGTTTCTAAGGGGTTGGCTCCCACAACGATGAGTAGATCGGTCTGAGCTATGGATTCGACAGGGAAGGATAGCCCTCGGTCTATCCCCAAAGCCATTTCTAGGGCTTTAGAAGCTGAGGACATGCAATATCTGCCGTTATAGTCGATCAAAGAAGTACCCAGAACAACTCGAGCAAATTTTCCTAAAAGATAGGCTTTTTCATTGGACAAACTGCCACTACCATAAACAAAGATCGAATCGCTTCCCCATTGGGCACGGATTGTAGATAATTTTTTTGCACAGAGATCAATGGCTGTTTCCCAGGAAGAAAACTTAAAACCTTCATTTTTATTGTAGCGAACAAGGGGATTGAGCAAACGGTCAGGATGGTTAATTAATGCGCCTGCATTCCAACCTTTAGCACAGATTTGTCCTTTGTTTGTCGGAAAATATTTAGGTTTAATTTCAAACTCTTTTCCAGTCTGAACAATTTCTATGGCACACTGCAAACCGCAAAAAGGACAGTGAGTATATGCATTATTTGCATATAATATATCTTTTATCATATTTGCATGCATATATTCTTGTTTTATAAAGAAAGCAAAAAAGATACTTAAAGATGATCTTTTAAAAAAATTTATAAAAGATTTTATACATATAATCTATGCATATAATGTATAGATATATATATTAATAGATTTTGAATTTATTGATTGCTTATAGGATTTCTAAAAAGAGTCGCTACGTTCTTGTTGATGGCTTGAACAATATGAACGAGCTTATTCCTAATTTACAAAACCTAGGAAAGCGTCATAAAGAATATGGGGTCGAAAGTTTCCATTATCCCATTGTTAACCCTGCCTTCTTCAGTCCATCCAGCAATATTTGGGTCAAGACTTTAGCGAAGAAGCACGACAAGCTTGGACAAAAATCTAGGGGATAGCTGCCTTAGTAATGACTTCTGATCATAACTAAGAAATGGCATTGCAATCTTTTAAAGCAGAGGGAATGGAACAAAAGACTTTTTCTCCTCTGAACTTAAGAGTTTTAAGGCTTCAAGATAGATAGAGAGTCTAAAAAAGCTAATCCCATTTGTAGATTGTTCGGGAAGAAGCTTGGCTGCCTTCATTTCATTGATTATCCAGTTTTCCTTTTCTTTGGAAGGTTGGTTAGCCTTTTCGGCATTAAAAACATGAAAAGCCCGACCCGGAATAAACGTGTTTTTACCTAATCGAAAAGGGCCCACAAGGCTATGACGAATGATCTCAAGCGGCTGATTGATCCAGTGGCCATAATAGAGCATTTCTAAAAGCTCAGCCCTATGTGCAGGATTATCCGTCCACTGGCAAGCTTCGATTAAACAACTCACAAGCCGCACATGTTCTTCTTTTTTCTTTTCCGTATACTTTTCATTAGCCAACAGGACCTTTTCTGGATGCCCCGAGGCAAGATCAAGGCTAGTTGCCACACAGATTCCGGTTTTTTCGAAAACAGCAACCGAATTCCAGGGCTCGCCTACACAGTAGCCATCAATAAACCCTTGTTTTAAGTGGATAGGCATTTGAGGTGGAGGAAGAGCAACAACACGGACATCCTTTTGTAGATCCAATTTTATTCTTTTAAGCCAGCGTAGAAGAAGAAAGTAGTGGCTTGAAAAAAAAGAAGCAACACCAAAAAGAAGAGGATAATTGCTATTGGCTTTCAAAACATGGGCTATTTCTTCCTGGTTACACCCTTCAACGTCGCTTAGCCTTTTTGAGAGAGTGATCGCATTACCGTTGAGATTTAGGACCATGGCACTTGTACATTTATAGGGAATGGAACGTAAACCGTAGTTAAGAACAAGAGGCAATCCACAAACGGCCTGTGCAAAATCAAGCTCTTCATATACAATCTTATCTCGTATCGTCGCCCATCCTGGTTCAGGACTTAAGCAAACATCAAAACCCCACTTTTTAAACAACCCTCGCTCTAAAGCGACCACAAGCGGCGCACAATCGATTAGAGGAAGATAGCCAATGGTTATTTTTGATCTTGTTCTCAACATTTCCTTCCTTATCGCTTCAGACCAATAAGAGCTTTCTTGATAACAAGCAGCTTTGGTGCCAAAAGATTTTTCAGATTATTATTGCATGATATTTATAATTTGAATAAAACATATAATAAAAATGTATGAATCATCCGTTGGACAGCCGCCTACTCTATATTTTTGTTATTGCTGCTCAATCCGAGAGTTTCTCTAAAGCAGCGAAATCTTTGCATATGAGTCAGCCGGCTATAAGTCGATCGATTCAATCTCTTGAGGAGGAAATAGGTTGCAGGCTTTTTGACAGGGAGGGAAAGAACCCCTCCCTTACGACTATTGGAAGGGAATTCTTAGGCTATGCTCAAGAAATACTGGCGGGAATGGAAAAAGCTAGGATCGACATCGAAAATTTGAAGCGGGAAGGGCCAAAAAAAATTGTCTTTGCTACAAGTTCATTAAGTTGCCAATATTTTGTGCCTCAGCTTTATAGAGAATTTCAGGAAAGTTTTCCCGATTGTCTTTTTGCTATCGAACCAGCTGATTCCCCTCTTGCCTTAGAGCTGGTTGATCAAAAAAAGGTAGACTTTGCGATTACAATCAAACCTCTCTCTTTCCTAGAAAGCCTAGCTATGATTGAACTTTCGATGGATAACCTCCTTTTTTTGGTTAATTCCTTTCATCCCTGGACACGAAAAAAAGAAATTTCTAGAAAAGAGATTGAGCAGGCCCATTACCTTATAAAAACAAAGAATGATACAACTTTCCATATACTTCAAAGGGCTTTTGCTGAGTCATCCCTCTATCCAAAAAGTTTCGTGGAGCTTGCCGAAACCGCAGCGATTAAGGAAATGGTTAAGATGGGTCTAGGCATTGGTGTTCTTCCCAATTGGATTGTTAAGGAAGAACTGAAGAAAGGCAAACTTATCAATCTTCCTTTGATTCCTGAGCCGATAACCCGAAAATGGGTTTTTGCCTATAGGCTAGGCAGAAAACTTAGCCTTTTGGAGAATACTTTTTTGGAGCTCTGTAAGATGATTATTCCAAAGAAAATAAACTAAAGTTCTCTTTTTTTTGGAATGCGCTTTAAAAAAGGAGAAGTTTAATTAAGAAAAACTAAAAAGATAAAGGGGCAATTCATGAATGACGAACAAAAAAATGAACGTGCTTTTGGTTTTATTCCTCTCAATGAAAGAAAACCCAAGCCTAGAAGAGTAGGGATTACCGAAATCCGAGGTCCTTATTATACCCCTTTAGGTATCCATTACTTGGAAGACATTCTTGAAACGGTTGGAAGCTACATCGACATCCTTAAGTTTGCAGGCGGTTCTTTTGCACTCATGCCCAAAAGAGCTCTCAAAGAAATCATTAGCCTTTGCCATACCTATAACGTTTGGGTTTCTACAGGAGGATTCATTGAAAGGGTGCTGACCTATGGTCCAGATATGGTAGACAAATACATTGAAGAATGCAAAAGAGTAGGGTTTGATATCATCGAAGTTTCTGCCGGCTTTATTACGATTCCTTTTGACGATATTTTGCGGCTTGTGGAAAAGGTCCAAAAGGCGGGTTTAAAAGCAAAACCTGAAGTGGGTATCCAATTTGGAGCTGGAGGAGCAACAAAATCCGAAGAGCTAGCTGCTGAAGGCACAAAAAGTCCACAGTGGGCAATAAAACAAGCTAAAAGACTTCTGGAAGCGGGGGCTTATCTCATTATGATTGAATCAGAAGGAATAACCGAAAACGTCAGTCCATGGAGAAGAGAAGTGGTCGCGCAATTTATTGATCAACTAGGGCTAGAAACCCTCATGTTTGAAGCGGCTGATCCGGAAGTCTTTTCCTGGTATGTCAAGGATTATGGCCCAGAGGTTAATCTTTTTGTTGACCATAGCCAGATCGTGCAGTTGGAATGTCTAAGATCTGGGCTTTGGGGAACGAAAAGCACATGGGGTAGAGTGTTGACTTATAAAAAATAGATATTCTAGATGTTTTAAAAGGTTCCTTCTGTTCCTCAAAACATTCTTAAACATGCTCACGCTTGTCTGAGCGCGTCTTTTTTGCCATGGTTTTACTCATGGTAAATCCCTGGATTGCCTTGGCCGTTTCGTTCTCCGGTTAACCGGCATGTTCACAACGCATCGGCGGCGGGTTCTCCGCCGACGCTGCCACGGTGGTGCCATTTGGCGCTCCCGCTTCGCCTCCATCTGCTACGGTAGTCTGGTACCTGGAGTCGTCCGCCCCGGAACAGTACCTTGAGCCGGGTTCCCAATCGGGCGGTGTCCCGCACTTGCGGCAAAACCTCTCGAGCAGAATCTCCTTCAGCCGGGTCCACGGCGTCCACGGAAGAATATCCGGAAGGGATAAACGATAAGGTGGATAAAGCAAGCGACAAAAGAGGAGGAAGGAAAGCCTTGGTTGATCTCTGATGCGCTTTTAAGGTTGCTTTAGCCAGTCGCCCCTAGAAGAGGGATAGCCCCTTCTGAGAGGCTGAAAAGATAAAAGTGGAAGGGAACAGCACGGGTGAGGAAAACAATAGCTCCTTTAGAACCCTTTGGCTTCAACCTCAAGGTGGCCTTAGCCTTAAGGGAATATGAGGAGGTTCGATCGTGACCAGAGTAATTATAAAATTTTTATCTAAAGTTTGGGCAATAGCGGCAACTTTTGCAGGTGTTGTAGCAGAGATAGAGAAAATCTTTGGCGCTTTTTTTATAAGCTGGCTCAGTGATTTTTTGGGACTAACGATCAAAACAAAGGTTTTTGACTGTTGTGAAGCTTTTTTCGATTGGTCTTTGGGAGGAGGTTCAATATCAGCCAAACTCGAGTGAATCGGTGTGGCCTCAATGACTTCAGGAGCGATAATTGCTTTAAAAGAAAGTTCTCCATAAGACCAGAGATTTTCTCGAAGCTCTCCTTGTATGTTTGCTAACTTAGGGACTTCTTCAATAGGAACTAAATGTGAGTTTTCTTTGCTAAAGCCTAATTTTTTATATTCTTTAAGCGTTGTAGAGGCTTCTGAAGCCAGAGAATAACATAGAGTCATAGAAAAGAAGAGTCCCAAGAGAAAAAAAAGACTTTTTTTCATGATTTAGTCCATTGACATCACCGCTGGTGGAGAAACGAGTTCAAGTTCCATCAAGTGATAACCGACATCGGTTTTCATGTTGACAAGAACTTTTGCGGGAGAGGAAGGTGAAATGTAAAGAAGGGATTTTTTTTTAATCGGAGGACAATGGGTGTGGTTAATAAAAATAACATGATCTAGGTGTTGACTGCTAAAAAAAGCGGGAACAGCGATTAGAGGCCAAAATATGATCCCTGCTCCCACCGCCATTCCTGAAGAGCCGACAATCTTTTTTGTCCGATCCCCAGCTATAAGACAGACGATTAGTCCATCTTTAGGACTATCTTGAGCTTCAAATTTCCCGTAGACCCAAAGATTTGAAGGGCAGATCCCTTTTTTTTGAATTGCTTTAGAACGAAGTCTTTGGACCTTCAGAAGCATTCTATCGGGTTCAGTTGATTTTGTAGTTTCTTTTTCAGCCAGAGAACCCATTTTTTCTTTTAAGGGTGCTGCAACAGCCCGCTGGTTTAAGTTAAAAAAGAAAAAACAAGGTAATAAAAGAAAAAAGAGCAGAAGGAAGATAAGCCTTGCTAGCTGTAAGTTTAATAACCAAGACATGTAAATGAATAGGTCAATAATTGAAAAAAGGATGCTGATCAATAAGAAAATAAAGATATAAACTGTAAGAAAAGTAAAAAGAGCTAAAATATTTCTTTATCTAGGAAGATAACTGGCTTGATAATATTTCTCATTAATAGGTGGAGAAGAATTTTCAAGTTCAAAAGTAATAGATTCTATTACAGTTCGGCTTATATGCGAAGGAAATTTCCAATGGGTATCGATCCAATGCTTGGCAGTAATATCAAGCAGGCTATGGCCGGAAGAACGGACAATCCTCGAAGAAACGATCTTCCCTTGGCGAATATCGAGCATGATCACAACTGTCCCTTCCATGTGGTGGAGTCTGGCTTCATAAGGATAGGGGGGAGGAGAAAGAAAGCTTGTCGATAAATTGTATTCTTTATAGTCCTTCCGAGCTAAACAGGGTGTGTTACCTTTAGCTTCGGAATGTATCCCTTGTTTTTTCTGAATAATTTGAGTTTTATTTAGAGTTAGTGGAGCAGTATGATTCTGAGGCATGGAGGGGGAAGGGAGGGAAATCTTTGGCTCTTCATTTTTCAATAAGGGGGAAGTCAAAAAAGGAGATTCTGGAGCACTGACAAGATCAACAAAAGAAGAAGAATCACTTTGAGTAGAATATAGACCTTCTGTTTTTTCCGCTATATCTTTATGAGAAAGAGAGACTAAGGCGATTAACCCATGAACACTGGCAGCAAGAAAAAGACAAATGCCAAAAATAAGCTTGTCTCTAGATAAGGAGCAGGCGATTTGATAAACGATTTTTCCCATCATTATAAATATAAAGCAAAAAGTATGCCATGTTGTAAGTACGAGAATACCAGTAACTTATAAAACACATGAAGTTTTACTTTTTGTATAAAAAGAAAAAGAGCTTTGATTATTGGTTAAAGAGTTGCGCAGAGTTGTGCGTTACTATAAAATTTGAACATGTCCAGTCTTCGGGTCCATGACCTGACCACTCCAAACGGCCTTTCGGCGAGTTCTGCCGGATGTGAAACCTGTGGAAAAGAAGGCTCTAGCACAGTTTGCTAGAAATGCATGAAACTGCCTCGATGAAGTCAGCCTCGTTCCTGTATGAGCAGGAATGATTAAGTCTGATGGAACGGTTGATTTGTTATAAAGAAAAACTCTTTTAACTTGAAAGGATGCGGATGTTGAATTTGAAATGTCAGGTCATCCAAAGTTAAAAATAATAAAAGGAAAAACTTATGCCCAACTTTTTTCTTGATCATCTTCCCAATATCTGTGGCAGAGAAGAGGAGATTAAAGAAGCCATTCAAAAAAAAGAATCGATCAATTGGGAAACTACAGGCATAGATTTTGGACGAATAAAAAGTGGAGCTTCAATAGCCCTTCATATGCATCAGCCTTTGATTCCTGCCGGAGGTGTTGATCTGCAGTCGGCTCGAATCATC
The DNA here is from genome assembly GCF_017310505.1 of Methylacidiphilum caldifontis. Lineage (NCBI taxonomy): Bacteria > Pseudomonadati > Verrucomicrobiota > Methylacidiphilae > Methylacidiphilales > Methylacidiphilaceae > Methylacidiphilum (ex Ratnadevi et al. 2023) > Methylacidiphilum caldifontis. The sequence continues at coordinate 251,600 of NZ_CP065957.1, read as the reverse complement.
AGCAATCTTCAATATATGTTCGAGCATTTGGGTGAAGGTGATAATCATAATGCTCCAGTTTTTCAATGGTGTTATAAGCGTATGGGGCAATTTATTCCTGAGCTTTTGGCTGAATCTAAAAAGCCTCGGGTTATGCTTGATTATTCAGGGACATTGCTTTTTGGATTTGAGCTGATGTCAAGCGGGGATATCTTAGATAGCCTTAATAAGCTGGCTAACGATCCTTTATGTAAACAGTGTGTAGAGTTTCTGGGAACAGCTTGGGGCCATCCCGTTGCACCTTCGACCCCTATCCAGGATTTCCGTTTGCATGTTCAGGCATGGCAACATCATTTTGCTTCTCTTTTTGGTATTGAAGCTCTCTCAAGAATAAGGGGATTTTCTCCACCCGAAATGGCTCTTCCTAACCATCCTGACGTGGCTTACCATTTTGTCAAGACTTTGCGGGATTGCGGTTATGAGTGGGTTTTAGTCCAGGAACATACCGTAGAACAACTCGATGGTAAACCTTTATCTTTTAAACATATACCCCACCGGCTTGTTTGTGTAAACTCCCAAGGAGAAAAAGCAGAAATTATAGCCATCATTAAAACACAGGGTTCAGATACCAAACTTGTGGGACAGATGCAGCCTTGGTATGAGGCGCGAGGGCTTAATCGGATGGAATGTTGTGGTCGATCTATTCCCCCATTAGTTACCCAGATTGCTGATGGGGAGAACGGTGGGGTAATGATGAATGAATTTCCTCCTAAATATTTCGAAGTAGTTAGAAACTGTTCTGATAGTCCTTTCCCTCTTTTGAATGTCTCTGAATATTTAGCTTATCTAAAGGCAGCAGGTATAAAAGAAGAAGATTTTCCCCCTATTCAACCCATTTTTCAGCATGTTCTTTTTCAGTTCTTTGAGCCAGGCAGTGGGACTCAAAAGCTTACTGAAACGATTGAAAAAGTACGGAAAGAAAATCCCCGATTTTCCATGGAAGGAGGGAGTTGGACAAACAACATTTCATGGGTAAGGGGCTATGGAGAGCTGCTTGGCCCCATGGCACAATTGAGTCGGCTTTTTTATGAAAAAGTTTTAGGAAAAGGGCTCTCTTCTTTAGATCCGAGGTACAAGCAGGCCTTGTTTTATCTTTTAGTCAGCCAAACAAGCTGTTTTCGATACTGGGGATCAGGATTGTGGACGGAGTATGGAAAAGAAATATGCAGACGGGGTATTGAATTTATAAAGCAAAATTTTTAACACTTCTTACAACGCCCTTTTTTTGTTCAAATAAGTGATGGCATTTGAGAAATCAAGCTTCCGCTGATCTCATCATTATTTATGCTTCTTTTTTTCTAAATCAATCTTTAGGGCAGGTCAGTCATAGTTAGAAAAAAGTAAGGGATCCAAAGTTTTTTGCTGTCTAAGATTTTTTTCTCTCTTTTCCATAGATTCATCCTACTGATTTTTAATGAACTTGATAGAAGGTTTGAAGAGAGCCACGGAAGATATTTTTACATTGTTAAAGAAATCATTGTTTAGTTTTGTAGGGTTTTGCCTTTTGAAAACCCCAACTCTGGGAAGAACGGCAAACCCTTATAAGAAGCTTTAAAAGATGATTTAAAAGAGGATTGGATCAATCTTCGTTACGGGTTTGTCTTATTGAAGGCAGAAAAAAAATTCTCTTCATGATGCTATCTACCACGGATTGCGAGCTTTTATTTATCTGGAAGAAAAAATTTTTTCTTAAATATGATCTCCTTAACAGATCCAAGTTGATCCAGAAATAGAAGCGATTCAAAAATTTTTGAAATAAATTTCAGTTCTTTGCCCTCCCATCTTCTGTAAACCCACTATATTTAAAATGAGAAAGAGCTTTTTATATTCTGTTCCTTTTGTTTTTTTTCTTCGTGCTTTATGGAAAAGAGCTATTCGGGATATAATTTCTCCGATGGGGTAGTATTAAATAATACTGAACAAAATCAAGATTTAGAGAACCTCTCTTCAAATGCTCTGCTTAATAGATTGTCTAATAAAAAAGATCAACCACTAGATACAAAACCTGTTCCGACTTCGGTAGCCCAAGAAACCTTGGTTTTGGGCAGAGAGCCTTCTTTGTTATTGCCTTGGGAAAATAGTAAAGTAGATCTGGATTCTTCTGAAGTTTGGTCAGATAAGATTGCCGCCAGCGACGCTCCTGCAGGGCTTATGGGTACAGCTCACATGCATAGGAAATATCAACCAATGATCGGGTTTTGGTGGATGTATATGAATATGGGACCAGATTATTTTCAGGGTAGCTCTGCCATGAATCTAACAGGTCTAGAAGCTATTAGATATGCAGGAAAACCTATTGCCATGGGAAATGTGACCATGTTCATGGAACAGTATATGCCGATGCTGATGATGGGCCTCACTGACAATCTGACGTTCATGGCGATGTTTCCCATATGGAATAAACAGATGGATATGGTTGGATTGCCTATGGGTGGATATATGACACACGGAATGGGTGGAGGCATGGGGATGGGGGTGGAATGGGTGGGATGGGAGGTTTACCTCTGCAACCCATGTCACCGGGGAGCAGGATGTCTATGCAGGCTGTGGGCCTGGGAGATGTTAATTTTCAGTGGATCTACAAGCTTTTAGACTTCCATAGACACCGACTCCAGGTGAATATCGGATTTTCCGTCCCAACGGGCTCCATCGATGAAACTATGCCTGACATGGCCGGGCATCGGGTTTACCCCTATGATATGCAGTTGGGTTTAGGAGTTCCGGCTTTTATTGGAGCGCTAACTTACTTAGGCCAAAGCGAAGACCGGCATTTAGGTTGGGGAGTCCAAGGATATACTACAGTTCCCGTAGGCACAAATTCTCAAGGATATGCTTGGGGTAATTCTTTTTTGGGTAACGGTTGGATTTCGTACAATTTCACCGATTGGGCTTCACTGAATTTTAGTGGGGTCGGTTTTTACCAAGGCGGAATCCATGGTGCAAATCCTGTAAACGAACTTTCGATTCGAACAGCTCCTTTTATTGCGATGCCTGATATTGTTGCGGCTTGGACAGGAGGAGAGTGGGCGGGTGCAGCCCTAGGGATTAATATGAGAATGCCCGGTTTTGCCAAAGAGGGTTTTGAGAAAGTGGGTGTTAATCCAGAAAGTGCTTTTCAAGGTAATTTTCTGACTGCACAGGTTGTTAAACCTGTTTATCAGTCATGGAATGGGATTCAATATGGAATGAACTGGATGTTTAATGTTTCTTGGCAATGGTGGTATTAAAGGTTTTTTATTTTGATAAGAATTTTTTTCCCCTAGTTTTTTGATGCTAAGAGAAGAGGGGAATGAGAGCCGATATCATGGTAAGAGATTTTGCTAAATCCAACCTCTTTGAGCCATTCTTCGAATTCCTCGGCAGAATAAATTCCTCCTTCTGTTGTATTGATAAGCATTCGAAGACCAAAAAGGATAGCTTCCACTGGAGAAGTTCTTTGTCGATTAGGTAGAAATTCAATAATAGCGATTTGACTGGTAGAAGTTGTTAGTTCCGAAAATTTCTTTAAAAGCACTCGAGACTTTTTTTCACCTTCCGAATGGAGAATGTTAGCCAAGATAACCAGGTCATAGTCTTTAGAAGGATAATTAATCTCTTCGATATTTCCAGCTAAATAATGGTAGCGATCGGCTACTCCATGTCTTTGGACATAAGAACGGGTATGTTCGATGACCTTTGGAAAATCTACAGCGGTAACCTGCGCTTTACTATCAGCCAAGGCTATCGCAATACTCCAGACTGCAGAACCACAACCTACATCTAAAACATGTAATCCATTATGGACCGTTCCTGCCCCGATCACCTGTGCAGCCTTAACGGCGACATTTCGATGTAAGACATGAAGAAACCGGATCAACTTAGGAAAAAATTCTTCAGCTTTAGCCTGGCCTTCAACCCCTTCTAAAGGGCCACCCCTACGAATAGCTTCAGTCAGTTTTTCCCAATCTTCGTTAAGAAAAGGACTTTGCAGTAAATCCCCAATATAATCGGGGCTATCTTCAAGGAAAAGCTGCTTGGAAAGGAGAGATAACTTATAGGTCTCTTTTTCCTTTTCAAGAAACCCTAAGGCTGTTAAAGCATTTAAAAAAAACATCATCCCTCTTTGACTCGATCCTGTCTTTTCAGCTAACTGAGAAACTGTAAAATGATTGTTTCCAATTGTCCTGAATAGATCGAAATCAAAAGCTGACTTTAACAGATGATAAATTCTAATATCGTTGAATGCATTGGATATGGGCTCAATATCGAAGGCAAAAGCGAATGTATTTTTATTCATAGTAATTATTTCCTAAAATAAAATTAAAGATTCATAGAAGAAAGGCAATATAGGTAAGTAAATGCTTACTTAAATGAATTACTATTATAATAGTCAACTTTATGAAAGAAAAATTTCACAAGAAAATTTCATTAATGACCAAGGAATTGAAAAGGAAAATAAAAAAATGTGATTTTTTTTGTTTTTGTTACGATCGTTATTAAAAAAAGGAGAAAAAAAGTTACGCATTATGGAGAAAGTCATAAATCATGGCAACGGAGAAGAAACTTAAAGAGAGAATTTCTAAGGAAGAAATTCAAAGTTATTGTCTGCATGACCGAAAAGCCTGTCACCCGCATCCCCTAACCCGGGAAGGATAAAACCTTGAGAATCAACTTCTCTATCCACACAACCTGTAAAGATCTCAATTTCTTCATGGCTCTGACAGAGTTGTTTGATTCCTTCAGGACTTGCGATGCAACAAACGACACGTATTGACATTGCACCTTTAGCTTTTAAGAATTCAACCGCTTTTTTAAGCGTGCTTCCCGTGGCGAGCATAGGATCGAGAAGAAAAAGCTGATGATGCTCATCTATATTGGGAACATGTCCATGGTAAAGAGTGGTATGAAAGGTTTTTTCATCTCTTGTAGCTCCCAAAAGAAAGACCTGGGCTTCGGGCAACAGAAATTGAAAGCTTTTGAGCATTCCCAAGCCCGCTCTTAAAATAGGGATAAGTATAATCTTTTGACGGAGAACATAACAGGAAGTTGTTTCTAGCGGGGTTTCCACTTTGATGGGCTGCAAAGCAAGATTTTTTGTTGAAAAAACGGCTAATATTGAAGAAGCTTGATCAAGATAAGAGATAAATAGAATTTTTGAGGTGTTTTTATCTCGAAGCCGGCTAATTCGATCGATAAGCAAAGGATGGTCAACAATATGGAGAGCCATTGTCTTTAATATTCCTGGAATGATGTATAGCAAATTCTATGCTCATTATTTCTCTACTTGTGTGTATTGTATGTAATATCTTGATTCTATGAAAGAAAAACAACTCGATCTTCTCAGGCGGCCAAGAAGACTGAGAGCATCTAGTCAAATCCGTAGCCTTGTAGCTGAAACGAAGTTGGATATTGCTGATCTTGTCTGTCCTCTTTTTGTCCAAGAAAAAGAAGGCAAAGAGGAGATCGGATCAATGCCGGGTATATTTAGATATTCTCTTGAAAATCTTCTAGAAGAGTGCTCTCTGCTTAGGGAAAAGGGGATAAATGCCGTTGCCCTTTTCCCTTATGTTCCAAGAGAAAAAAAGGATGAGTCCGGTTCCTATGCCTTGGATCCTGGGGGCATTATTCCCCAGGCGGTAGAAGTATTAAAGAAGACAATTCCCGATCTTTTGGTTATTACCGATGTGGCTTTGGATCCTTATACTCTTCATGGCCATGACGGGATATGGAATGAAAAAATAAAAGATGTGGATAATGATGCTACTGTAGAAGTCTTAGTCAAGATGGCAGTTATGCTTGCCCAAAAAGGGGCTGATTTTGTAGCCCCTTCGGACATGATGGATGGAAGGGTAGGTGCAATCAGAAAAGCTCTCGATTCCGAGGGGCTTTCAAAGACCTCTATTCTTGCCTATTCCGCTAAGTTTGCATCCGCTTTTTATGGTCCTTTTCGTGATGCAGTCGGTTCAGGAAGACAAAAAGGAATTTATCTGGACAAAAAGACCTACCAACTGAATCCAGCCAATAGTCGAGAAGCTTGTCTGGAAGCTTTACTCGACGAAAAAGAAGGAGCGGATATCCTCATGGTAAAGCCTGCTGGCCCTTATCTAGATATTATATTTCAGATTAGGCAAAAAACACTTTTGCCTTTAGCCGCCTATCAAGTTTCAGGTGAATATGCCTCGATCGTAGCCGCAGGGTTGAAAGGGTGGATAGATCCTAAAAAAGCCGCTTTAGAATCCTTGATGGCTATAAAAAGAGCAGGGGCTGATATCATATTAACCTATTTCGCTCAATCCTTAGCCCGAGATCCTTTTTTTAATTTTTAGTCGGAAATATGGAAAGATTTGGACGCTTTTCAACATTGGAAGAGGCTTTAGAGGATTTTCAGCAGTTTTCGGAATTTGCGAGGACTCAATTTAAAGCTCATCCTGACTGGTTAGAATGGATTAAAAGTAGAGATATTTCTGATCCTAGCTATCTTCGAGGTCCAGGAAAGCTTAAGATCGATTGGTTAGAAAGAGCATCCCATTGTTCTTCAAGTTTGCAAAGCCGCATTGAAGCCTTGAAACAATTAAAACAGAGAGAAATTTTAAGAATAGGTTTTTTTGATTTTTCATCAGTATGGAATCTAGAAAAAGTGCTAAAAAACCTTTCACTGCTTGCTGATTTTTGTTTGGAAGTCCTTTTGGAGCTGGCTAAAGAGGACCAACTAAGCTTATCATCCTTTCCCTTTACCATCATCTCGATGGGAAAACTAGGAGGAAACGAACTGAATTATAGTTCGGATATCGACCTTGTTTTCATCCATAATGGTTCTGAGGCTCATCACGACAAGGCCAATAGGCTTGGAAAAAAAATTATCCAGCTTTTTTCTCTTGCTCAAGGAGGGTTTTATCGGATTGATCTTAGGCTCAGACCGGAAGGAAATAGTGGAGTTCTTGTGCCTTCTCTCAAGTATTGTGAAAACTACTATTTTTCATTAGGAGAGAGTTGGGAGCGGATGGCTTTAATCAAAGCTCGAAGATCGGCTGGTGACCACTCCCTTGCTTACGAATTTGAAATTCTTCGTTCACTTTTTTCTTTTCCCAAGCATTTGACCGAGGAGATGTTTGAAGAAGTAATAGAAATTAAATCAAGGATAGAAAAAGAGATCTTAGCCGAAGGTTCACGAAAAAGAAACATTAAGCTTGGGGAAGGAGGCATTCGGGAAATTGAATTTATTGTCCAATCTTTTCAAGTCGTTTACGGAGCCCGTTTCCCTACTCTTCAAGGTAGATCGACACAGGAAACTCTTGATGGGTTGTGCGACTGTGGACTTATTCCTAGAAAAGAGGCTGAAGAGCTTAAAGTAGCCTATACTTTTCTTAGACGAGTTGAAAATAGGCTGCAGATGGTTGCTGATCTTCAAACCCATCTCCTTCCAGATAATGTAGACAAAAAGAAGGCCATAGCCCTTTCTTTGGGCTTGGAACTTGAGCTGTTTGAATCTCAAGTTGAATATCACATGAGCAATGTACGGAGGCTTTTTTCTTCCCTTTTTCCTCTTTCCAATAAAAAGAAAGAATTCAGTTTTAATTTTGGGATATTCCCTGATCCACGGAAAGCAAGAAGGGATTTGCAATCTCTTGAAGAAGGTCATTCCTTTAGGACGACAAAATCTTTGAGGCGGTTTTTCCCTATCCTTGAGGAGAAACTCAGCCACTCGGTTGATCCTAATCTGTGTTTAAGTCGGTTTGTTCAATTCGCAGACAGATATGGCCTAAAATCTATGCTTTATGAATCCCTTGCTTCAAGTCCTAAAGCGCTGGAGCTGCTTTTAGGGCTTTTTGATCGCAGTTCTTTTTTCACTGAAATTCTTTTATATCAGCCTGAATTATTTGAAGAGGTCTGTCAAAGTGATGGGCTTTACACAAAAAAAACGGTTGATGTTTTTTATAACGAACTAGATTTAATCGACAAGGATTACAAAACCAGGTATCGGATCTACAGGAAAGGGGAGTTGTTTCGGATTTTTTTGAGGGATATACTCGGGTTGGCGAGTCTTTTAGAGATTGAAGAAGAATATACAGCTCTTGCTGAAGCCATACTGAAACAAGTAACTAAACATTGTCATGCTCAATCTAACGCGATCATCGGCATGGGTAGACTAGGGGGAAAAGAGCTTGGTTATGGGTCAGACCTGGATTGTCTTCTTATAGGCGATAACCTTGGTGGTGCTTTAGAGCTCAACCGTTTTCTTTCAGAAATGCTTCCCACAGGCATACTCTATAATTTTGATTTTCGGCTTCGGCCTCACGGAGAAGGTCCCATTGTCCTCGAAAGGCAACGTTATGAAGAATATTACCGCACTCAAGCTCAATTCTGGGAAGTCCAGGCTTTGCATCGAGCTCGTTTTGTTTGTGGAAATGAGGAAGAAGGCATGAAATTTATACGATTTGTGGATAGCTTGTGGATCCATTGGAGTAGGCAAATTCCATGGCAAGAATTCTTTGCCTTAAGAGAAAAGATTCAGAGGGAAAGGGACAACCATGTTCCCTTAATTAATCGGTTTAAAACAGCACCAGGAGGTCTTATGGACATTGAACTTGGCTCTCAAATATGGCTTATGCTTAGGCAGATCCGAGAACCCAGTCTATGGAAGGCCTTTTTGTGGATAGAAGAAGAAGATCCCCAGACCGCCCAGAAAATTCGCAGCGGTTATTTATTCCTCAGGCAACTTGAGTCTGTCTTAAGAAGGGAAAGAAACAGTCCCGTGTCGGTTATTCCTACTGAGGAGTCGGCCAAGGAAAAACTGGCTAGGTTCCTTGGTTTTAACTCAACAAAACAATTTATGGAGAACTATGTCCAAGTCCTTGAATCGAATCGGGAGGTGTTTGAGACACTAACTTCTCAAAAGCTTCCTTAGCTGCTCGAAGTTCTGCCTCTTTTTTGCTTTTCCCAGAACCTCTTCCTAAGATTTGGTTTTTCCATAGAACTTCGACTTCGTACCATTTATTATGAGCTTCCCCACTTTCCAGGACGATGCGATAAACGGGCAACTCTGTTCCTTTTTTCTGCAGCAGTTCCTGAAGTAATCCCTTTGAGTTCTCATGTTCAAGAAATCGAAAAGGGTCCTTCTCAAGTTCCATGAACAGAGGATTGAATAGCTCAAAGATAAATAACTTAGCTCTTTCCCATCCCCCATCCAGATACAAAGCCCCGATTATTGACTCCAAAGCATTAGCTAAATTGGAAGGTTTTATTCTTCCTTGATTTTTTTCTTCTCCTCTACCTAAACGCAAAAACTTGCCTAGTCCTAAGACGGAAGCTAAAGGAGATAAATTTTTGCGACTCACTAACCGTGCTCTCAACTTAGTCAGTTTTCCTTCGTCAAAAGAGGGAAACGAATGAAATAGTTTTTCGGTAATAGCTAGTCCTAAGACAGCGTCTCCTAGAAACTCTAACCTTTGAAAATCTTCTCCATTGATTTTTATGGATTCAACAAAATAGGAAGGATGGGTTAAAGCTTCTTCAAGTAGCCGGGGATTTTTAAATATATATCCAATTCTTTTTTCCAACTCTTTGAGTTGAATCGGTTCTGAGGGTGTCTCCATCTTTTTTAAATTTTTTCCTGTGCTCGAGGATGGCATCGATGATGAACTTCTTTAAGATATTTTAGGTTAACGTGGGTGTAAATCTGGGTTGTGGCAATATTAGCATGTCCAAGCAGCTCTTGGATAACGCGTAAATCAGCTCCATTTTCTAGAAGATGGCTCGCAAAAGTATGTCTTAAAAGATGGGGATAGACTTTTTTATCAATTCCAGAAAGGGCTGCATAATGAATAATCAACTGTCTTATGCGAGATCGAGTCAAGGGCCCACCTCTACGATTAAGAAAAATTTCTCCTCGACTTTTCTTTGTCAGCAATGTTTTTCTCCCTTCTAAAATATATTTATCAAGTGCTTCTCTTGCACATTTTCCAATTGGAATAGCCCTTTCCTTGCTTCCCTTTCCAATGACCTTGATTTGAAAATGCTCTGGGCTGTAGGACTCCAGTTTTAAGGATATCAGTTCGGAGACTCTTAATCCAGAGCCATAGAGGAGCTCTAAGATTGCCCTATCCCTCCATCCCAGAGGGTTGTCCGGAAAAGGGGCGTGGAGAAGTTTTTCAATTTCTTTTTGTGTTAAAAATTGCGGTAAGTGGGGGTGTATGAGGGGAAGTTCTTTGCGATCTAATGGATTTTCTTTAATCTTGCCTTGCTCTTTAAGATACTCAAAGAGATGGTCCAAGGCGATAATCGTTACTTTTAATGAATTATCAGCTAATCCTCTTTTTCTTTCTTCATCCAAAAAAAGCTCAATATGGCTACTGCTTACAGAACCTATCGAGATCTTGCGGCGAGTCATCCAGAGGACGAATTTTTCAAGAATCTGCCGATAAAGAAGTTGGGTATTAACCGCATGGCTTTTTTCGATAGCAAGAAAAGCTAGAGTCTTTTCTATTGTTTCATGCCAACTATCTTTAGAAGGTTGATGTTTCACTTTTCAAGAGTTTAACATGCTTAAAATTTGGGGGTCTCGAACATCCACACAATTGCCAGAAAGTATAAAGCCAAAGAGTTCACCCTTTTGAGAAAGCAGTCTTAAGGCATCTGTAAATTCATACTCGCCTCGAGGAGAAAGGCTTAAGGATTCCATGTAATCGAAAATTTTAGGACTCAAAATATATATTCCAGCATTATAATACGCGCCTTTGAGCATTCCAGGATTTTGTGGTTTTTCTATAATTTCTGTTATATGGCCTTGGGCGTCCATAAGCACAGCGCCTCCCTTAGACAAATCATCACCTCGAGTTAAACCCACAAGCCCATCGCCTTTGTAAGCAATAACCATCTGTTTGTATTGTTTAGGATCTTCCAAAAGAATGTCTCCGTAAGACAAAAAGAAAGGCTCGTTATGAATAAAACTTTTAGCAACAAGAGGAGCTTTTCCCGTTCCGTCCTGGTTATGCTGAAAACGATATTCTATTTTTACTCCTAAAGATTGCCCCTCTTTGAAATAGTCTATGATTTTTTCAGCCCTGTAACCAACAACAATACAGAAATCTTCAACTTGTGCTTCCTGCTTAAGTCCCTTTATTATCCATTCAAGAATGGGCCTGCCTTTTACTTCAAGCATCGGTTTGGGCAGTTGAACAGTCAACTCTTTCATACGACTGCCTTTGCCCGCAGCAAGGATAATGGCTTTCATGAATCGTGGAGTCTTTTTTGGTTTTCTAATAAAAAGGCTTTCAATTCCTGGCAGGCCCGAGCCCTATGGCTGATCAGATCTTTTTGTTGTTCACTCAATTGGGCCATGGTTAAAGAATAACCCTCAGGAATAAATAGAGGATCATAACCGAATCCTCCTTGTCCTTTTTGCCTATCTGCTATTCTGCCATAGCAAAAAGCGGTCGTTTCAAAAAGGATTTTTTTCTGTTTTACCAAAATAAGAGCACAAACAAATCGAGCTGACCTGTCTGTTAGCCGGTTAATTGTGATATTTTTAAGCAGTTTATCCCTGTTCTGTTGACTCGTAGCACCTTTGCCCGCATACCGACTAGAATGAATGCCAGGCTCACCATGAAGAGATTGGACTTCTAAACCTGAATCGTCTGCTAAAACAAAACCTTCATAAATTTCGGATAACGCCATCGCTTTGAGTCTAGCATTATCTCTATAATTGTCTGCGATTTCTTTAGGAAGGAGTTTCTTAAGATCTCCAGTCAAAGGTTCAATAATAAGAGGATAGAGGAGCCTAGAAAATTCAATCCATTTATTGGAGTTTGAGGAAGCCAAAAGGATTTTTTCCATAGTCGAAAGAAAAACATTTTCTTGTAGACAATAAACCGTTCTCTTTTTAGGATTAGTTTTGTGAGGGGTAATCAACTAATCTGGTTGCAAACATAAAAAAATCGGCTAATATGTCAACCATCAATTCGACTCTAACTGCTTTTTAATTTGTAGGATCCTGGATTTGTCTAGGTCTTATTAACTAGATAATGATAAAAATTAAATGAAATTTTAGCTTAAGTCATTTCAGGCGCGGTTAGCTCAGAGGCAGAGCATCACCTTGACACGGTGGGGGTCACAGGTTCAAATCCTGTACCGCGCAAAGAAGTTTTCTTTTGGTTTTCGCATCATAAAAGATCATTTTTTAAAAATCGTATGATTTTTTAAAAAAGGGGAAGAATAATTCCGAGGAACTGTTTTTGTTGGCTTTTGTTTACTCTTAGAAGAGCAATCCTATGAAAATGACTCAAAAACTCCATGAATTAAGACAAAGCCTCTGGTTGGATAACATCTCAAAAGAAATGCTCGACAAAGGAATTTTAAAAAGATACATCGAAGAATTTTCTATTACCGGGCTGACCTCTAACCCCACTATTTTTGATCATGCGATCGCCCACTCTCATTTTTATGACAGAAGCATCGTTGAACTCTCCTCTCAGGGAATGGAAGCTGAAGAGCTTTTTTTTGAATTGGCCATGGACGATCTGAGGAGAGCAGCCGATCTTTTCCGTCCAATTCATGACCAAACTTCTTGTAGGGACGGTTGGGTTTCCTTAGAAGTTTCTCCTCTTTTAGCCTATGATGCTGAAAAAACCCTTTTTGAAGCCAAAAGGCTTTACGAGGCTTTCCAAAGACCAAATCTTTACATTAAAATCCCAGGAACAAAAGAAGGTTTGCCCGCTATTGAAGAAGCCATCTTTGAGGGAATCCCCATTAACGTCACCCTTCTTTTTACCCCAGAGCATTATAAAGAAGCAGCTGAAGCTTATATGAGGGGCTTAGAGAGAAGATTAGCCAAGGGACTTCCCTTAGATGTAGTCTCTTCTGTTGCTTCACTATTTGTGAGCCGTTGGGATAAAGCCACGATGCACGTTGTGCCTGAAAACCTGAAAAACCAACTTGGGATCGCTATTGCTAAAAAGACTTATAAGTTCTATAGGGACCTTCTTGATTCAGATCGGTGGAATATCCTTGCTCAAAAAAAAGCCAACCCTCAACTACTCTTGTGGGCAAGTACAGGAACAAAGGATCCTCAAGCTTCTGATATCCTTTACGTTAAGAATCTTATTGCTCCAGATACCATTAATACCATGCCTGAAGAAACCCTTTTAGCTTTTGCTGATCATGGCCAGATTGGTGCTATTTTACCAAGAGATGGAGCCGATGCGGATGTGGTCCTCTCTGAGTTTTGTCAGCATGGGGTGGATTACCAAGCTCTTGGAGAGCGGCTTCAAAAAGAAGGAGCAGAAGCTTTTGTAAATTCTTGGAAAGATCTTTTAAATTCTTTGCAACAAAAATCTTCCCTTCTCAAAACCGTTTAAGAGTTATTTCTGAGTTTCAATTCTTGGTAATTGTTATTTCAAGGAACGAAAACTACAATATTTTCTCCAGATTGTTTGGATTTAAAATATTATTATTGATATATTGTATCTTTATGCATCCATCTTTACATTCCCTTTTGCAATTACAGCAGATGGATCAAAAGATTTTTGAAACTCGTCATAACTTGACCAGAATTCCAATCGAAATTGATAAAATGCAGAGACAGCTTAAAGAAGAGCAGGAGACTATTGCACGAAACAAAAAAGAACTTTTCCAGATTGATTTATCGATCAAAGAGCTAGAAGAAGAGATAGCTGGACTTAAATCAAAAGTTAACCAGTATAAATATCAACAGCTTACAACCAGAAAAAATGAAGAGTATCAAGCCTTATCTCATCAGATTGAAAATGCCAATCTGAAAATATCAACTTTAGAAGATAAAATCCTTGAACTGTTAGATAAAAAAGAAAAAGTTTCCACGACTTTCCGTGAGCTGGAGTCAAAGTTCCATAGTTATTCTAGAGAAATAAATAAAAGAATTGAAAACCTTTTAACGCAAAAGAAAAGCTTTGAGAAAAACCTTGAACAACTCATAGAAGAGAGAAAAAACTATGCTTCTCGCTTTGATCCGCAACTGCTCAAGACTTATCAAAGCATAGCAGCTTCAAAACCCGGTTCAGCCATAGTGGCTGTAATCGAGGAAAGCTGTGGGGGCTGTCACATGAAAATGACAAAACAGAGATGTCTCAAAGTCAAGTCTTCAGAAGAACTTGTCTTCTGTGAATATTGTGGTAGAATATTGTTTTTTGCTGAATAAATTTTATAACATTCTATGATGAATACGACTCAAGAAAACATTGCTCAGTTGCTTTCCGCTGCTTTGGCTAAAGTTGAAATTCCAGAAGTGCTTGTAAACATGGTATCGCGTCGCGTTAGGCTCCTTGCTAAGGGAGCAAAACCGCTCATCGAGGTTCCCCCTCAATGGAATTTTATGCAGATCGCTCTTAAAGAAATTGCTGAAGGAAGGCTTACTTGGGAGCCTATCCCTCAAGAAGAAAACAATGAATCATCAACCGAATCATCCAGGCAGGCTGTTCAAAGTCATTTACCTTAAGCAATATCAATGGAACGAGATCTTGTCGTCAATAGGAGAGCAAGAAGAGATTATCATATTTTAAAGACATTGGAAGCGGGGATTGTTCTCTTAGGTTCTGAAGTAAAATCCCTAAAAGCGGGAAAAGGAAGTTTGGAAGGAGCCTTTGCAAAAATTGAAAACGGAGAAGCCTTTCTCTATCAAATGAATATTTCGCCTTATGAAAAAGCTGCCTCCTATGCTCTGCGTGACCCGAAGGCTCCAAGAAAACTTCTGCTCCATAAAAAAGAGATTGGCGAACTAGCAGGAACAATTTCTAGGCAAGGGAAAACAATTGTGCCTTTAAAACTTTATTTTCGTCGAGGTAAAATTAAAGTTCTTCTGGGCATAGCCTCTGGAAAAAGCAAAGCGGATAAGAGAGAAAAAATCAAAGAGCAGGAAACTCAACGAGAAATCAGTCGAATTCTAAAACAAAGAAGGTAATTTTAAAGCGGTCTTATTGATCTGTTTTATCCTAATGTAAAAAATGCCGGGTATGTGTAAAGATCATAGCCATATTATGTTTGTTGGCCGCTTCTATGACTTCCTTATCCCTGAGGCTTCCCCCCGGTTGAATTGCAACAGTTGCACCAGCCATTGCAGCCAATTCTAGGCCATCAGGAAAGGGGAAGAAAGCATCTGATGCAATCGCACTGCCTTTTAAAGAAAGGCCTTCGCGTCTTGCTTTTTCGATGGCAATCCTGACAGAATCAACTCTTGAAGGCTGTCCTGCTCCTATTCCCAATGTTCTATCCATGCTAGAAAAAACGATTGCATTAGATCTTACATGTTTTACCACTTTCCATCCAAAAAGGCACTTTTCCATCTCTTCAGCAGTGGGTTTCCGCAGGCTTACGACTTCTATCTTTTCTTGATCCAAGAGAATGTTATCTGGATCCTGGAGTAAATAAGAGTTAGCACATAAGGACCGGATGATATATCGAGGGGGAGGGAGTTTTTCCAAAGAAACTTGAATAAGTCTTAAGTTTTTTTTCTTTTGCAAAAGTTTTAAACTCTCAGATTCAAACTCGGGGCATACAATGACTTCTACAAAGATTTCTGATAGGATCTCGGCCAAAGGAAAATCCAGCGGCTTATTTACAGCGATTACGGCTCCAAAAGGGGATTCTTTATCGGTTTCATAGGCTTTTGTATAGGCTTCCTTAAGCGTCTGGCCTACACCTACACCGCAAGGAGAACCGTGTTTAAATATGGCAACTACGGCCGAATCAGATCCGAATTCAGACAGCAGTTTTACTGCTGCATCGATGTCTAAAATATTGTTGTAGGAAAGATCTTTTCCTTGAAGTTGTTGAAAGTAGTTCCAGAAATCCCCATAAAGAGCAGCATGTTGATGGGGGTTTTCTCCATAACGTAAAGAAGAGTAACCGTAAAGAGGAATGCTCGATTCAGGAGGAAAGGGTCGAATGTGGAACTTTTCCTGAAAGAACTGTGCAATTTGGCTATCGTAATAGCTCGTTAAATTAAAGGCTTTAAAAGCGAGCTTTTTGCGCAGAAAAGTAGAGGTTGAACCCATAGTCATTACTTGCTGTATCACATCTTTATAATCTGCAGGATCAACAACCACGGTTACATGAGGAAAATTTTTAGCCGCACTCCTTGCCAATGTACACCCTCCAATATCGATATAATCGAGCATTTCTTCGATAGAAAGATTCTTTCTGGCAGCTTCAACAAAAGGGTAAAAATTAACGATAACAAATTGAATTTGTGGAACACCCATCTCGGTAATTTCTTTGAGGTGTTCAGCCTGCTCTCTTTTGTAAAGAATACCCGCATGAATTTTTGCATGAAGAGTTTTTACTCTGCCCCCTAAAAGTTCGGGAAACCCCGTTATATCTGAAACTTCTTCGACAGGAATATGAGCATTTCTGAGCAACCGAGCCGTTCCTCCCGTTGAAATGATATCAATGCCTTTTTGACTTAAAACTCTAGCTATATCAATGATTCCTGTCTTATCATATACGGAGAGGAATGCCGCACTCATGATCTTTTTTCCTTTATTTGTAAAAGACGAATAATAGCAACTGCTTAATTTTTTTTTAGTTGTTTTTACTCAAAGATTTTTCTGTACCCTGTCTTCCCCGGAAACGAAAAACATTATTCCATGTCTTTTTTAAAGCTTCCTTTGGACTAATATATCTTTTTTCTAAAATTGTGCCCAAAGAAAGCGCTCGAAGAATACCCTGGACAGAAAATTCTTCTGCATTGACGATCGTAAAGGCTGTTCCAATAACTTCCGCATCATGAGCATCACTTGCAGAAATCATGGGTAGTTTTCTTTCCTTTGCATAAGCTTGTGCTTTTTGATTGCATCTCTTAAAGGTCACTGCAGCATTAAAGACTTCGATACCATCTAAGGGTAATTTATCCAAGACACGCTTACGAATCCCAGCCCTAAAATAATCAAAGGGATGAGGGGCGATTGCCAGTCCTCCCATTGAATGAATAAGCGAGACAGCATCCAAAGCAGGAATGCCCTTCAAATCAGGCAGTTTTATACCGAGAGCAAGAAGATGGCCTTCTTTAGTTGTAATTTCTTGTCCTGGGAGAATAAGAAAATTATCAACTGCTAAACCATCTTTCCTAATGAGTCCAATTTGCTCAAAATAATCGATTCCTGCTGAGGTGTTGTGATCAGTTAAGGCAAAGCCATTTAATCCTTTGCGTTTTGCAACGCGAACCAATTCCTCTGGTTCTGATACTCCATCCGCGGAAAATCGAGAATGACAATGGAAATCAATTCGATATTGCATACATACTTTAGCATAGCATATTGATTTTGTTCTGTTTACTTTTTTCTTTTCTATCTTATCATTTCTAGCCAATTGAAAACTGTAAAAGAAAAAAAAGATGCCTCAACAAGACTATCCCATAGAAAAATTGTTCGACAAGGTTGCATATAAATATGATTTTTTAAATCATTTATTAAGTTTTGGCATTGACTTGATGTGGAGAAGGAAGCTGGCTAAAAAAATAGCTGCGCTTAACCCCTTATCACTCCTTGACTTAGCAACAGGTAGCGGGGATATGTTACGGGCCATTTTAAAACGCTGTCCATCCCTTCACACCTATTACGGGGTTGACATTTCAGAAGAAATGCTTGTCTTAGCAAAACTGAAGGGACTTCATAATCTCCTCGTAGCCGATGCTTCACAGCTTCCTTTTGCTGAATCCAGTTTTGATGTGGCGACTATAGCTTTTGGACTTAGAAATTTCCAACATAGGCTTTTGTCGTTAAAAGAGATATTCCGAGTTTTGCGTCCCGGAGGAAGTCTCTATGTCCTTGAGTTTTCTATGCCTAAGGCGGTGATTAAACCCTTTTATTTATTCTATCTTCTAAAAGTCGTTCCTTGGCTTGCTGCTCTGGTCGGTGCACCCAAAGAAGCTTATATTTATCTTGCTGAGTCAATTATCAAATTTCCTCCAGCCCTTGAAGTTGTAGCTCTTTTCAGAAAAGCGGGATTTAATCCTTGTGGTTTTTTCCCCATGACTTTGGGAATTGTGACTGTTCATTGGGGAAAAAAGCCTTAATGCGACATTGAAGAAAAGTTAAAACGATATCAAGAGGATTAGATCAGAGCTCTTTTTAGTTTTTTTCTTTTCCTTTCTTAGCTTTAATATAAATGAAGTCATTTATTTGTTGTAATCAAAACGTCCATAGTCGTAATCCCCTAGAGAACCATAAAACAATAATCCAGCTGTTGCGAAAAAATCCGCTTTTGCCGGTTATAGTCATATAAAAAGTCTCTTTCAACCTTATCCACTCGGACTTTGTAATTTAAAAAAAAGAAAATAGACCGAGGCAAACAACTTTTAGGAAGCCATAAGACTCTACTCTCGGTGAAAATAGCCTAAAGGCAAAAAAGTAGAGCACTCAGTTTGAGCTTTTTTTAAATAAAAATGCAGATAAGGCTTTCTTGGAGATTTCTATAAGTCACAATATCGATGCAGTTGAGTAAAAAAAATACTTAATTTTTTTCAAAAAAAAGAAATAAAAAGGACTAAAATAGAACAATCAGATTAATAATAAACTTGTTTGAGATACCTTATCGGCTTTCCCGTCAAACTGGAAATCTTAGCTGCGATCTGAGAATCATTTCTAATTTCATAAGAGATTACACTGGAAACACAGCGGAAAAAAGCTGTCTGCTTTTCTTCATCAATAGATAAAAGTTGGCTATAGATAGCTAAAGAATGCCCCACGGCCTCTTTCCATATGGATTGCAAAAACTCAGGCTGAGAAAGCCTTTTTTGTTCAAGTCTTTTAAATAGGTTCTCAAAAATATTTTCCCTTGCCATGCGAGCTCTAGACAGCGGATCCAAAGGTTGGATTGGATCTCTAGGTTTTCCTTCGCTTTTTTCATAATCTTCAAGAAAACTGTCGTAAAGGAGAGAAGGAGCTTTCCTTGAAAAATAAGTACTTAAGGTTTCTTGGGAAAAAGGAAGCTTTTTCTGGAGATGGGTCATAAGAAAAGAAGAAAGACTCTCAAACCAACAGTTATTGTAAGTCTGTTTATCGATTTGGAAAGCGGGATACTCTGCACCTCCCCTTCGTAGAGTCATTCTCTTTTTATTCATGTTCAAACAGCCAACTATTTCTATCTTTAGAAAATGCTTAACTAAACTGAAGTCATTAATGGCCGTTTTGAGCTAGGTTTTTGTTGAGCAGTTGTTTACAAGCGTTTTTCATTCTTCCTAAAACATAGTAAACAGTCTGACTCCTTATCCTGAAAAGTTCTCCACCAACGATTTTACTTATAAAAGTACTGGGCATTTCTATGATCTGCTGGGGAAAAGACCCATTTAATCCCTGGCATAGAATGGACGTCATAGCTTTGGTCAAGGTTTGAACATGAGGACCTAAATGCATCCGAAAATAGACTTTTCCTTCTTCATCAGAAAGAAGATAAACCCCAACGGTATCTGTACATTCTTCGTCTTTGCGTACATCAGTTAAAACATAACGTTCATCTTCTTTAGGCGAAAATTGAGAATAGGCCTCACTATAGGCGATAAGCATTTCTCGCCTTTCTTCTTCTCCAAGAACTTCAAATGTAGAAATTATATCTCTTAGGGATTTGGGTAAATCTTCCATAATCTCAAATATAAAGTCGATATTTTATCTTTCAATGGGAGCTCCAACTTTATTTCCCCATTCAGTCCAAGAACCATCATAATTTTTTACATTTTTATGTCCAAGAAGATAAGTTAAAACAAACCAAGTATGGCTTGAACGTTCCCCAATTCGGCAGTAAACAATAGTCTGCTTATCATCCGAAACACCACATCCTTCTTCGTAGATTTTTGATAGTTCTTCTGCCGATTTGAAAGTGCCATCGTCCTTAACTGCCATTTTCCAGGGAACGCTTTTAGCCCCAGGAATATGTCCCCCTCTTAAGGCCCCTTCCTGAGGATATTCTGGCATATGGATCAACTCTCCAGTGTATTCTCCAGGAGAACGCACATCAATAAGGGGACCTCTTTTTTCTTTGCAAAATTGCAAGACTTCATCATAAAAGGCTCTAATTTCATGATCATGTCGAGTCGTGGGAACAGGATAACTGGTCTCAGGAAAGATTACTTTTTCTTTTGTTATCGGTCTTCCTTCCTTTATCCATTTATCTCTTCCCCCATTAAGAATTTTTACAGCGCTATGACCGAATAATCTAAATACCCAAAGTGAATAACACGCCCACCAGTTAGATTTATCTCCATAAAATATACAGGTGGTTTCGGGGCTAATTCCTTTCTGACTGCAAAGCTTAGCAAATTTTTCTGTTGAAATGTAATCCCTGATCAATGGATCATTCAGATCGGCTCTCCAGTCAATATTCACCGCATTAGGAATATGACCCGTATCATAGAGAAGGGGATCTTCATTGCTTTCGATAATTCTTATTGTTGGATCATTCAGATGTTCGGCTAACCAACTCGTTTCAACTAATACTTCGGGATGAGCGTAATTTTTCATAGCGTTTTTTCTTTTTAATTAAAATAAAAATAGAAAGGAAGAAAGAAAAATAGTATTCCTCTTGTTTGGTTATAAAATTTCTAATTTTCTTCTTTTCTTAAATTTAATTTTTTGAGTAAGGCATAATCTTTTTCTAACTGAACGTTACTTTGAGTAAGCAATTTTTCACCAATAAATATGGAATCAACTCCGGCAAGATAGCATAAAGTAAGGGTTTTTTCATCGAGTAATTTTCTGCCTGCAGCAAGTCTTATTCGAGATTGAGGGAAAAGGATTCTAGCCGTGGCAATGATTCTGACCAAATCAATGTAATCTATGGCGGCTGTTTCATAGAGAGGGGTTCCCTTAATAGGCATGAACAGGTTAATGGGTATGCTTTCGGGAGATTCGGCTAGGGTATTCAGATAATAAAGCATTTCAAGTCTATCTTTTAGACTTTCACCCATTCCTATTATACCTCCAGAACAGAGTTTTAAACCCACTTTCTGTACTATTTTGACTGTGTTCAAGCGGTCTTCAAAACGGTGGGTTGTTGCGATCCGGGGATAATAGCCGGGACCTGTGTTTAAGTTATGATTATAAACATTAAGCCCGGATTCTTTTAACATTAATGCGGCTTTCTCTGTCAAAAATCCCGAGGAGAGACATAATTCCATGCCTAAAGAACGGATTTTCTCAATGATTTTGCAAATCTGATTTGTTTTTTTTTCGTTACCTGACAGTCCTCTCCAAGCTGCTCCAAGACAAAATCGAGTAGCTCCATTTTTTTTAGCTTTCAGTCCCTCTTCAAAGATCTCTTCTTCATCGAGCAATGCTCCTTTTGCGATTGGTGTTCGATAATGAGCACTCTGGGCACAATATTTACAATCCTCGCTACAACCTCCACTTTTGATATTGAGAAGCTGGCAAAATTGTACCCCGTTTTTTCTCGATGATTCTTTTGCCTGAAGGGCTCCTTTCAATAATTCATCCAGGGGTTGATTGTAGATCTGCTCGATTGCAAAATAATCTTTCATGACTCTCAACCCTAAACAATCTTTGATTCTATAACAATAATTTCTCAATGGATAAGAAAAAAACTGCCCGAGGTTTAAAGAAAAGGGAAAAGAACCCTATCGAGTAATAAGCTTTTCTCCATGGATTGTAAATTGAAAATTTTTTCACGGCTTCCATCCTTTCCCTTTCTTTTTGATATGAGTTTAAATTCTTCTTTTGCTGTTCTCTGATTGCTCCTCGCTGAGTTGTTTTCTATATTGATTTCAATCCTATGGTAATTTTTCGCCGTTATCCTTTATGGATAGGACTTCTTCTTTTATGGGTACTTTTGGTAGTTTTGAGTGTGACTTTTGCTCTATGTGGTATGATTGCCTTGTTTTGGGGAGTTTCTGCCCGTATATCCACAGGAAAAGAGAATCTGCAGCGGGGGCTCTTACGGATAGAAGAAAACCTCAAGACTGTTTTTGAACAAAAAGAAGTAGGACAAGGCATAAATTTAAACTTCATCCTTGCCAGCTCCCTTTCTTCCTTCAGCGGAGTAGAAGGAGGGCTTTGGAATCCTGAAAAAGGTTTTTTTGCTTATAGCTATCCCACTTATGAAGGCTCATTAAAAATGGACGTGCCTTCGGCTGAAAAAAACCGAATTATTCGTTTATCTCAGCTATCTATACAACAAAAAAAGCCTCTTTTAGAAAGATTTGACGGTAAAAGGGAAAGTCTTCTTCTCCATGTTAAACCGTTATCTTTCAGAGACGATGGCACCGTTGTTTGGACCATGACTCGTGTTCCTACCCGACTTATTTCCGATTATGAAAAACTAATTTTCTTTTTGTCTTCCATTTTGATTCTTTCTCTTTTGCTCGGAATTTTTGGACTGCGTATACTCCAGGCTTGGTCAAAAGAAATTAGTCGAGTTGAGAATATTATAGCGAGTAGTCCTCCAGATCAGATTCCTTCTTTTCCTTCATCGGGTTACAAAGAGTTGGATAAGCTAGTCGAAACACTGGTAGGAGCAAGGAAAAGTTTGATTGCTGAAAAAAATAGAAAAGAAGAGCTTTTGCGAAAAATTTCACAAAATGAACGGATTGTAACCTTAGGTAGGATGGCTGCTACACTTGCTCATGAACTTCGCAACCCGTTAGCAACTATTCAACTTGAAGTTGAAAACGCTTTGGAGTCCAGGGATCAAGAAAATAAGGAGACTTTAGAACATATTCTTGAACAGGTGGAGCGGATGAAGAAGCACTTAGAAAGCATTGTTTTGTTATGCCATGCAGCCGAAATCACTCCAAAAGAAACTGATCTCTCCCTGTGGCTTACGTCCCAACTCCAGCAATTTGAGATTATGGCTAATAAACAGGGAGTAGAGTTGAAGATTATTCCCTGTAAAGGAAGTTGGTATTTCGATCCGCAAGGAATGTCTAGGGCACTGGGAAATCTTTTGCAAAACGCACTGGAACATACTCCTAGAGGAGGATGGATTGAAGTTGCTCTGGTACAAAAAGATGAAAAGTTGTGCTTATCCGTGGAGGATTCAGGAAAGGGAATCGATGAAGACCTACAAGTTGTAGTGTTTGAGCCTTTTTATACCCAGAAAAGCTATGGCTTTGGATTGGGTTTATCTATTGTCAAAGAAATTGTTGAAGCACATAATGGTCATATAGTGTGCAAGAAAGGAAGGGAGGGAGGAGCCCGATTTGATATTGAACTACCATGGCAAGCATATTGATTGTAGATGATGATCAGTCTTTCCGTAGAGCTTTTTCAAAAACCATCCGTTTATTGGGTTATGGCGTTTCGGAAACTGCGGATGCTTTAGAAGCAATAGAACTTGCCAAACAAGCCGATCTAGTTTTCCTCGACTTAAAACTTAAGGATCAAGACGGTCTTGATCTACTGCAAAAAATCCAAAAGCTGGATAAAAAACCTCCCGTCATCATTCTCACCGCTTTTTCTAATAGTTTTAATACCATTGAAGCGATGAAAAAGGGGGCTTTTGATCATCTTGCTAAACCGATCAAAAGGCAGGAGATTAGAGAAGTTATAGAAAGAGCTTTGAACAGCAACTTATCATTGCCTTCTTTAAAAATTCAACCCGAAGAACAAGAAGATATCATAGGTCAGAGCCCATCTATGCGCAGAGTCCAAAAATTTATCGGCTTTGCCGCTTCTTGTGACTATCCTGTGCTTATATCTGGAGAGACTGGAACAGGAAAACAATTAGTTGCTCGTGCCATACATCGGCACAGCTCAAGGGGAGTTGGGCCTTTTGTTGAGATCAATTGTGCTGCGATTCCCGAACATCTTTTTGAGTCCGAATTTTTTGGTCATACTAAAGGCGCTTTTACAGGAGCATTTAAAGATCGAAAGGGAAAATTTGTTGAAGCTAGTGGGGGAACTCTTTTTCTTGATGAAATAGCTGAAATGCCTCTACCTATGCAGGCAAAGCTTTTAAAAGCTCTTTCTGAAAAAAGAATTAGCCCTGTGGGGTCAGAAACAACTTTCTCAGTCGATGTCCGTATTGTTGCTGCGACAAACAAGAATCTATTAGATCAGGTAATGAATGGTAGGTTCCGAGCCGACCTTTTTTACCGAATTCAGGTTTTGCAAATAGAAATACCTCCCTTGCGTGAAAGAAAATCAGATATTCTTCTTCTTTCGGAATATTTTCTAGATAAATATTTTGCTGGCTCATCCAAAAAATTCAGTTTTGATGCACAAAAAGTTCTTTTAGAATATTGCTGGCCAGGAAATGTTCGACAGTTAGAAAACGTCATCCGTCGAGCAGGAATTATATCTAGAGGACAGTTGATCAACGTTGCTGACCTTGAAATTAGCCCCCTAGTAGACAAAGAACCGAAATTAGAAAAAGAAGATTTTCTTCAATTAGATTTTTTTTCAGCCATCGCGAAACTCGAAAAATTCCTTATAGAAAAAGCCCTTAAGGAAAGCCAAGGTAATCGCACCGAAGCAGCGCGTCTATTAAACATCCATCGCAGTTTGCTCTATATAAAAATGAAAGAACACAAAATCGATATATAAAAGAAAAAAGAAGAAAAAGTGTCTTTTTTTAACTCAAATTTTTATCGTTATGTCTTTATTTTAGACAGCGTCCGTTCTTTTCCTTATCATATTTTTTTTTTCGCAATCTAGCTGAATCCTTTCCGCTGATATTGGCATAGTCTTTGCTCAATTAATGATCCCTGAATCAGGGAGAAGATTATAGGGATATAAATATCTTTTAAATCAATCCCTAGGCAAATAGACGGAGTATCGGATCGAAGATAAAGATGAAAAAAAGGCTTCTTTTTATCTTTCTCCATGGATTAAACTTATCGCTATATTTAATAAAGGGCCTTTCTCTCACTATAGGTGAAGATGAGGGCATGTTGATTGAGGAACCTTCGACTGCCATTGTAGAAAAAAAGGATCAAAAACGAAGTGGCTTCTTCGTTGCGGGATTTGTTGGTCCTCAATGGATTCGATCTGAAGGAGGCCATTTAGAACCCGGCAATAAAGTTGTTTCTCTTAATAATGATTTTAGTGTCATTTTTTCTCCTACTTTTGGCTATTATTGGTATGACCCCAAGCGATTTGGTCATTTTAGTTTTACCCTTGAGTTAACCTCTGCCTACAACGGTTCAAGTATTTCGGTAAACCAAGGCTCCCATTCTCAAAGTATTTCTACAAATACAGGTCTTGTCTTTCTGTTTGGCACCGTGGGATATCGTATGGAAAAATGGGAACCTATTATAGGCGTTGGAACTGGAATTGGAATTCTTTCCCCTCAAAAAGGGGAAACAGAAATTGTCCAAACAGCCCTTGCTGATGTGGGTTTTCGTTACCACTGGAATAACAGGTGGTCTCTTCGTATTGAATCATTCATGGGTTGGCTTGGTCCATCGAAAATAAGTATTGGGAATAAAGAAATTCATTCCATACAATATTTTTCCAATAACTTTGTCGTAGGGATTGGCTATGCTTTAGGAAAATGATCTCTGTTTTAAAAAAGAAAGTCTAAAAAAAACATTAATCATCATATCAAACTACAAAATGCTAAAAAACTTTGGCCCCCACGATCTATCCCTATTGATTATGTAGTAGAAAATCAAAAATGGCGGGGGCTGGATTTGAACCAGCGACCTTCAGGTTATGAGCCTGACGAGCTACCAGGCTGCTCCACCCCGCGATGTCAATAAAATAAAATGGAGAAAGTTAAAAAATCAAGGTTAATTTATCAGTTCTTAAGAAATTTCTACGTCTTTGATCTTGCTAAGAATATGGTTTTTTGAGGTTACTCCAATCTGTTTTCCTTTAACCTGGCCTCCTTTAAAAATTAATAAAGTAGGAATAGACTGAATCGAATACTGGTAGGCCAGATTTGGCTCTTGATCAACATTTACCTTTACAAATTTAATCTTTCCATCAAGCTCCTTAGCTAATTCATCCAAAACGGGACTAATCATATGACAAGGACCACACCATTCAGCCCAAAAGTCGACGACTACAATCTGAGGAGATTTTAAAACTTCACTTTCGAACTCTTTTGCTGTTACATTCGGTATTAATTGAGAGGCCATGCTTTTACTCCTATTCTACTCATTTATTTAAAATATATCATAATATGCTAATACAAAATAGGTGGCTGTCAAAAGACTGACAAGAGCTGTTAATCCTATAAGGAGTCTATTGGACCGAGCAGTTGGCTCTGCCGGCTCGGTGTCTTTTTCATTTGAATGAGCCTGCTGGCTAGGATGAGATGAGGGTTGTTTTTTATCTTTTTTCTTTTCAGCCTCGACTCGATTGGTTTCATGTCGAGTAGGGTCCTCTTGTGGTTTTTTAGAATCACTAGCCGAAGGAGAATTGATCATGTTTGTGGAGATCTCAGGACTATTGGTTTTATTCTCTGGAGGGGAGGGCGAAAAGAAATGAGGAGGACTTTGTTGAACTCTCTTGTAAGCGGTGTCTGTCGGGAATGAGGATAAAGCTTCTTCTTTTCTCTGGGGCCCTGACATCTGAAAAGCAAAAGCTGGATTTGTTGGATTTGTCTTCTGAAAAGGCTGTTGGGAAAGAGGATTAAAGGGAAAATTACCCGTTTTTAAAGAGGAATGAGCTTTATTATCGTTTTTGGAAATATCACTAGGCTCTCCAGAAAGGGGCGAATAATGAGATTGTTGAGGAAAAGAAAAGCTTTGGGGATAGACTAACGGACTGTGAAGGGATGATTTGGGAATAAATGGGGTATGGATATGAACTAAAGGGCTGGACGACGGACTTTCTGGAGTCAAAGGTGTATGATTTTTTAAAGAGAAAGGAAATGAAGGATGAGGAGCAACCCCTGATGGATTAGGAAAGTGTTTTTTTTCTTTATGCTCGTTAGGACTTATGGGTAAGGGCTTACGAAAAGGAAAATTTTGAGCCATATAGCCTTAGATTGGCATTTCTCATGATATTGGTCAAATGGAAAAAAATTTCAAGTTATTTTGTTTCTCTACTTGAGTTTAAAGGGAAGAAGAAGAGTAGCTTGGGGCTTCTTTTCTTTGTTCTTTTTCTTTGAGTTGATCTAGAATTCTTTTGAATTCATCGGCATTTAAAGTCTCTTTTTCCAGCAAATGTTTCGTCACCTCTTTAAGTTCAGCATGATGGTGACGCAAGAGGGATAAGGCTCTTTGATAATTTTCTTCAAGAATTTTTTCTATCTCCAAGTCTATTATTCGTGCTGTTTCATTGCTGCATTCCTTTAAATAAGAATTATCTAGCCCTCCTAATAAGGGTTGGGGAGGGACATAGTGAGCTAGCCCAGATTTTTCTCCCATTCCATATAAACAAACCATCTGCCGTGCAATAGTGGTGGCCACCTCAAGGTCATTTTCTGCACCCGTGGTGATATCTCCATATATCAGTTCTTCAGCCGCTCTCCCCCCCATAGCAACACATATCCGATCCAGCAGTTCAGATTTCGTCATCAAGTATTTTTGGATGGTAGGCAGTTGTAAGGTATAACCTAAAGCCGATTTTCCTCGAGGGACAATACTAATTTTTCTTACAGGTTCAGCATGTTCACAATAGTAAGCGGTAAGGGCATGACCGACTTCATGATAAGCTACCCTTTCTCTTTCTTTCTCGGATAAAATGCGACTCTTTCTTTCGGGACCCGCTATAACCTTCTCCATCGCTTCTAATAGGTCGATTTGTTCAATACTTGAAGATTTTCTCCGTGCAGCCAAAAGAGCTGCTTCGTTAAGCAAGTTAGCCAGGTCAGCTCCTGAGAAACCCATGGTTGCTTGCGCTATTTCTTTAAAATCAATATTTGCTGACAAGGGTTTACCTCGTGCATGAACTCTTAAGATCGCTTCACGCCCATTTGCATCTGGTAAATCCACCACAACTTGCCTATCGAATCGACCCGGCCGGAGTAGGGCTCGGTCTAGAATTTCTGGCCTATTGGTTGCAGCTAGCACAATAATGCCTTCATTAGGATCAAACCCATCCATCTCTACAAGAAGTTGATTGAGTGTCTGTTCATGTTCATCTGACCCTATCTGAATTCTGACGCCTCGTTGCCTTCCAATTGCATCAAGCTCGTCAATAAAAACAATACAAGGGGCCTTGGATTTAGCTTGGCCAAAAAGATCACGAACCCGTGCAGCACCAACACCCACGAACATTTCGACAAATTCACTCCCACTTATTGAGAAGAAGGGAACCTTCGCTTCTCCTGCGACCGCTTTGGCTAACAATGTTTTTCCTGTACCAGGAGGACCCACAAGCAACACTCCCTTGGGAATCTTTGCTCCTAAAGCCCTATATCGAGAAGGATTTTTCAAAAAGTCAACGACTTCCTGTAACTCATACTTTGCTTCATCACAGCCGGCTACATCAGCAAACGTTACTCCTGTACTTTCGTCTACAAGAAGCCGAGCCCTGCTTTTGCCAATGTTAAGCAAAGAATATCCTGCTCCCCCTCCACCAACAAATCGCGCAAGAACAAACCATACAAGAAAGAAAATAAGAATGGGAACGACCCAAGAAAAAAGAATTTGAGAAAGTAAACTTGGTTTTACACTTCCATAAACTACCCCAGCCGCTTGCAGTCGTTTGACAAGGTCAGGATCATCAACTCGGACAGTTGAAAAAAGACCAATCTTAGGAGGTTTTCCCTTTTCTTCAGGTTTGCTAATAAGCATCTTTCCATATATTTCATCGGGAGTGATTTTACATTCTATGATCTCCTTTTGATTTAATTTGTTAAGGAACTCGCTATAGGGAATTGTTGAAACGGTAGCTTTATGTAGGCTTTCCTGCCAAATCCAAACTAGAAAAAGGGCAATGCCTATTTGGATTAAAAATCTGACGTAAGGAAAGGGAGGTTCATTATTTTTTTGTGGAGGTAAATTTCTTTTGGTAGTAGAAAGTTTCATCTTTTAAAGGGAATGAGAAAGAAGCTAAATAAGAATCCCACTTTTTGAAATATAAAATCTTACGGAAAACTTATAAAGAAGTAATTTTCAAGACTTCAAGAAAGAAAATAATTTCTCTGTTTTTCTGAAATCGGCATTCCCAATTTTTCCATCGCTGTGAGGAGATCTTCCCATACTTTTCTTTTATTTGGTAAGGAGGGGTTATGAAGGAGAAAAGAAGGATGATAAGTGGGGATAAGGATGGCTCCATGAAAATCAAAACACCGGCCTCTGACCTCACTGATTTTTACTCCAAATTGCTCCGTAAGCCCTTCATAGGCTGTAGCACCTAGGGCAACAATGACCTTGGGTTTGATCAGTTTTATTTGAGAAAGAAGATAAGGTAGGCATCTAGACATCTCGTCTGCTGTGGGTTTTCTGTTTCCCTTTTGTCCTTTAGGTATGTCAGGTCTACATTTCAAAACATTGGCTATATAGACTATTTCACGAGAAAGTCCCATAGCTTTGATCATCTTCGTCAAAAGCTGGCCTGCAGGTCCAACAAAGGGCTGTCCCTGCATGTCTTCTTCAGCCCCTGGAGCTTCCCCTACAAACATCAACTGAGCATAAGGATTTCCCGTCCCAAAAACAGTTTGAGTTCTAAAAGAAACAAGATGCGGACAATTTCTACAAGCTTGAACTTTGTTTTCCAACAACAATAATTCTTCAGTCAATTTTTCCTTCGAAAGATTTTGCGACAGTGAAGAAGCTTTTTTTAATGTAGAAGGGGGCATTTCTTTCTGGTCACTCTTTTTCGATCCTTGAGCTATGTTTTCTTTGCTAAAATGGGGTAATCGAGGAAGATAAAGATGAGAGAAACCAAGAAATCTCAATATCTCTAAGTATTTATAAAGAGAAGGAACAATCTTTCCATGAGAAATTTTTTCCATAAAAAAATTGAAAAGCCTCTTGAAAATCTTGTGGAAGAGGAGCAACAAATTCAACTCTTTTTCCACTCCTTGGGTGCATGAACTTAAGAGCATAGGCGTGCAATAGTAAGGCAAAAGGGTATTTTCTTACTCCTTTACCATATAAAGGATCGCCAATAATAGGAAAACCCAAATAAGAAAGATGAACCCTTATTTGATGAGTCCTGCCAGAGATAGGTTCGCATTTAAGTAAAGAGGCTTGATCGGAAGCAAAAAGAACAGTAAAAGAGGTTTTCGAACTCTTCCCCTTGAACTGATGGACAGCCATTTTTTTCCTATCGGAAGCATGCCTGTTAATATTTGATTCGAACGTATAATAAGGGTAGGGAAAGCGGTTTTTACATAAACAGATATATACTTTATGAACAGTTCTTTGCGAAAACTGCAAAAGAAGAGATTTTAAGGCTTCCTCAGTTTTTGCGATAACCATTACTCCAGAGGTATCTTTATCCAGTCTATGAACAATCCCTGGGCGTAAAAGAGAGGATCCAGGCAATAACTGTCCATAACGGAAGATAAGAGCGTTAACTATTGTCCCTGTCCAATGGCCACAAGAGGGATGAACAACCATGCCTCGTTTTTTGTTAAGCACAAGAATGTCTTCATCCTCAAAAAGCACATCAAGAGGAATTTTTTCAGCTTTAGGAAGAGGAGCAATTTCTTCGTTGAATCCCCCCAAGATTTCGATCTCTTCGATGCCCCGAATTCTATGCGAAGGCTCCAAAACAGATCCATTTTTTAAACGGAGAGCCCCGCTTAGGATTTTCTTTTTAACTTTGTTTCTTGAAACATTGAGGAGTGAAGAAAGAAAAAGATCAATTCTTTTCCCCACCCCTTTTTCTATTTCTGCTTTTGGAATGGATAAGCTGTTTACATCATCCATGAAACTATTCGACAAACAATCAGAAGGAAAGGGACTAAGATTCAGTCAATTTTTCTTCTTGTAACTCCATGACATCTAAATCCCCATCATCTCCGATTGCTTCTACCGGACAACCCTCCTTTGCTTCCCTGCATTGTTCCTCTTCCTCAGGAGTTTCGGGTTGTTTATAAACGTAAGAATGCCCGCCATCATCATTTCTTTTAAAATTTGCGGGTGCGGTTTCCCTGCATAAATCACAATCTATGCATTGTGTATCAACGTAATATTTTCCAAAGACATTATCTGGATATTTATTAATTCTATCAGCCATCTTAACCTCAATTTTATTCTCTACTTTCTATTTGTATTTAGTAGATAATTGTGTTGTTTGCAATCAAAAAAAATCTTTTAGGTTTTATATAGATAAAAGAGTAAAAGATTCAATTAGAAAAATAATCGAGACCCATTTCTTCCTTTTTATTTTTTGTTAAAGCTTGAAAAGTCAAGACAAACTCCTCATAGAAAACAAAAGATAATGGTTAAATTAAAAAAAAATGATTGTTTTTATTACAGGGACCGATACAGGTGTAGGCAAGACAACATTCAGTTGTGAATTGGTTAAATATTGGAGATCAAGAGGATATAATGCGATTGGATTAAAACCCATTTCTACGGGTGGAAGAGAAGATGCCCTAAGACTATGGGAAGCCTCAGGAAAAACTATGACCCTAGATGATATTAACCCTTTTCATTTTTCTCAACCCATAGCTCCTGCTATCGCTGCGATCCTTGAAGGTAAGGAGATCTTGCTTGAGGAGACAAAAAAATCGATTTCATTAATAACAAATGCCTATAGTCATGTTGTGATTGAAGGGATTGGAGGATGGTTAACTCCACTTTCGAAAAAATGGCTTCTGAGAGATCTCGTTCAATCTTTGCGTTGCCCAGTCATTTTAATTGCTCATGTTAGGCTTGGATTTCTAAATCACACTTTTTTGACCATAGAAAGTATATTAAAGGCCGCTGTTCCTCTAATAGGACTGATATTGAATCGTTATGCAAATTTAGCTATTTCTCCTATGGCTGTGGAGCTGATAGAAGACCGTTACCATATACCGACTGCATTTATGGACAATCTAAAAGAAAGCTCCTTTCATTACCCTCAATGGTTAGATCAAGCGGTTGCACAATAACCAAAATATTTTTTTTCTTCTATAATTTCAACCGCTCGTACTGGAACGAATTCCTTCCATCGGGGATCCCCTCTCTTTATATATTCGGTAACTTCCTTGGGAGAAAAAGATTTCGGCGGAGGACGAAGAGGATGGAGAGGAACAACTTGGTTTGATTCCAAAAGGTAGTTGTAAATGTGCTTAATGGGTCCTTTGATCTCAAGATTTTCCGCTGTAATGAGTTGGTTTGTCTGGACGTCAAAAGTGGGATAGACATAGAGCTTTATTTTCTTTTTAAAAAGCCTACCCATCGCTTCCAATATCCCCCCCTCGACATAAGAATAATATTTTTCATTAAAAAGCTCTTGCAAAAGAGGAATACCCAGAACTAAACCGATAAGATTTTTGGTGAAACGGTTTAAATAGGTAGAAATTTCGTAAAATTCCGCATAATTAGATATCAGTACATGTTGTTTTAAGGCACAAAGAAGATCTATTCTTTGAATAAAGTTTTCTTTATCGATTGTACCCATTTCAGTCAAAAGATTTCGTGTGGTGATTTCCATGAGTTCTATTTTAGGTACATCCGTGATTTCTGGTTCCTGCAAAAACCGAGCTCTGGCTACTTCCATCATCTCCATGTTAAGATTAGTTACCGGTTCAAATCTTCCTCTTTCGATCAATACGGCTTTTTTATAGAGAAGGTCAGAGGGTTGAACGGTCTTCCCATTTGGAGTAAAGAGAATGACTTGACTCAGTCCAGAGACAATCAGTTGTAGATTGAGTATTCTAGAGTCAAGATTGTTAAAAAGTGGGCCACTAGCCTCAATCAAATCCACCTCTATTTTTCCTGGGGCAATATTATCCATAAGCGACTCAATGAGAAGAACAGGATCCTGATTGTAGTAGAAAGCCCCATAAATTAAATTAACTCCTAAAATCCCCAAGGTATCTTGTTGTTGCAACCGTTCCTGCTCTAAAAATCGGACATGAACAATAATATCGTTACATTTTCCCATAGGTTCGTCTTGAAAACGAACCCCTAACCAACCATGGCAATCTATGCGCTGTTGATAGCCTTGAATAGTTACTGTATCAGCAAAAACAAAAAAATGAGTATTTTTGCCCCTCTTTACTTGTAGTCTGTCAATTAAGAGATCGTATTCATGATCCAACATTCTTAACAATCTTTCTTGGCAAACATATCGTTCAGTTGGACCATAAATCGCATCACTAACCGTCATGTCATAAGCAGAAATGCTCTTGGCAACTGTTCCCGCTGCACCCCCCACCTTAAAAAACCATCGTACAACTTCTTGTCCTCCACCAATTTCTGCAAATGTTCCATATTTCTGGGAATCGAGATTAATCTGGAGGGCCTTATGGTGAGTGGTGGGAGACGATTTGTCCATGACTAATGATAATGTACATAGCCAAATTAAAATTCAAAAATTATTGCTAAATTTGGCCTTTTGACCAAGTGCGCGGGCTTGCCCCGCCGCTTGGGGCGGGGAAGGATAGCGCGGAGGGCGTAGCCGTCCTTGGGTTCAGTGTGGCGTCTGCAGCTGCTCTGGTGTACTGGCGCACGATGGAAATCGGCGCACCGCCACAGCTTGAAGCGAAGTACGACGGCGACCACAGCACGCCTTTCCAGTAACGCTTCTGAATGTCGGGCCGCTCCTTGCGCAGCAGCCGGCTGGATACGCCCTTGAGACTGTTCACCAGGTTGGAGACGGCGACCTTGGGTGGATATTCCACGAGCAGATGGACGTGATCGTCCTCGCCGTCCATCTCGACGAGTTGCGCCTCAAAGTCGGCACAGACCTTGGCGAAGATCGTGCGCAGCCGGTTGATGGCGTCGTCGTCGAACACTTTGCGGCGGTATTTCGTCACGAAGACCAAATGGACGTGCATCTTGAAGACACAGTGCCGTCCATGTCTTATATCTTGATTTTGCGCCATAGGCTCAGTATAATGTTTCCATGCTTATCCGCCAAGCCTTCAAGTACGAATTGATGCCAAACGGCCAGCAAGAGCGGCAAATGTGCCGCTTCGCTGGCTCATGCCGGTTCGTCTACAACAGGGCGCTGGCGTTGCAGAAGGAGCGCCACGAGCGAGGCGAGAAAAAACTTGGCTACGCTGGGTTGTGCAAGCTGCTCACCGAGTGGCGCAACAGCGCGGAAACGGCATGGCTCAAGGACGCTCCGGTGCATCCCTTGCAACAATCCCTCAAAGACCTGGAGCGAGCCTACGCCAACTTCTTTGCCAAGTGGGCTGGTTTCCCACGCTTCAGGAAGAAAGGCATGTCGGATAGCTTTCGCTACCCCGACCCGAAGCAGATCAAGCTGGAGCAGCACAACAACCGCATCTTTCTGCCCAAGCTCGGCTGGCTGCGCTACCGCAACAGCCGGGAGCTGCTCGGTGTAGTCAAGAACGTCACCGTAAGCCAGTCATGCGGTAAGTGGTACGTGAGCATCCAGGCCGAGCGGGAGGTCGAGCAGATCGTCCCGCAAGGGGGTACGGTTGGCATCGACATGGGGATCGCCCGCTTCGCTACGCTTTCGGATGGCACGTTCTACGCCCCGCTCCACAGCTTCAGGCGGCATGAGATGGCGTTGGGCAAGGCGCAGCAGTCATTGAGCCGCAGGGTCAGATTCAGCAACAACTGGAGGAAGGCAAAAGCAAGAGTTGGGCGCATCCACGCACGCATCGCCAATGTCCGCCGCGACTTCCTCCATAAGACCTCGACCGCGATCAGCAAAAACCACGCTGTAGTCTTCGTCGAGGACCTGCAGGTACGGAACATGTCCGGGTCGGCGGCGGGCACCATCGAGGCTCCAGGCCGAAACGTTTGGGCCATGTCCGGCCTGAACAAGTCGATCCTGGATCAAGGTTGGTTCGAGTTCGGTCGCCAACTGGACTACAAGCTGGCATGGCGGGGCGGCCGGCTGATCACCGTGCCGCCGCAGAATACGAGCCGCGCCTGCCCGTGCTGCGGACACGTTTCGGCGGACAACCGCCAGACGCAGGCCCGGTTTGCGTGTGTGGAATGTGGTTTCGAGGACAACGCCGATGTGGTCGGTGCAATCAACATCCTATCTTGCGGGATGCAAATGTTGCGGGACGAAGGGCAGGACACGCTGCACGCTTGCAGCGGGATGGCGCAAGCCGTCAGCCCGGATGGCCTGTGGATCGAACCGCGCTGGCGGTCGGAAGCAGGAACCCACCGAAGCGACCCAGGAGAGGCACCATGCCACCCCTGAGCGCCGTAGGAATCTCCGGCCTTCAGGCCGGGGAGGATGTCAATGTTCTTCGTTACATTAATCCAATATTTTTTAACTCGATGGTAAACTATGATCCTTAAAGAAAAAAAAAGAGAATATTTTGGTCGTCCTCTACAATTTGAAGAATTGGATTCAAATCCTCTCCAGCAATTCGTCAAATGGTATGAGCAAGCCTTGGAGACAGAACATTTCGAACCTAATGCTGTGGCACTTGCCACTTCTGATCTTAAAGGAGAAATCCGGGTACGCTATGTTCTTCTTAAGGCTGTGGATGAAAATGGTTTCCTTTTTTTTACAAACTACTTGAGTATTAAAGGAAAACATATAGAAGAAAACCCTAAAGCCTCTTTTGCTTGTTTTTGGCCAACCCTTTATAGGCAGGTTTGTGTAAGTGGAAAATGTGAAAAGACAAGTCCTGAAATATCGCTTCATTATTTTCAGACAAGACCTTTTCTCAGTCAAATAGCCGCCTATACCTCTCCTCAAAGTCAACCCGTTCCTAAAGAAAGGGCTTATCTAGAAGATCTCTTTAATCATAACCGGGGCCAATTTGAATCGGAGCATGTCCCCATGCCTGAAAACTGGGGTGGATACTGGCTTGTGCCCGAAAAAATAGAATTTTGGCAAGGAAGGGAAAATCGCTTTCATGACCGATTTCTTTACTCGAAAGAAGCAAATGGCCAATGGAAAATTGAAAGGCTGGCTCCTTAAAAAGATCGAAAGAAATTTTATTTTATGATTGACAAAAATTTTTCTATTAAGTTCTTCTATTATAAATAATTCTTCAGTTTTAGCTATGAAAGTTATTGGTACTCTAACATTTTTAAAATTAATTATTATGAAAAAAAATTTTTACAAAGGTGTTCTTCTCGGTATAGCCTCTCTTTTTTTAAGTTCTTCTCTCTTTGCTCAAGACGCGATGAAAGAAGGGAAAAAATTTTATGATATGAATTGTGCGGCTTGCCATCAACCTACGGGAACAGGGGTTCCTGGAGTGTATCCTCCTTTGTCTGGAACGAAAATCGTCAATGGAGGATCAAAAAGAGTTGTGGCTATTATTCTTAATGGTCTCCAAGGACCTTTTAAAGTAGATGGCACCCAATACAATGGGGTTATGCAACCCTGGAAAGCCATATTATCTGACGACCGTATTGCTGCAGTGGCTACTTATATAAGGCAATCTTGGGGAAATAAAGGAACACCGGTAACTGTCGAACAAGTTAAGGCTGCCAGGGAGGAATATAAATCAAGAACAGCTCCCCTCAGTGAAGCGGATGTTAATGCCATTCCTGACGAAGATATTAAGCCTTAAGCCCAGCTTTACGTTAGAAAGAAATAGCCTTTGGATTGCATTTGACACGTTCTTGGGTTACAAGCTCCACTGGTTGGGGGGGTGGCTGGGGACCGTATCGGCCCCGTACACGAGCCAGACTTGTCCGGTGCCGGAATGCGGACATGTAAGCCAAGCGAATCGGTCGAGGCAAACGACATTCCGTTGCAAGAGGTGCGGGTATGAGGGCCATGCCGACACAGTGGGAGCGATGAACACATTAAGGGCTGGACTGGCCCGGATCGCCTGTTCTCCGGTGTAGCGCCGGGGAGTCGGTTGTTCGACCGATCCAAGAGGTGCAACAAGGCCCCTGGTGTCAGGAAGGAATCTTCCGCCTTCAGGCGGGGGGAGGAGCTCAACTTAGGGATTGGACTATGCAAAACGAGAATTTTCAGCAGAATTGCTGTGTTCGTTTATTAAAAACCGATTTTTCAGTTGATTAGATCCAATTCCTTCGCTTGTGACTGCAGTATAGACTAAACACCTCAGTCTACGCAAAGCCCATGATCCTTGCAGAGAAGATGGAACAGGTTTTCATGGAGCTTTTTCTGCTGAGAGACGGAAAATTCCCAGAACCCATCATGAGCACAATTGAGAAGTTTCAGAACTTACTAAAGAAGCTTTTCCAGTTTGAGTCTTCGGATTTAGACTTCGGGATCTATCGTATTTTGAATTATAAACGAGATAAAGTTGAGAAGTTTATTAATGAGGACCTTAAAGAGAAAATTGAAACTGCCTTTGCCAAACATAAAGATGAAAGATTAACCAATATAAATCAAAATCTTAAAAAGCTGAAAGAAAGGGTCATTCAAGCATTAGGAGAAGATGCGTTTAGTTCAACTGGAGAACTGAAAGAAGCGTTTTGGAATAGACCAATCGGAAGAGAGTATCTTTCGGTAAAAGCACAGAAGGAAGAGGCTGAGACTATCGACGAAATCAAATTACAAGTTTTCAATGATCTCTATAACTTTTTCTCCCGATACTATGAAGAAGGCGATTTTATCCCTCATTACCGCTATTCAATAAAAGGGCATAAGTATGCTATTCCTTATAATGGCGAAGAGATCAAGCTCTACTGGGCAAATTCAGAGCAGTATTACACAAAAACAGGCCTTCTTTTCAGAGATTACATATTCAAAGCAAATAATTACAAGGTTATCTTCCGTATAGTTTCAGCCAAAGAAGAGCTTGCTTCCAACAAAGCCACAAAGCAAAGGTTTTTTATTCTTGATAATATCATTGAAGATAAAAACTTAATCATCTGTTTCCAATATAGAGAGCTTACTGAAGTAGAAGAAAAGGATTATGGGATAGAAAGCGGAAACAACACTGTAAAACAAGAGAAGATCAACCAGAAAACTTATGAAGAAACATTAAAGAAAGTTAAAGATGTTATATTAAAGGGGGTCCTTGGAAAGGAATATAACATTGAAAATAAAACCCCTTTTCTTCTTTATCAGTTAAACAGGTTTACTGCTAAAAACACAAGGGATTATTTCATCCACAAAAACCTAAAGAAATTTCTCTCTGACCAGCTGGACTACTTTATAAAAGCTGAGGTTTTGGACATAGAGACACTGGAAAAAGAAAGATTTTTAGATAAGCACCTAACCCGTGCCAAAGTAGTGCGGGAAATTGGCCAGAATGTAATTGATTTTCTCTCTCAGATTGAAAATTTTCAAAAGAAATTATGGGAGAAAAAGAAGTTTGTCTTGAAAACGGAATATGTAATTACGACGGACCGGCTACCCGAGGAATTTTATGACAAGATATGGGACAATACGGAGCAGAAAAAAGAATGGGACGATTTGGGCTTTGAAATACCTAAAGAAAAAGGGGATTTAAGGCAAAGTAAACTCCCTATTGATACAAAATACTTCAGTCAACAATTCAAAGAAAAACTTCTTGAGAAGCTTACTGAGAATGACAACTTAGATGATTTGCTCGATGGGTTACTGATAAAATCCGAAAACTGGCAGGCATTGAATTTACTTCAAGAGAAGTATAAACAAAAGGTTCAGACGATTTATATTGATCCTCCATATAATACAGGAAGTGATGGTTTTTTATATAGAGATAAATATCAACATTCAAGCTGGCTCTCGATGATGGAAAATAGGCTAGGGGTGGCAAGGGAGTTGTTGAGGGAAAATGGAGTTTTTTTTGTGAGTATTGATGATAATGAAGTAAACAATTTAAGAATTATAACGTCTGCATCATTTAAAGAAATTGAAATTATAAAAGTCAAAATGAGGGAGCCATCACGGCAATTAGCTCAAAAATCGTTATTCCAGAAATCAATAGAATATTGCTTATCCCTTTCAAAAGGAACTAAACCATCTATTCAACTTCGTAGAATAGAATATGAATTTAAAGAGTACAGATACAAAATTATTGAAAAAACTAAGCCTAATAGAGTATTTAACATAGGCAAGTATAAAATAGAAGAATTTTTACCTGGTCAGTATGAAATTCTAGAAATATCTGATATAAAAGACCCTTGGATAGCAAAAGCTATATCAATCAGGGGAAAGATCAAAACCGCACAATTTACAGGCAAATTCTATGAGGAAAATTTAAGACCTTTTTTTGAAAAGGAAAAAAATTATGACGTTCTTTATAAAGTATATGGAATAGGCGATGATGGTTTTGGTTTTAGATATATAAAAAATCCAAGTCAAAAAACAATAAATGCAGTATATTATCAAGGAGTACCAATTAATGTTAGAAAGTCATTAGATAATCCGATAAAAGAAATTTCATATTACGATTATTATGATTTTGAAAAGGAAATGAATAACGAAAGTAAATTTATTAGAGATATGGAATTGATACCCATTATCTCAATAAAACCCGTTGAGTTTATAGAATTCCTATTAAGCATGGTTAAAACAAATAAAGAAAATATTATTTTAGATTTTTTTGCTGGTTCGGGTACAACAGCTCACGCTGTTATGAAACTTAATAAAAAAGATGGAAACAAGAGAAAGTTTATTCTTGTAGAAATGGCAGATTACTTTGATACAGTTATTATTCCAAGAATTAAGAAGATAGCTTGTTCTTTTAATTGGGAAGATGGACATCCCCAAGATACAAATGGACCCGGAGTATTTTTCAAATACCACATTCTTGAGCAATACGAAGACACACTGGATAACATTGCACTTATAGAAAATCAAAAAATAGAAGACCTTTTCAAAGATGAGTATCTTTTGAAATACTTTCTTGATTATGAAACAAAAGAAAGTCCATGTCTTCTAAACATTGAAAATCTAAAGAAACCTTTTGATTATAAACTTAAAGTCAATCTTCAAGAGGTAGGTGAACCAAGAGAACAAATAATAGATATTCCAGAAACTTTTAACTATTTTTTAGGAATAAAGATCAACAAAATAAAAACAAGAGAAAACAATAATAGAAAGTACATGTTTATTGGTGGCGAGAAAGAAGGGAAACATGTTGCTATTGTTTGGAGAGAATACGATGATTTTTGGAGTAACGATGATTTTAAGAAAGATAAAGAATTTATTATTCAAGAGCTTGACCCTTGGGCACCGCAGATTCTCTATATAAACGGGCAGAGCGTTTTAACTCCTCAACTTGGAAGACATACAGTAGAAATTCGTTACATTGAACCAGAATTTAAGAAAATGATAGAGTGAAGACTGAGATTGAAAAGTATCATGTATTAAATAAATACATTTTTTCTCTTCTTGGCATCAATGATTTTAGAGATTTACAGCAGAAGTTGCAAGAGCAGTTAAAGGATGTTTCTGTTGGAGCAGGCAATATTATCCGATTACTTGATAATCTTAGGAAAGACAAACTATCCGAAGCTGATCTTCTTAGATACAACTCAAACATTCAATCCTATGTAGAAGCAATAAACAAATACAGGCGTGAGCTCATTTCTCTAAAATATTTTCAATACCTAGCAGTGCTTTTTACCGATATTGTCTTGGATAATCTGAAGAATAAAAAAAAAGAGTTTTTGGCTGAGTTGAATGAATTTTTGAAGAGCTATAAACAAAAGCAGGATATTGAAATCATAGACGAATTTACTGAAAAAGATTTAAACAAACTTGCTTTTTGGATGGCAACGGGCTCTGGCAAGACATTGATAATGCATATCAACTATTACCAATTTTTGAGATATAAAATTTTTTCTCCAGAGAGTATTCTTCTTATCACTCCAAATGAAGGGCTTTCAAAACAGCACTTCGAAGAATTACGCAAAAGTGGAATTCCTTGTCAACTTTATTCAGGCAGTTTCAGCTGTGACTTTAGAAATGATAATCAACTTCTAGTCATAGAGATTACCAAATTTGTCGAGGAAAAGAAGGGGGATGGGCTGACGTTATCGGTTAGTTCGTTTGAGGGTAGAAAACTTATTTTTGTAGATGAAGGGCATAAAGGTAAAAGAGAAGAGCAAAAGTGGGCAGCAATTAGAAATAAGCTTGCCGAAAATGGCTTTGTTTTTGAATACAGTGCTACGTTCGGGCAGATTTTAAGTGAGAGAAATCAACAGACACTTCGTGAATACGCCAAATCTATCCTTTTTGACTATTCTTATAAATACTTTTATCTCGATGGATATGGTAAGGACTTTTCTGTTTTAAATGTGGGACAGCCAAAAATCTCGGATCAAGAATTCCAAGAGATAATGTTTGTAGCAAATCTTTTGTCTTTTTATGAGCAGCTCTTGGTATATGAGCAAAATAATAATTTAGCTAAAGAGCATAACATTGAAAGGCCTCTCTGGATTTTTGTTGGAACAACAGTCACTGGAAAGGAAGGCAATTCAGATGTTATTCAGATTCTTGAACTCATAAACAAGGCTATCAAATATGAAGATTGGCTTAAGAAGAGCGTAAATGATATTTTACAAGGAAATACAAAGCTAAAAAATGAAGAAGGCTTGGATGTATTTAGCGATAAATTTACGTACCTCAAAAGCAGAAGAGTAAATATTGATGACTTATATCGCAAGGTTTTCTGTGGAAGGGGAAGTTTATGTATATATGAACTTAAAAATAGCGAGGGAGAACTTGGGTTAAAGATCTCTGAGAAAGAATATTTCGGAGTTATAAATATCGGTGATGTCTCTGGGTTTAAGAAGCAGCTAGAGAAAGATGGAATTTCTATAGAGCAGGATGCAATATCAACTTCTCTTTTTGAGGATATCAAAAGAGAAGGCTCAAAGATCAATCTACTCATTGGAGCCAAGAAGTTTATTGAAGGATGGGATAGCTGGCGTGTTTCCTCAATGGGGCTTCTCAATATTGGTACAGGGCATGGACCTCAGATTATTCAGTTGTTTGGAAGAGGAATAAGATTAAAAGGTAAAGGAATGTCTCTTAAGAGAAGCAAGAGAAACGAAATCCACCCATTAGAGACGCTCAACATTTATGGCATTAAAGCTGATTATCTGAGTAAATTTTTAGAGGCAATACGGAGGGAAGATGTAGAATTTGAGACTATTCAAATACCTATAGAGCCTTTGCATGAAAATAGGTGGAGAACACTTTACATATTATCCAAAGATAAGAACAAAAAGTTTGAGGAGGAAAAAGTTCTAAAGTTCGATATTGACGATAAAATTCGCTTCTCAATTGATCCTCTTCCAAAAGCCTCAGTATATTTATCATCAGAGAGAAAGGAAGGGAAAATTACAAAAGAGAAGATAAAAGAAAATGTTCAGAGCTCGAAATTTCCAGCTGATAAAATGGATATACTTGATTGGGATAGGATATGGCAGGAGGTTTGTGAAATTAAAGTTGCCAAAGGTTACTGGAATTTGGTTTTGGATAGAAACGGACTAAAAAGATTACTTTTATCAAATAGGTTCAAAGTAATAGGGCTTCCAGATATTTTTGATATCAAAAGGAAGGAGGATTTGCTACGTGTCGAAGAGATTGCTCTTTTGGTTATAAAAAAGTATCTGGACTTGTTCTATGAAAACCATGCTAAGCGCTTTGAGACAGAAAACCTATATTACACTACTATTGGAACACAATCGCCTTTGTCTGCTCTTGAGAAAGAGTATGGCTATACAATACAAATAGATAAAACTAAAAGAAAAAATGATCTGATTACGGGTATAAAAAAACTGGCCAAGGATTTAATAGAACTGTTTAATGACGATGATAAACTTCTGCCAAGGATCTATTTTGATCGCCTCCTCTATGTGCCCATATTGCTTCAGAACAAGAACATAGACAAAATTTCTCCAGTAGGATTGGTGGACAGTGAGTATAAGTTTGTAAAAGGTTTGAGGGAATATTGGAATAATAACCAAGACAAATACATGGGTGTTGAGATATATCTTCTTAGAAATTACCCATTCTCTGGCGTGGGTTTTCAACTGCAGTGGGCAAAATTTTATCCAGATTTTATTATGTGGGTAAAAGAGAATAATAAACAAACAATCGTCTTTATAGACCCAAAGGGATTAATTCACAGCAAGGGATTACACGATGAAAAAATACAGTTTTCAAAAGAAATTAAGGATATAGAAAAGGGGCTTAAAAATAGCAATATTCAATTGGAATCATTTATACTCTCTGTCACTTCCTATGATGAATTGGTTAAAGGAAGAAACAACCCGCCGACTCAAAAAGAATATGAAAATAACCATCTCTTATTCTTGGATGATAATAGCTGGTGTGAAAAGTTGTTTACCTGTTTGAAAATGGCGTAAACATCACTGTATAATAATTAGCTCTCTCGATATATAATTTACTTATTGCAAAGCTTAAAGAGTCTTGAATTGCTCTGGAATCAACTAGACAACGAGTTTGGAATAGTCACCAAGGTGGATTTTATGAAAAGAATTTCAAAAGATTGAACAAAAAAATTAGAGAACAAATAATCAAAACTGAACTTTTGTTACAGATTTCATCTAGATTTATGATCTTTTTTTAGCTCTTTTCCAATGTTGTTATTTGTTTTAGAGGATGGAAATAGCTTTTTTTTTGCTTGAGCCTTAGATCCTTGATTTTTCATAACCTTTATTTTTTCAGATTTTATGGGGTGATTGGAACGATTATATCCATTTGGTTTTAACTTAGCCCGGTATCTAAAAACTCCATAAGCAGGTTCTTGTCCCCGTGCAAGAATCTCCTCAAATTGCTCTCGTTCCTTTCTAGACAAAGGAATTGAATTTTTAGAATACTTCTTTCCTTTTTCTTCTTTTTCTTCTTTTTGAACTACAAACGATTTATCTTTGACAAGAAGCCTATAACCATTGGTTTTTGTTGCCGTTTTGGCCATAATGACAGGATCA
The DNA here is from genome assembly GCF_017310505.1 of Methylacidiphilum caldifontis. Classification (NCBI taxonomy): domain Bacteria; kingdom Pseudomonadati; phylum Verrucomicrobiota; class Methylacidiphilae; order Methylacidiphilales; family Methylacidiphilaceae; genus Methylacidiphilum (ex Ratnadevi et al. 2023); species Methylacidiphilum caldifontis. Next base: position 207,784 of record NZ_CP065957.1, on the reverse strand, counting down.
GTAGCATAAAATACAGCACTGACCCTTCCTTGTATCAATTTTTTAGAAACATAATTGAATTTTGCCCTCTGAGCCATAGCCCTAAGAAAGTCGTTAAGGCTCATATCAAAAATAACGTATGGTTTATCCTCTTCAAATGGATGTTCAAAAGGGACTTGAGGCGTGAGTTCGTTTTTTTTAAATTCAACTCCAATATCTTCTTCATTGAAGCTAGAAGAAAAATCCTGTTGATTTTGAGCAAGGCATAAACATAGAAGGCAAGAGAAAGCTAAAATAAAAAGCACTTTTCTTTTCATCTTACCGATTAATAGGGTTTTCTATGCTCTGTCCCTTGCTATGATGATTAATTTGGATTTCTCCATATACGCCATATTCATCTAGTATCACTCTAGGCCAAGGAACCCTTATTTCGGTTCCTGCCTGGTCTTGAAGAATAAGAGCGTCACATTCGATAGCGATAACTTTAATTTTTTGAAGCTGGGCTGGCGTTCTTAACAAAAAAACATCCCCGGGATGAAAAACACGGTTGCCAATAATAACCTCTTTTCCTTCCATAAATCCCTGAATGGGAATAGAAGAAGCTAGATCCGAGAGGGAACTATTTTGGTCTTCAAACGATGAACCAATCAAAAATGTTCCTTGAACAGGAAGCCCAAAAGCATCGATACCATTTGCAGGCAAAGGCACGGGTTTCGGAACTAAATGAGGTGATTTAGAACCTAATATTCCATAGCCAATACTTCCATCCTTATCGGTTGAACTGATTAGCTCGAAGTCGGTGAGCTTTACCTGTACTTGATTAGACGATTCAGAGAGTTGCCCTTCATTTATCTTTAAGAGCAAAAGAAGAAATCCTCCTAAGAACATTAAAATAAAAAGAGGATGGGAATAAAAAAAAGAAAGGATGACTTTCGGAATGTTTCCAGAATAATTTTGATTTTCAGTAGGCTTATTTTTTAAGAGATGGAGAGGGAGATAGAAGTTGGATTTTTTCATCTTTTTTTTCTCCTGCAGTTAAGGATCCAGTTTGATGTGAAGATGCTTCAAAGTCGTTGCGTCTAAAAATAAATTCGCAAAGTAGAGCACCTGTTCGTGTATCTATGCTTGGAGCAGTTAATGAAATGGATTGAAAAGAAAAATCGGGCATCTCTTGTTCACAGAAATCTAAAAAATCCACAACCGCTGCTGATCTGGCTTCAGCTTTTAATCCAATGCCCAAAGGACTTTGAAAAATGCTGACTAGTCTAAAGTCATTTCTTTTCCTTTGGAAACGAGATAAAACGTCTATGAGAATGGTTTCGGTATTTTGTTTTTTACGTGTATCATAGTCCCTTTTCAATTCACTGATTCGTTTTGCTTGGGTAGAAAATTGTTCTACATATCGTTTTGAAGCTTCATATTCTGTTTCCATGGCTTGCCTTTTGTTGACGATGGACTGGGCATAATCGAGGAGTATTCCCGAAAAAATCCAGCTCCCCATAAGCGACAAACCCAAAAAGAATAACTTGATAATTCCTATTTTCATTGGAAATCTTCTTTTAATGGTAAACAGAGTAACACAGCATTTATCAGGTTTCCTTTTTCTTTGGGTAAGAGAACGTTGCTAAACTCAAACTTGAGCTTTTTGCCTGTACTCTTCTCAAATGCCAGCGAAGCATAAGCGGTGTAAAAACCCAATGCTTCAATGCCCCCTGGATCTTCCGCTTTGACTTTTAAAGTGCACTTTGCCCGGGGACATGCTTCAGGAAATTCAAGATAAAACTGCTCAACCTGAATACCGGGTACAGATGAAAAACAGATAGAGGCAACAAAACTTTTCGGATGGATCTTATTGAGGATCTTATCAAGGAAAAGATCGTTCCACTGAAGAAGGCTAGTTATTTCATTTTTTTCAAACTTAATTTTTTCGAACTTCTTAAAATCCACTTTCCATGGATAATGGTGCAAAAGGGATAGAAATTGAAAAAAGCGGATAAAAATAATGATAATTAGAAAGAAAAAAAAGAACTGGGAGAATAGTTTTTCAGTATCGATAAGGAAAATAGGAGTTTGACTCGCCGTCTTGTCTTTTTTGTTATTCGAATGGAGATGGAGAAAAAAAAGCGAAGATAGACAAGGATGGTTTTTCTGTTCAGATCGGATTGAATCTTCTTTGGATTTCATAATACTATATGCTCAAGTGAGCTGATCGGGTTTAACATTGATTAACTTTTTTTTGGTAAATAAAGATTACTTAACGTTAGCCAATATTCTCCTTCGGAATAAAAGACTACTCCTGTGGCAGGGACAAAAGGAGATTTAGCATTCAATCTAAGAGCATCAACGGCATATCTTGGAGGCAATGCTTGTGGAAATACTCTCTGGGCATGGAATATCGTCCCGGTAGGCAAAAGTATCTTTTTCCCATAGATCAAAGGACTTATCAGGACAAATCCTTCTTTCGAGGGTTTTACTTTGAGTTGAGATGCAGAGATAAGATAATCAATTTTCTGGCAATCAAGGTTTACAGGAAAACGGCCAGACAGCGAAGGATGAATAGAACAGCTACTTAAGCAAAAAAGTAAGAAAAAATTGTTCAGTATTCTTAATACAGAAATATCGATGTTTCCCATCATTTTATAATTAGGACAATCACAAAAAAACTAGCCCAAAGACTAATTAAAAAAGGGGAGATATTTGATTTGAACAGAAGTCGAAAGCTTTCACAAAAATTAATCTCTAAAAAAAGGCCTACTCTCATTGAAAGGGGATTGATCAGTGGTTTTGAATGGACATTTCTTTTTAGCCTCTGTGCTAAAGTTTTCGACAAATTGACTCTTTTAATAGTATTTCCTCTCCTGTATTTTTCTTGGTGTGTCTTCTGGGAATTGAGGATCAAAAGTCGGCCTTTTCATCGGATAATGGGATTAAAAATTGTGCATGAAAAAACTAACCTAAGGTGGGCACTACTAAGAGGGCTGTTACGAATCATTTTTCCTTTTGTAGCTTTGGGGCTTTTTAGGGTAAGCGTGTTAGATCTATTGAGCCAATGCCGTTGGGAAAAAGTTGATCCTGTAGGTATAAAACGCCTCAAATTTAAAATACACAAAACGATTAATGATTTTCTTGAGCGGCGGATTGTCTTAAGGAAAGTATCTGATCGATAATTTTTATCTCCCGGATACGGCTATCTTTTGTTTTTTCAAGTTCTTCATTAGTCAGTCTGTGCAAATCTGAGACATGTTGGAGTCGACTCTCAGAACGCATTTTTTGGATGTCTTTAAGAAGTTGATCCCTTGTTTTTTCAAGTTCTGCGCATCGAACTTGAAGTCTTTCAATTTTTGCTATCGCTCGCTGATTTTCTTCCGAAAACACTAAAAGCGTTCCTTTAAGTTCTTTGAGTTCTTGTTGAAGGCTCTTAAGACTCTTTTCGATGATTTTTGATTCATCATACCAGGGGCACCATTGTTCAACGTTATCTCTGGTTAAAAAAGGGAAAGATTCCTTAGGAATCACATAAACTCCTCTAAGTAGATTTCTAACCGATTGAAAAGAAATCCCTGGAATGGATAAAAACCCTGGATCTTCTTTTAAAACTACAAGAAGCTCATTATAAAGGATCTCGTCAGTGTTTTTCTTTTTTTCTTCTTTTGAAGATATTGGGGAAGAAGATAAAAATCCTAGATATAGAATGTAAAATAAAAGAGAAGTGTTAGACAAGATACAGCCACAAGCCTCAAGATAATAGCAATAGGAATAATGGGAATAAAAAATGCTAAATTTACCCATAATGACAATGACTGTTATCCATAAAAAAATATAAAGGGCTTTTTTCTTTGAGCTCTGAGCCAAAAGGCTATGAAGCCATAGGGGAAGAAAAGTTAAACCATAAAGTATATTCAAAGGATATTCTAATGCTTGAAGCTTTGGTGCAGGAATCTTAAAAAAATAAAGAAGCAATCCATAAATAAGGAGAGAATAAAAAAGATCCATCTTAATTTTCCTTATTGAAATTTTTTTTAAAAAAGGCTTTTATAGGCTCTTTTCAGATTACAACTAATTTAAAAATCAAAAGAAATAATCTGCTAAGGAGTATGAAAGGTTCATGAGAGGAAAAATCGGACAGTTTCTTTTTGATGGCATGATCACATTGCTCGCTGCTATTGCTATTGACCGGTTTTGTCCAGAACCACTTAGAGGCTGGTGCAGAAATGGATGGCAGATTATAGGCAACGCTATGGAAGAAGTTGTTCATTGGATTGGTCGATTATTTCATTAATCCTGGATGTCTTTAGCTTTTGGAGAGTTTTTATTTATCCCAATTAAAATTCTTTTGAAAGAGAGAGTCTGGCGACAATGAAAAACCTCACTCCCTAAAAAATACTGATCGGATCGCACCTCCCATATAGGATAATAATATCTTAAAGCTAAAACAGGCCTAAAATCCATTGGGACTCTATCCATAATTTGCAACCATTCTTTTTTAAGATCTTCATTATCAGAGGGTAAAGGAATAGTTTTTTGACTAGGAATAACTTCATGAAAGGGATCTCCAGCGTCATTTATGGGGGAGTCTAAGCTCATTAATGTAAGATTATTTTCAGAATATCTTTGAGTAAATTCTTCTTGGAACTGTGCGTTTTTTTTCTTTTGATAAGAACTGATCTGAACAGTTTTTGATTTGTGGGCTTCAGAAGAAATTTCATTTTTGATCCAGTATAAAGCATAAGGGGGAAAAGGATGGGATAAAGAAGGATTATATTTTTCTAAGGCTCTGTAAAATCCAACGAGTCCATCACTAAATACAGCCTCTTTTATATTTAAGTTTTTCGTTTTTACTACCTTGTTAACTAATTCCACACCCTTAATGATTAAAGGATCGGTAACCTGAGCAAGGTTCAATCTTTTATTTCTCCATATTTTTGCTTGATCCCCCTTATCTTTTTCTGCTTCTTCTCTTAATCTATTCCACCACAATATATTTAATCGAAGTTTATCTAAAGTTGATAAAATTTTTTGAGCATTATTCTTTTTTCTAGAAAGAATTAATGAAACAAGAAAAACAACTTCTATAGCACTTATTCTTTTTTGTTTAGAAGGTTCATGGAGATGGATAATTCTTTCAATGAGAATCTTTTTTATTGAAGGAATTTCTAACAAAGCAAGTTTTTCTTCATGGAGAGCTTGTTGAAACTTTTTTATCGATTCTTTCCACCACTCTGTTTCATTAATCTCTGAACAATTACTTTTCATAATCTTTTTTCCTTTTACTATCGCTTTGTTGAGAATGACAAAAATGGGTAGAACAAAGAGGCTCTTTTACAATAATCCCTTTTTGAAAAAGGTCTTTTATCTTCTCGTTTTCTTTCATTTCAATTTCATTCATTTCTAACTCAAAAGAGGAAAGTTTTTCTTTTAAGGCGAGAAGATGCAATATTCTTTTTAATCTATAATCGAAAATTAAGTCTTTGTTTGAAGAATAATTACCCGTTCGTGATTCCAAAAAATCTTTCAAAGACCAATAAAACAGAGCAAAAGCTTTTGCATAGGGATCTTTGATTTCTTTATGAGATACAGCTGTAAAATAGTTTTCAAAAAAATTGTTTATCCCCCCCACAATCTCGCCACAAAACAGATCCATGGCATTAAAAAATTTCTGAGTCTGTTGAGATATTTCAGTTTTCTTTTTTCTAGGATTAATCAGTTTTAGAAAAAAATTGCTTATGTCTAAGGGTTTAACTGGCTGAACATACTCGAGAAGAATTTCTCCTTTCCAATTCGCTATTATCCTACCCCTTGGATCGGTTTTAACCTTGTAGTATCCTTTTGCAATCCACGGATTATTTTTATCTTTTGGAAGTTTGTTAAAAGATCCAGGAAATGATAATAAATTTGAATATTTAAGCTGCTTTTCATACTTTTCATAGTAAAGCTCGCTGAGAGACTGGAAAAGAGAACTAAGTTGCTTTCTTTCTTGCCTATCAAAAAAATGTTGCAGTTGAGTGGAAAATTTTTTTATCCAATCCAACTTTTCCTTATCCAAAAAAAGGATCTCTTCGGTGCTTTTTTGAAGAAAGTTTTCTTTTATGGCAGAATCGTTTTTTCCCTGGCGATCAATAAAAATAAGTTTTTGTTCCCATTTGTCGTCTGTACAAACATCAGCAAGCATGGAAAAAAGAAGAGCTTTTTCTTTAACTTCATAAAGAGTATCGGCTGAAAGCCGTTTCTTTAAAGCAGTTATTATTTTATTATAATTCGGACAATTATTCTTTTGAATGGCTTTCCTCATTTTTTCAATCTCTTCGTAATTCAGGGAGTGTAAAGGAAGCCAAAAATAGTTTTCTTGATCATTTCGAGTTATAAGCTGAATTTCATTTCTGCCTAAAAGAGCAAAGCCGTTAAATTCAATCATATCATTACTTTTATCTTTCCCTTTCATTTGGAATTTTTGATGGAAGAGAAAGGTTTTGAGCATGCTTATTTATGTCTTTCGTATCATGTGATTTGCCTGAAGTATGTAGAAAATACTGAGTAGGGTTTTTTATTCGTTCAAGTTGATGAAACTCGGGTTGATAAATAGGAAAACATTCTTGAACAGTCTTAAATGCAACATAATTGAAACGTATCGGTTTCATTATCTATTTAATAGGTCGATATGAAAAAAAGAACAGATTTAGTTTATTCTTCAGATATGAAAGATTTTGCTCCTAGCCTGATCTTTCCTGAGGGTTATATCGTAACAGATATCGCTGCAAAAAGGGTAGTAGAATGTGCTGTTCATTCGATGGGAGAGGGGACTGAACTTTCAGCAGTTTTGCTAGATGGTCCGCCTGGGGTCGGTAAAACCTTTTTAGGCAAAGCGGTTGCCAAGGCCCTGAGTGCAAGACTGCTTTTATTTCAATTCTTTCCTGGTTGCGGAAAAGAAGAACTTCTTCGAGACAAGGCCATAGATGGTAGCATCTTAGCTGGGATTATTCCTCTAGCCGTTTCTTCTTCTCAAGAAAATAAAACTGTTCTTATTCTTAATGAATTAGATAAAGCAGATGTTTCCGTTGATAGTTTTCTTCTCGATTTCATAAACGAATCTCAAATTTTTGTTCCTCAATTAGGAGGGGAATTAAAAGCGAATAACAATAATCTTCTCATCGTTATTACAAAAAATGATCTGCGGGATGCTACAGAAGCCTTGCTCAGGAGATGTCGTGTCATATACATGAATTGGCCATCTGTAGAAAATGAAATAAAACTGATTATGAAGTACAATCCCTGGGTGACAAAAAAATTATGTACAATTTTTATTGAAACAGCAAACCAGTTGCGCAGACATCCAGGTGTAAAAAAAAAGCCTTCACCCCCAGAAATCGTTCGACTCATCAGCGATTGTTGGCGCATCCGTAATCAGCAAATGTCTCTTTTAGAATGGAGCCAATTCTTGATTGCAGGCATTTTACCGTTGCCTCAAGATCGGAAATATCTCGAGCAAAATCCGATGTCGATGGCTGCAGAAGTCAGAAGTGAACTGGCAGAAATTATGACTCAAAAACATCCAAAAATCTGTTCTAATGGAAGATAAATAAAAAGTGATCTTTTAAAAGAATTTGTTAGAGCATGTTTTTTCTTCAATCTACGAAAATATTGCTGGCAGAAAATCATAGAGAAAAATTATTCTTTTTCTCATTTTTTCTTTTCATTGAAGAATAAAAATCAAAACTATAACAACTAGAGCAAGCAAGACGTGATTCTAACAAACAACGCTTTGTGTTGGTCTTTATAATTACTCTTTTTCGTTCACCTCTCCAGAATTTAACCTAAATCTCAACATTACATATTCGTCTCTGCTTGAGCCGTAGAAGGCAGTTGACTCTGTATTTCATTCAAATAATGTGAGGCGGCCTGTCCTGCTTCTAATGCTGCTTTTTCTTTCATCATCTCGATAATATGAAGTCTTTCGAGCAGAAGCTGATAACGAGTCTGCCTATAATTTTCTATGTTATTTTTTAATCTTTCTAAATATTGTTGTTGATTACTGATCTGGTTGACCACCGTTATTTCAAGCTGGGATATTTGGGGTATGGCTAAGAGATAATTTTGCTGACATTGCATCCTTAAGGATTTAAGATTAGCTTCCAGTTGATTTAATTGTTGAATAACATTCAGTGTATCTTGATATAATTGAGCATCCAGCCTTTCTATAGCGACATTTTGCTGTATTCTTAGCGTATTTGCCTGTATTAAAAGCATATAGGATTGATAGGACTGAGGACTTATCCCTGTCACTAAAGTTCCCGAACCCCAACTTGGAGAAGTAAATTGAACAGGAATAATTTTTATTTCCTCCCTTTGATGTCCTACTTCACATAAAGTCTTCTTTTCTGAAGTGAAGTCTTTATTATTAAAAGACAATAGGGAGGAGTAGGGGAAAACAGCCTTGTCCGACCTTTCAAGAGGTATAACCGGTTCAGTTGGTTTTGCTCTCAACGAGCATTGCACAATTTCTTGTGCATGATTTTGAACAAAGGAAAACAAGAAGTTAGATTTACTTCTTTGGTTGGACTTTATCAAATAATCTTCTACAGCTCCAAACGCCCCAGCCGTATAGATATCAGAAAGATTAGGGCTTAATCCATAGGCATTAGAATAATTATATCCATTAATAGGACTATAAAAACCATTGCGTAAAGAGCCACTGTTTATCCAGAAAAGGAGTTGCTGCAAAGCATTGCCAGTCCACATCACAGATTGGTAGAGAGGATCGCTGAGAGTCGATGGTCGAACCAAGGCATTAGACCCAATAATCATGGCTTGTCCCAGAATAGCAGGCAACAGAGAACCTAAGGGAACTTGTGCATTAAGATTATTTGGAAAAAAATTTTGTGCGCCAAGAGTTGCCCAACTCAACGGTCCAGCTAAATTCGACAGACCCCCAATGTTATTAAACAGAGGATTTGAAGCCATATACATGGGAAAGAAATTCATCGCCATAAGCCCTAATCCTCCCGCTAGAGGACCCCAATTACCACTAGATGCCATGAAAGGTTGTGCAAGAGAGGATGCAATAGCAAATTGTTGAGGATTAAGAGAAATGAGCATAAATGGGGGATACGCATCTAAACCAATAGGAAGGCCCGATAAACCCATTATGTTTCCTACATATCCTAATCCCATTCCGTTAAATTGATTCCCATCAAACTGAAGACCGTAAGGAAGTTGTGTAAGCGCGGTATTTAAAGCGAAAGGCTGATTTTGCCCTAATGAAGGGAAAAGAGAAGAGGAGCCCAAAGAACTAGAGTTGTTATCATAAGGACTTTGTGGAATATGGACTTGAGCAACAGCATTTCCATAGGCTGTAATAGAATTAATAGAAGCCAACTGCTGGCTTATCTGCTTAGTACCAGAAATCATCTGATCAATATGTTGGATGTGCTCATCGTTGTCTCTGACAATATCTTGGATGTCGTGCAGCCTGTTCACAATGTAATTCATCGCTTCAGCTGCACTGCCTGAAAACCCAGTTATATTTGCAGGATAACCTCCACCAGGACCTACTCCAGGAGCCCCTGGAGCTTGAGGATAATTTTGACTAGGAGGAATAATAGGAGTAGAAGGCTGTTCAATACTGGTTGATAACGAGCTAATAAAGGAAAAGAACAGTACTAAAAAAAAAGGTTTTAGAAATATTTCTTGTTTTGTTTTTTTTCATGGATTTTTATAAGTTGAATACTGTTTTTTTATCGCTTCTAACCTGAATCTTTTGTTGGTAAAATCTTTGGGTAATCTTTCAAAACTAACAAATCGAAAATCCCTTTTTTCCCAACTCGAATGAAGCAGTACACAGCTTTCTTGTAATTTTTTACAACAATCCAATAGCTCTTCTTTTAAAGGATGATCACATTTCTGAATAAATTTTATAGAATGGATTCCTATCTCTTTCTCTTCAATAGGCATAGATAACATAATCGAACCAGGTTTCTTGGGATTATCGATTACAAACCACTCTTCCCAGGCCTCAGGTGCTTCATCATACATTTGAGCCCATAAGGGGTAGTCTCCCTCGATAAGGCTAAGAAAAAAATCTCTTTCAACAATAATAGCTGGGAAAGCAGGTTCATTATCAGCACTTCGAGGTAGATCTTTTCCTAGTCTTTGATAAAAATAGGCTTCAAAAAGAAGAGACCTATAAGAAAGAGAAAAGGACTGATCTTCAGGGCCATAATCATTATGGTTTAGACTCAGATCCTCTGGAAATACGATCTTTGAAAGATCTTTTTCTTCTTTTTCTTCTGTTCTTAAAGTATCATTATCTTTTAAATGGTAGATCATCTTTTTGTTCATTTTCCATTTCCTCCAATTTCAATGAATCCCTTCTCAAGCATGGTAGAAATATCCTGGATAATCATATCTAAATAGCTTCCTGCATGATTTAAGGCTTGATTTCCTAAAGAAAAAAATCCCTGGACTATAAAATGAACGACATCAGCAGTTGTTTTATTTCTTAAAAAGATTAAAGAGAGTAAAAGAGGAAAAGAGACGTAGCTAAAAAGGAGAGGAGCAGCATCTTTTTTATAATCTTTTTTAATATTCATATTAAAATAGTGTAACGATATAAAAAAAGAGTGAGCGTTTATTACATCCCCTTTTTTGATCTTATAAAATCGGTAAATCGCTGTTTAAGCTCGGCTTGGAATTCCCCTTCTTTGACCATAGCCCATATTCTTTTGGGAGTACCGATATATCGAGAGTAAAGATGGGATAATCCAAGAAAAAGAAACGAAAAAAGGGCAACGTCAAAAAGAAAAACCAAAAGATCGGCTTCTTTCCGAGAATGAAGGAAAAGATAGAAAAGAGCAATCGGAAATGTCTCAAGCAGTTCCCAGAAATTAAGTTTATCTGTTGAAAACAATAGGTGATCACCCATAACCGTCAGCACCCCGCTAATTATACAAAGCATAAGTAAACCGATAATATGGAGATTATTATTATGAACGGATGGTTGAGGATTAGAGAGTTGATCGAGCATAACTTTCCTTTCTTTCTATCTGGGTATAAGATGAAGCAGAAATTGGACTCTTTTTATACTCTTTTTCCCAAATCGAGGATGCAATTTTACAATCGCTTCACCATCTTTTAAGCGAGTAAATACGTGGGAAGGATAAAGGGGTTCTTTACGAAACTGGATTTGAAAATCTTGATGAGCGATCGGTTTGGATAAATCAAACAGAAGTTCTTGGGTTCCTCGGTAAAGATAGCCATCACTTCTTTCAATTTCACCAAAAAGTCTTGAAGCATAATCGTTTGTTTCTAAATGGTTATTTCTTAGAAATATGATTGTTGCGGTATTGGTCAGAATCGACTCAATTTCAGATTTCGTCATTCGCGATTCTAACAAAGCCAAAGACTGAAAAGCGATAATACACCCACATTGGTATTCTCTTGCTTTATCAAAAAACCCTCTTTCTCCCGTCCAATCTCCTGTTGTAACAACCGTAGCAAATTCATCGCAAAGATAAATGATTGGCCTTTTCTGATTAATCAATCTATCACCTGTTTTAAGTTGCTTTCTCGAAAGTACAGAACGGAAAAAGTCAAGTTTTAAAAGAATGCTAGCGACTTTGGCAGAATTTCTCCAACGAGAAAAATTCATATCGAGAACCAAAATTTTTCCCTTATCTATCAACTCACTAAATTTTAAACTTCCTTGGGGGCTGACCATACGGTCAAAAGGAGGCTGAGTCAGCAGAGAAGTAAGGACAGATACCGTCATACCAATGGAACCTGAAGTTCTTTCGTTGGCAATATTCAGATATTCTCCCTTAAAATAGAGATAGATTTTATCTGAATAGGGATCCTTTCCATAATGATGAAGTACTTTCTCATACATAGCTAGCCATTTCTGAAGTGGACCATATTCAGGGGAAGGTATCTCAAGACTCCTTGTGACATTGAACATGATTAAGAGTTGATCTATCTCATCGATAAGGCAAAGACAGTTTTCCCAAAGTTCTAAATGAGGATGAACACCTGACTTAAAGGATTTTAAAAGTTTTTTAAGCCGCGTTGTGACTTCGGAACAAACAACAAAAAAATTGTCATAAAATTGGTCGTTTTGAGAATAAGCAAAAAAAGCGCTATGAAAAGAGCGTAATCCATCTAAAAGAGAAAGTAAGCTTGAAGAACCAAATTGGGCTTTGGACCTTTGCTCCCCATTTAAGCATTTTAAAATTTGTTCTGCCTCGATTTTTTTTAATAGCCTTTGTTCCCTCTCTTCTTCACTTTCAGATTCTGTCGGGTTTTTATTCGCTGCATAGATTTCTTTGATCTGTTTTTTCCATCCGTTGAGAAGATTTTCTATTCGATTTACGAGACGATTTGTTTTTTCTAATCCATTAGCGATTTTCTCCTTATATTCTTTAAGGGCTGCTTCTGCTGATGTTATTTGATTTTGGTTTGCAGGCAGCCCTCTATCCATAACAAGAAGGTTGAGTAAAGGAAAGGAGAGTGGAGGTGGAGGTTGCTCTATAATTTTATTTTGTGCAGCTAAAACTAATTCCCTGTGCAGTTGAAAAATCGAATCAAACAGTTTTCTTCCAGCAGCATCCCAAAATGGATCTTGACTTGTTCTTCCATCGTCTATGGCCTGCTTTAAAGTAATCATTAAATCTGCAAGTTCGGAAGGAAGAGAATCTGGATCATTAAGCGGATCAATTGCAAGATCATGGTCGGGACCAAAATAAAGAACATCATTTTCTCTATCATATTTTCGTGCTAGCCATTTGACCATCTCGGTGAGCTCGCTTTTCCCATCCATTATAAAACCAGCAAATTTTAACTCTTCTCTTAGCTCATGATTTTTAATATCAGTAGCCCTGAAAATGCTCTCCAAAAATTGAGTTAGAACAAATCTTGTTTTCCCCGCACCAGATCCACCTAAAATGCTAACATGAGAATAAAGATCTTTAATGGTTAGTGGATTTCCAGATTCATCGATAAGTTTTTGGGGCTCATTTTGAACTCTAAAATACAATTTTCCAAAATCAGAAAGACTTATAGGTTCTCGAGGCCAATATGATCCAAAGGTTTTTTCCGCAACAGTCAACCTGCGTTTTACATACTGTGTACTGTTGCCTCCTACAAAAGCTTTTTTTAATTGTTCAAGGATTTTCACTTCATTTGTATTAATAGGTTGGTTCTTTTTATAAGCCCTATATTTAGTTTATGAACTATGAAACAGGTTGGCCTGAACCAATAAGAAAATGGGCTATTGCAGTCTCTCAGAATCTTATTGAAGGTTTCTGGATAAAAGCCTATGAGGAATTTTGGCCTGATCGATGGCCCGATGGATCAGTTGTTTATAGTCAGGAATCAGAGACAGGGGAATGGTTTCTTTTACGCGAAAATGCCTGGAATAATTATGGATATGAAAATTTTGAACAGTTTGCTGCCGCTCTTCTCTCAAAAACAATACGAGCGGACTCTCCTTCAAAAATTCTCATGGTTGGATTATACCGAAATCTTATTGGGACGGGATTTTTAAGAGCTATTCGAGGATCGATCTTTTCAGATCAGAAACTCATTATGAATTTTATCGTGGTTAATGAAGACGAATTTCAAAAAGTTCGGTCGTTGGCGCATAAAATCGATTTTTCTTGCCGTGTTCAAAGAGAATTTTTTTATCCTGAATTATTAGAATTGCTTAGGAAGATTATTTTTTCACCCGATAATACAAAAATTAGACTTCTACGCCTAGGAGTTTTCTTTGGATTTTTTTGTGTCGCGATGTCAATTATTGCCTTGTTTTGGAAAAAGGGAATATTTTTAGCTATTCTATCACAATTTATCTGCCTTTGGATATTCTGGAGAATTGGAAAAGAATATAAGAGTTAAGGGTTGCTCTGTTACTAAAAGGAGCGAGAAGAATTTGTTTCAGATTCAGATGAAACAGCCAAAAAAGGAATATCTTTACGGGTCTTATTCAATGACTCAATGAAGTCCAAAGTTGAATAATTATCGCTTATAAAAATATAGGGATTTTCTTCTTCATTAAATAAAAGATGATAGGGAAGGAAAAATTCCTGAATCTTTTGAACATGTTTGTTAAATAGAGCTGGATTATCCACAAAAGCGTTTCTCTTGCCAACAATTGGAGCATAATCTTCTAACCAAAACTGAGTTGTTTCGAAATAACACCAACCTAGAATCGGTGAAAAAGGATGTCCCATAACGCTCTGGCTCTCTTTTGAGAGATGATTTTTAAAGTAAAAATAATTTTGTAAAAAATGCCCACAGGACTCTATAACTGCATGATTAATAATGGCACAAGCCACAAAAGAATAATGCCATGAGGTAGAGAGGCTTCCATAGAAAGGAAGATTTTTTTCACTTAATCGATCTACTGTCATACTGACACCAAAAAAACTAGGAAAAGAGGGATAAATGGAAGCAAAAGAACAAAGAGATTCAATTATATCATTGGGAATACGTATTACATCTGCTTTAAATAAACGAGGCTCGGCTAAAAAGAAATGTAAAAATTTACCAGGTTCAAAATAAGAGGGGAAAACGGTTTTAAATCGAAAAGATTCTAAAACATGAGAGGTGTCTTCTGAAGGATTCATATTAATAAAGTAGAAATAGACAGAAAAAACATGAACGAGTTAAATTCATTCTTATCGCACAATTCTAACTATCAGACTGGAGAGGTTATCCAGAAAATCCTTTGGGAAAAAACTATAGCCAAGTTCCATAAAATTCTGCCTGCTATCCCTGAAACACTATTAACTTATGAGTCTCATCCCAATTCTCATGCCATTGAATCAATATTTTTAGAAGGAAAATGGCTAAACTTAATGGTTCATCCTCAGAGTTGGCCTAAAAAACTACTCGAAATTTATTTTGAAGACCTTCTAGTTTTATTTCCTTCTTTAAGGTCTAAGACCTTCTCCGAGAGTAATCTGCAACCTGTTTCTCTCTGTCAGTATGTAAAAGGTTGTAAAAATAAGAGGATGGTTCTTGAGAACAGGGACTGCCCTTTTAATTGTTTAGGAATATGCGCTCTAGGAACTTTTCAAAATAAATCGTTTGAAGGTGAGTTCCTAAACAATGTTTCAATTGGGTATTACTTAGGACTGACCAAACGTCAAGTTATAGATCGTTTAAAAAAGGCGAATACTTATCTCCGAAAAGAAATTAAAAAAACACGTGCCTTTTATGAACTGATATCAAACAAGGGTTAAGTTTTTGATCTATTCTTACCGAACTTTCTGATGAGTCTTCTGTTGATCAAGCTCTGGAATTAAAGAATTATAATTATAATTAGGGCTTAAGCCTTCAGCTTTGAAAAGAGGAGCTTCTTTATGTTCTCTCTCAATCTCTTTCAATCTCTCCCTGCTTTCATAGGCTTTTTGCCAAAATTCCCCCTGAATCAAAGGTCCTTTGCCTATCTCGGGTGAATTCCAATAAGAAGGTAAAGTTTCTTTTTTTTGTTGTTCTATGCTTATTTCAGTGTTTTTATTGGGAGTTAGATTAGAGTTAGAATAGCAAAAGCTGCATCGCTCCTCCGAAAGTTTTTCTGCTTTTTCTCCCAAGCTTTTGAAATCTCTGGTCATTAACCTTTGTTGATTTCTCTCCAAAAAGAATTTTAGATTTTCTCTAATCTCTTTTTGCTGCTCTGGTGTAGAGCTCATGGCTTCATTTAACCTTTCACGAGCAATAGTTTTAGTCTCTCCTATAGCTTTTAAATCCGACATTCCCAGCGCATTTAAAGGTTCAACGCTTTCTGGGGATTGAGTAGAAGATAATTTTTCTTTTTCATCTAAATGAATTCCGTGTGCATTTTTGTTATTGGATGAAGTCATATCTCCTGAAGGAGATAAAGTTATGGGGACATGTTGCAGGGATTGGACTTGAGCTGTAGGTTTTTCTTCGTTTCCACGATGAGCCATTAATTCGATCCGTTTTTGTTCATTCATTTTCTACTCCTTTTTAATTAAGAAGTTTTATCGAATTTTTTCCTCTCCTTCTTTATAGTAGGATTGAACAGGCATAGAACAGGAAGAAAAATGAGGTTGACTCTTTTCAGGCAAATATAAAAAGGGGGCTTCTTCATTCTTAAAATTTTGAATTTTGGTAAAAAAAGATTCAGATTTCTTTAGATTATTTATGCTTTCAGGAGGCGCTTTGAATTGATCTAAAAATTTTTCAATGTTCCTTCCAACTCTTTCACCAATAGATGAACCCACTACCCATCCAATCCATCCCCCAATTGGTTTTCCAACTAAAGGAATACCTCCCATAACATGTTGACCTACATTTTCACCGATTTTTCCAAGCCCTACAGCTACCCCGCCTTTTAAGGCCGCCTCACTTAAATTAATCAGAGCATCTCCAAACTTTCCTTGGGTTAAGGATTGCATCGATGCGTAGAGATTTGGACCAGCAATCTCCGCTCCCAAAAGACCTGCATAGTTTGAGCCTCCTAACCGAGTCATTGTCTTAAGCCCACGTAAAACAAAAGGCTCAGGCTTTTCGCTAAGTTCATTTTGTTGAGCTTTTTGTATTGCTTTTAACCGCTGTCTTTCTGCTTCATTGCTTGTGGGAAGGATTAGCCCTTTCTTATTGGAATCTTCTTTATCAAGGGATAAAAAATGAATGGGTTCTTTTTGAATTTCATCTCGAACTTCATGAGGTTCTTTTGATCGAAACTTTGATAAAAGAGCGTAAACACCATAACCGGCTGCACCCAACCCCAAGATTAACGGTAAAGCCTTTGAAATTCTTTTAAAGGGAGGTAGCTGGAACGAAAGAGCAGAAGATTCGGCCAGATTCAGGTTATGGAAATTTGGACTAATAAAATGAGCCATTAAAAGAGAAGATGGCATGCCTTGTGTAGCTTCAAGATGAACCTGTGGATTGTTCATATTTATGAAGTAGGTTGAAAGATAAAAAAGAAACTAAAAAAATTTTAAAAAAGAGAAGCGTAAGAACGAGAGGATAGAAGCAGAAGAGCTTCCTCTTTGGATATTGTCCCTGTAAAAAAAAGTTCTGCGGCTTGGATGGACAGTGGTTTAAAACCTCTACTTTCATTGTGAGCACGCAGTTTGTTGGGACTAGCCCCCTTTTCGATGAGTGAAATGATCTCACTATCAAATGGAAGAAGCTCAAGTATCGGCATTCTACCTGCAGTTCCTGTTCCTCTACAAGCTTGACAACCAGGGGATTCGGCAATACAAGGTTCTGCAATCGCACAGTGAGGGAAAAACCTTAGATCTTCTGCCGTGGCATTTCTTAATTTTTTGCAATAAGGACACAATTTTGAAACAAGTCTTTGAGAAATAACAAGTTTCAAAGCATAAGAAACAGCAAGCCGGTCAATTCCAAAACTCTGAACCATTCTTTCCATTACCCCGACAGGATCAGTAGCATGGATAGAGGTAAAGACAAGATGTCCCGTTAAAGCTGAATCAACGGCGATTTGAGCACTTTCTCTATCCCGTATTTCACCTATCATTATAACATCTGGGTCTTGTCTCACAATTCCTCGAAGAGCTGAGGCAAAAGTAATCCCTGCTTTTTCGCGCACTTCAATCTGCAAAGCTTCAGGGAAATGTTTTTCCACAGGATTCTCTATTGTAATTATTTTTTTTCTCGGAGAACTTATATGGTTTAGCATTGCATAAAGAGTTGTCGTTTTGCCACTTCCTGTTGGACCAGTTGAAACAAACATTCCTTGACCATTCTGGAGAAACCATAAAAGAAAAGAATACTCAAGTGGAGCTAAATTCAGATCATCCAGAATAGGAATTCGAGAAGAAAAAATCCGAATGGCTGTAAATTCCTCCATTCCTTGACCCACAACAATACTATAGCGCTGATCATAACGTGTTCCTTTATAGATGTAATGGCTACTCCCATCTTGAAAAATACCCTTTTGATCAGCAGCCATATTTCCAAATAGTTTTATCCTGTCCAAAAGAATCTGGTATTGAAGCCTGCTTAAGGGAGCTTGCTCATAATAATCGCCATCAATACGAAACCGGACACGGACCTTTTCCGCTTTAGGTTCTAAGGAAATATCACTTGCACCCATATTGATGGCACTATCTAAAATGGCGTAATATAGGGATATGCCAGATTGATTAAATTGGTGGAGATCAACCTGTGGCCATTCTCTAACATGAAGAGGATCAGCCGAAGTTATCCCGCTGACTTTTTTATTTCTTTCCACTCTTTCTGATAACTTTTGGAAATATCGTGGAGAACAGATAACCAGTTGGATTTTAGTTTTTAAAGTCTCAATCAGTCTATCTTCAAGCTTTGAATTAAAGGCTTCAGGGGTTACAACCCATGACCAAGTATGAGATTTTCTCCATAAATAAGCATTTTCAAAGTCCTCTATGATTGCACAAGATTGGATTGCTCCTTCAGGTACAACTATTTTAGGATCTACTCCAAATAGAATCTGCTCAAGAATATCTGCAACTTTTGGATAAAAAGAACTTTCCAGCCTTAACAACCTCAACCATCCTTCCTTATCTTCCTGCTCCCAATCAGGAAAACCTTCAATACCCCTCTCTCTCTTTAGGACCATATTTGCTAGATCAATAGGAGCCAATAAATAAAAAATACGCGGTTTATCGGCAAAATGAGTTGCAGCATAAATTTCAAGCTCTTTTAAACGAAAAGGATTAAGGATGCCTATCACATGAAAAGGGTTATTCCACAAAATGATCGCATTAAAATCTTGCTCAAGTTTTTTCCCCAAAGAACCAAAAGCAGTAGAGGGAAGGGGATGATCCCTATCCATCGGATAAAGAGGAGGCCAGCCATTAGAACGATTAAAGGACTCAGCCCATCTCTCCCATGGAAAAAGTGAGGCATTTCGAAGCAACATTTTTTCGAGATCAAAGAATGAATCTAATTTTTTCCATTCTTTTAGAGTTTCAGCAACGATAAGCCGTTCTTTAAGAAGAAATGCCTCTAATTGATCCTGCTCCTTTCTAATTTTCCGATATATCTCTGTATTCGTTGGCGCATAAAAAAAATTTCTATCCATGACTTTCTATTAAATAAATGGTCCGAAATTTTATGAATTTTAAAAACCCTCACGAGGTTAACCCTCCCGAAAGGGTAAGGGATGTATTTTATAAAAGTCAAAAGATTAGGCTACCCACTTTTTTAAGAACGGTCTGGGAATGGAAAGAAGACATAGCCGTTGTTAATAGTTGGTTGTTGCTTCTTTGCTTCTTCCAAAGTCTGGTTCTCATTTTTTTAGCCTGCACCCTTTATTATAAGATTCATGAACCCACACGTATGATTGTTGACCTTCCCGGTTATGTCATATGGCCAAAAACAGAAATGTTCAAGTTAAGAGAAGACATGATTTTTTCTTTTCTCCACCAAATAGGGAAAGCTCTTTATGAAGTGAGTCCTGGATCGTACACACTATCTACCGTTGCAGATCGAGTTTCTCCTAGAGTTGTTGCAGCGTTTAAAGAAGTTTATATCCCCTTAGCAATGAATGCGGCTAGTGGAGAAAGAATAGTATGGAATCTAAGGGAGGTACGTCGCTATCACTCTCCAAAACTTCCTAAATATTTAATTGTTGCAGCAAAATGTGATCGAGCTCGTTACAGAATTCTAAACGGAATGCCCGATGTAACAAGCGAATCGGTTGTTAATCTCTTTTACATTTCAGAAGGTCGTAATACACCTCTGAATCCCTTAGGTCTTATTCTTGAAGGAGTAGAAGAATATCAAGGAGTCGAAGCTGAAAAGATCTGGTCATATACAATTCCAATAGGGGATTCGGTTGATACATTAAAAAAAGAATTTCAATCAACTACAAAAAAAGGGCCTAGTAAAAAATGAAAAGAAAGTTAGCTGTTTTTTTTCTTTTTGGTTTTCCTTTCATTATCAATAGTCAACAGATCGATCCCTTAGATTCACGAAACCCTCTTAACTCCTCTTTTCAAAGTGGTTCCACAAACCAAAATTCAAACGTTCAAATTACCGAAGAAGATGCTCCTCCGGTCATCATTAACGGAAAAAGGGCTGAAGAGCTCACCGATGATGAGCTCGTTGAATTTCTACAAGAAAAAGTAAGACTGATCCATCAAGAAGACGGCCAAGTCGAAATTCTTAGGACTGCACCAGGATATCCTTTAGCTATTGAATTTTCCGAACCGATCCTGGGATGGGAACTTGGAGATGGAAAATTAATTCATATTTCTAAACAGGGAACAAAACTCATTCTCAGATCCTTGGATACAACGGGTGATACTTCACTTTTAGTTTTTTTCCAAGGAAATCGCACCCGCCTTTACCATATTTTTGTAGAGTCAGATTTTAAAAAGGCTGTCAGTCTCATTCGAGTAGCCCCTTTTAGTAAAAATGGATCTAATTTTTCTGTTCAACTGGCTTCTTTTTCAGCGGAAAACGATGGAGATATCTCTGCTGTAGGTAGTATCGCTCAAATTATAGCCAATTATGATCTTTTAGTTCGAGAAGGATCCATCAAGCCCATGGATATCAAAAGAATGGCTATATTTAAAAGGTCAAAACTTACTGGATTCGATTATTATTATATTTATAGATTTTCTTCCGGACCCTTGGCCATTTCTTTTGCATGGAAAAATATTTATCCTTACAAAGTCCGGTTAGATGAATCGACTTTAAGAGTAGCCATTGGTCAGAGCCGTTTCATACCAGATTATGTGTCGTTAAACAAAGTTGTTTTATCTCCAGCCGAGATTACAAGTGGTTTTTTAATTATTTCTAATCCTCCTTTTTCTCCTGATCAATCCTTTTCCCTTATCTGGAAAGAAACTAGAAAATGAAGAGATTTTTAAAAAATAAAATTATCTTATTCATCTCTATTCCTTTCATCTTCATGATCCTTTATTTTGTCAATCCTATCGGCCTTGCGACAAAAATGATGTCTGGAGTAGTTGGCAGAGCAAGGAACCTTTATTTTAGAGGTCAAGTTTCCCAAGTTTACTCAAAGAAACAAAAAAAAAAGGACCAGGGTACAGATAAAAATACAACGGTCATTGTCCAAAAAGGTGATAAATCTCCCATTAAAGCAGCAGTTCCCAAAGAAGTTATACTCTCTAAGGAAAATAGTTCAGAACCCATTTTACCCCCAACTCAAATTAAAGCTCCTCCTCAATCAAAGGGAAGAGAAACTCTTGGAATTATTGAACAACAACCTCCTAATCGCATTGCCCCAGTTCCTCGAGGCTTAGTGGATCAAAAGGCTCTGGCTAAAGAATCAGAGTCTTCTGATCAGCCCGTAATTATCAAATGGGCAAGGAAACGGTACCCTTTTCGCAATCTTTCACTTTCAGCGGTTGAAGTTACAGGTACTCAAGAAATAGGCCATTCGGATATTTCTTCAGCTAATATTGATATTAATGCCTTTGCACCTCAAGGAGAAATGATCGAAGCTGCATTAGTTAATTCTGCGTTCAGCTCCAATACCGATGTAGATGTCGTAGGAGCGGTATGGTTACCTTTTTATTTTCAAGGAAATCGTTTATTGGAACCTGGAGATCGATTGATTGGAACATCAGCAGGAGGTTCAGCTCTCAGAGATAGAATGATGGTTCATATTAATAAAATTATTTTTAAAGACGGTCGTTCCCTACCTATTCAAGGAGTAGCTCTCCATACGGACGGAACGGAAGGAATAAAAGGATATAGGGTGAGTGAATATGGGAAACAACTTCTGGGTCCGGTTTTAGCCGCTTTAGGACAGGCATTTCTTTATGCCATGGAATATCAATCCTTCAATTACTATATGTCTCCTTACGGGTTGACACCATGGGGTCTTTATGGACAGCCAACTACCAGTGGACCCAAACAAGCATTGATGTTAGGAGGCATGTATGGGGGAACCAATGCTCTGCAACAAATCATGAACATTCTTGCACAGGACATTGACCAATACAAACCTTATGTTTTTGTCCCTGCAGGAACGAGATTTAGAGTTTTTTTGAAAAGCTACATGGATATTTCAAAAGCGGATTACGGGAGATAACTGTTTATAAAGGAACAAAATATATATAGAAGCCATGAAAAAAATTTTTCATTATGTTTTTTCATTGATCTTTCTTCTTGGATGCGTTTCACAAAAAAAAGCCAACCTACCAATCGATCCCGCTTTAATTCAAAATAGCTATGATTATACCAAACCCTACGATGTTTACGATAAAGGCAAACCCGCCTACATTCTTCCCGTTATCAATACGGGATGGACTAAAGCGAGGGTTGATCCAAAGACTGGCCAATGGATCGGAGGTCACTATGTAGGAACAGTTATTGATCCAGGGCATTGGGCGAGCCTTGAAGAAGCCGAACTTTCAGGAAAACCCTATATCCGAGCAGATAATGGTCAAATGGTTGTCCCAACTCCTAATGAAGAGAATCCCTCAACCAAAGACAAGGGGGTAGAAATTGACTTGGTTAACATGAGAAATAGACTCGAAAAGATAGAAACAACACTGGTCGATTCCCTTCCACCTCCGCAATTAAAAGAATCCGCATTAATCAATGCTTTAGAAAAAAAGTCGCAAAGCAAAAAAAATAGTCTTGTTAGTTTTCCTTCTATAGTGGTTGGAGATCCAGACATGGAAACCGCTGTCTTTAGCTCATCCCATAATGAATCAAAGTCATCCTCTTTTATCACAGTTGGAGAAGAAGAACCATCAGCTAAAAAAGCGAATAGTCTAGGGCAGCCAAAGAAATATTCCTCTTCAACGACAATTGAAGTTCCCCTCGGCAAACCAGGACAAAATTTTGTTGTAAAAACTCCTAGGGGTGGATATGTCATCGTCGAATTTTTACCTAATCGAAAAGTAAAAGTTTTGTATAATGGGCATGTCCTAGAAAAAACTGCACCCCCCGATCAAGATATAGTGGTAATTTCAGTTCCTCAATAAACCTTTAAGGACTTTCTTTTTTTATAAGGAAAAAGGATCGACTTATCCGACATGTTTATGGAATTAATCTCTTCAACAACCTTTGAAACATCGATATCCAAGATTTTACACACTCGGACTAGTAAAGGAGGAAGATCCGTATAGCTGCTTAAATATAAATCTGTTGAAAAAAAGAGATCCAATAGAATAGCCATAGATTCTTTTTCTTCAATTTTTTCAATGATTTGCATGGATTCTTCTTCTGTCCCCAATTTATAATGATGTCTTTGAAAGACAAAAGTTGAAACCTCCCTTGGGACAACACGAAGAGCTAAGCAAAGCATTATGTTATAGAAACTCCACATCTTGTCTTTTTTTGCCTTCTCACAGACTTTTTGCAAAAGAGAATAACAACTGAGATTTAAAAACTCTTCCTTCTTTTTTCTTTCTTTTCGAGCATTCTCCTTTTCTGTCCATTCCTTGATAGCATTATTGGCAAAGGTAATGCCATGTCTTCTCAAGGCTAGAAGAGCTTCTTCTTTTTTAACAAAAGAATGGATGGTCCCCATGGGACTTCTCGCTAGGTACATCCGCAAAAGAGCTCTTCCATTCATGGGCTTAAGTTCTTCTGCTAACAGAGATGACCACTTTCTCTCTTTTTTATCCCACTCACACACATCATCAATATCGACAAATTGAGAATCAGT
This sequence comes from Methylacidiphilum caldifontis, assembly GCF_017310505.1. Classification (NCBI taxonomy): domain Bacteria; kingdom Pseudomonadati; phylum Verrucomicrobiota; class Methylacidiphilae; order Methylacidiphilales; family Methylacidiphilaceae; genus Methylacidiphilum (ex Ratnadevi et al. 2023); species Methylacidiphilum caldifontis. The sequence goes on along the minus strand of NZ_CP065957.1, from coordinate 184,185 downwards.
TCTAAGTCTAGATGTTCCTGGAACAAAATGCTTAAAGGATTCTTCATCATTAAGTATCTCTTTATTTTCAGTGTGAGCAAGCAAGCATTGACGGCGCCAGTCAGCCTCTCTTTTTTGAGCAAAACATTCTGGATCAGTGCAAATCATTTCATCTTTTATATCATCAAATAGATCTTTTGAATTTCCCGTTCTTTTAGAACAGTCCAAACAGCTAGGTACTCCAGGAACAAGATCTGGCACTGAAATAGAAAAAGTAGCTTTTCTTAAATCCAAAAGATAATTTTCAAGAACAATTTGAGCCACTTGAGTTACTGTTAAATTTTTGGCAATAGCTTCAGAGGCAACGATAGCTCTAAGTTTAGGAACTGGAATCCGAGCAATATACCATCCTGTCCTTTTAGCCATTTTTCCAGTAATAATGGCTTCCTTCGCGGCTTCCGGAAGAGATAATAACATCACCATTCGACTAATGTAGTCGCGCCCTTTCCCAATAACCGAAGATAATTCCGCAATACTCATTCCACCATCCAATAGTTTTTTATAACCTTGGGCTTCCTCTATGGGATTAAGATTTTGTCGTTGAATGTTTTCGACAATTCTTACTTGTAGTGCCATTTTATCATCCATTGGATGAATGAAGCACTCGATAAAGGGTTTCTTTAATTTCTTACAGGCCCTCCATCTCCTTTCTCCTGAAATGATCTCATAGGTATTGTTAGCCGCTGGTCTTACAAGGATTGGATGAATAAGCCCAATTTCTTCAATACTTACAGCCAGTTCTTCGATCTGCTCTTCTTGAAAATGCTTTCTAGGGTTATCCTGAGATAAAACAATCTGATCAACAGGAATCAAAGAAAATTTGGAATCCTGTTTTAGAAGAGGTTTTTTCTTCTTATCTATGCTTTTCATCATTCGTCTTCTATCTCTTGTGCCCAATCTATCTGAATCACCGAGGTAGATAAACCTATGGGGAGAGGATGTTGGATATTAAAAGTCTCCAATAAGAAAAAATCTCTTTTTAGTTGCTTCAAAGAATCTTCTAAAAGCTGAACAACTTTTTTTCGAGAAATTCCAAGTTTATGCGCGATCCAAGCAGTAGATTTTTTTTGGGCTCCTAATTCCTCTTCTATGCCAAAGAAGTATAATACAACTTTTCTGGATATTTCATCAAGATGAGACAATGCAATATATAGCTTTCGTAGTCTTTCTTCCTTTTCCAAGAAATCTTCATCATTTTCAGGATAAACAATAAAATCCAGAGGACAGTTTTCTGGTTCATCTAATGAAGTAAAATGTAGACTTATATCCGCAGTGTAAACTTGAAGGATTTTTTCTAGATGATGTGTAGAATATCCATGGAGATTTGCGATTTCTTCTAGAGTTAGTCCTTGTTCTAAATATTTTTCAATTTTTCTATATTCCCTATAAGCAGAATTTGGTCTACGAACCGTTGTTCGACAGGAATTAGCATAATTGCGCACCCTATTTTTCACATGATAAATGGCATAATCAAAAAATCGAATTTGCATCTTTTCTTTCCATTTTTCTAAAGCGTCAAGAATACCGATCCATCCTACATTTTCTGCATCTGGCCATTGATCTGGTAGATAGGGCAAATAATAGCGAGCCACCTGTTGTCTCATGGATAAAGAGTTTCTAGCCAACCATTCCAAGGCTTCCTTATTGGCTGATTTCGCCAATAGAATAATCGGCAGCTCGTCTTTGAACTTTTTTCATATTCAAGATTTTTTTTAGAAGACTCTAAAATAGGTAAGGATTGAGGAGTCATCATAAGTTTAAGGGGGTTCAAAAATTTATTTTAAAAAGACGATAATGATCGGCAAGAATAAATTAATAATGTAATACAAATGTAACATTATCGTAACATATTTATAACATTATGTTAATATTATCCCTAAAATTATAAATAATGTTTTTTATTTTATTTTTGTTTTTTTAAAAAGAAATCGTCTCACCTCCTTATATATGAAAGTATTGCGATCATCTTTCCTAGTATTCGTATTTTTTCCTTTTGTTTTTCTTTCGGCTACCAAAGCAGAAAATCTTCGAAATGATTCTCATCAGATCAATATTTCTCTGACCGAAAGGGGAGAACACAAAATCGCTGAGATTTTTTCATCTTTAGATAGATATGGGATTATTCTATTTTACAAATCCTTGCCTCTTTTTATTGCCTTACATTTTGCTTCATTAGGAATGGGGATAATAAAAAGAAAAAATCTTAAACTCTTTATTATTGATTATATACTTTGTATTCTAGTTCTTGGGATAATTATCTCTGGTACATATAAAAAAGTCTTTGATCCTACCCAAGGTACAATCTCCAAAGGGTTACTGGATTTTATTAATCAACTTAAAATCGGGACTGTTCAGCCTCAGGGAAAATATCCTCGGGAATGGTGGGATAGCTGGCTTTATGAATCAGGGGGAACGGGAAGGTCTAAATTATCTATCGAATATAGCCAAGCTAAAAGCCAAGTTATTGGCAAAAACTTTAATCATAGCTATGAAGATCTTGAATCTCAAATTCGAGAAAATATAAGAAAAATAATTCCTTATGATTATCCTCCTGAAAAAATAAAACATTTACTGCTTACTTTGATCATTTTAACAGGGAAGGGGATCTTTCATTTTCTTTTTTTTGTTTCTACCCTATTTTCTCAGCTTTCTCTTTTCCTATATTTTTTGTTTTCCGTTGTTCTCAACTTTATTGAAGAATGTCTTTTTCATTTATCTCTTTTGTTGTTTTGTTGTTTTGCCCTACTATTGCCTTATAAACCATCTTTACGACTTTTAGGGAAATCTTTTCATTTCCTTCTAGGGGCCAATATTCCTATGCTGAGCTGGTCGATTCTTTCTTATTTGTGTTTTATTTTTTTAACCACTCTTTATGGTGCAATCTTTGAGGATAGATCGATTTACTTTAATCTGTTCCATTCCTCAAGCCACGATATCCATAGGGCCTTAAGCAAAACTTATCTTCTTTTTTCTTTTTTAGACTTCTTGCCCGCTCCCTTCAGGCTTGTTTTTTTAGGATTTTGGCAATTGTCTTGGGAAGCAGGATTTTATGGTTTAATGACTTTTAGTATCACTATCTTGCTTCTTATTGGAATATTCGTTCCCTTCTGGGGAATGTTAAGATCTATTCAAAAGATAAAAAATGCGCCAATAGTTGCTATTCGATCGTTTAAAAAAATACGTATCATTCTTGGACTAACCCTAAATAAAATACAAGAATCAAGACGCTCTTTTTTAAAAACAGAAAAAAAAGAAGATATGACCTATTTTATTGAAAAGACAGAAGGAAAAAAATGAAGAAAGAATTCAAAGGACTGTGCACAGTTTACAATCTATGGGTTATACTATTGCTTTGTTTTTTCCCCTGGAGTTTATTTGCTGGTGAAGAGTTAGATCCATTAGTTCCTTTAAAAACAGGCAGCGTTCATTCCCCTATTAATGCTGAAGGAAGTACAACCAAAGAAAATCGAACAATAAAGAAAAATGAAGTCGAACTTGAACCAAATAAAGCAACAAAAGAAGATCAACAAAAGCAGAACAAAGTAGAGGCACAAAAGGATTCAAATACTGGTCCTTTTCCATCAAATAATGAGATAACTCAACCTATTATTTTAGATTTTCGAATCAAAGAACTGATGGAACTTAAAAAAATAGCCCGAGAAATAGGAGGTAGTTTAGTTATTACGATAGAACCTAAGGGAATCACCGCTGCTGATCTAATTATCCCTTTAAGAAACTGTGGAATGTTTAATGTTGAATCTAAAGATGGAAAACTTTTTATAGTGACCTCTAATGGAGAACAACAAAAAAGGATATATGAAGAAGAAATTGCTGCCCTTTCTCGGCGACAATCGGCTTTACTACAAAATATAAATGTATTGCAAAACTTGATGAATACAAATAACCAGGCTAAATCCTTTTCTTCAGATTTTTCAACCCCTATGGAACAAGATCAAAAAATAAACATGCCACCAATGGCGCGAAATCAAACCGATCAAGAAGAATACCCTTTACCAAGGTAAGTTATTTTTTCATTTTAAATATTTTTAGAAAAGAAAATATTAATTTTACAATAAATAATTCGGGAGAATAAATGAGATATTATTTAATCGGTTCCCGCTTATTAGTCTTATTTGTCTTTTTTTCCTTTCCTTTAGAAGCAAAAGAAATACCCGATTATTTGGGGAAGGGGGATAATTTTTTGAATTTTTTTAAAAAAAAACGACTGATTCAGCAAAAAAAACATTAAAGGATGTGGATCAACAAAAGCCAAAAGATGCTGAAGCCAAAGAGGATTTATTACAAAAAATTGACCCCTCTTTAACAACCGAAATCATTGAAAAAAGCTACTCTTTTAGCACAGAAAAATGGGTTGCTACCGTCCATTGGATTGGGCCCGATAGACAGATTAGCGATCCATTACCTGTCTGGATAGACAAAAACAAATTTGGACATCTTTTTCTTCAAGCTTCAGTCATTACGGGAGAAATCCTACCTGAATATGAAAAAAAACAAAAATTGAGCCTTTGCCAAACATTGAGTCTTTTTCGTGTGAATAATGAAGAAATTATTCCTATCGGATCACCCATCTGGATAGAAATTCAAGATAGGGAGTCCCAAAAAGAAGAAATCTGGACAGCTGAAGGAAGTTGGGAAGCTTCAAGTCCCTTGCATGAGTTAAGGAATGTATATTCTCCCTTTAAATCCTTCTTAAGATATAGGCTAGATCCTCTTTCAAAAAAATTATATCAATTTGAATGGCCTGATATTCTTATCCTTCTGCAGAGAGCCGAGCCTAAAGAAAATAAAGATTCAACAGCATTCTCGGAGAAAATCCTCATCAATTTTAAATAAAAAAACGAATTTATTGGATCTGATTTTAAACTGAACAAAGCCCTTAATCATTTAGATTTCTCCAATCTTCATTTTTTGAATGCCTATTATAAAGGTATGAAGGCGATCAATTATTCTTTTCAAACTCGGTTGGCTTTAGCCATTTTAAGCACAATAACTATATTGATCCTTTCCCCTACGATTTCTTTTGCTGTGGGAGGCTCGGGAGTTCTTAACGTCACTCCTCTTAATGGAGCGGATGCTGAAGGTTTTACAACATTACAACAATTACAAATGGCTTTTTCGGATTATGGTTATCTTATTTCTCTATGTTTGCTTGTTTTTGGGGGTGTAATGTGGTTTTTCAATAGACCAGCCTTCACCATCGGAGCATTGGTTGCAGCTGCAGTCATCTATGGTGGTCCTCACCTTGCCAATGGCATAAGGGCTGTTTCTCAGTAAGAAACATAAGTTGGAGAAGCTAAAAAATGAACAAGAGCTTGATGATAGCCTGCTTTTTATGTGAACCTTTACAACAAGCCCTTTCTCAAATATGGAGTTTCCAATCCTCTCTTTTTCTTTCTTTCCTTTCTCTTTATACCGTCTATTTGGGAATAAATCATGCTCTTCATACAGTAGAGATGGAAAGATGGGCAGCATTCGTAGCTGGTTCTATTATTTTACTCACTGCCCAAACTTTAGGTTCCCTTTATTTTAATGTTATTAATAATACAAATTCTTCCTCGACAGATAATCCGATTGCTGGATTTATCCCATCATTACAAGATTATCTGTACTGGATCAGCTTATCCTTAATTGTCTTTGGAGCGATCATGCTCTTTTTCAGGCGCCCCGCTTTTGCCATTGGAGCAATCGTTGGAGCAGCCGTAATTTATGCTGGTCCCCACCTAGTACACGGTTTATTAAATAGCGCAAAATGACCTCTTTTCCTTCTTATTCTTTTTATATTCCCTCTGCACCCTATTCTGCTCTTAATCAAAACAGGGGTAGGGATAGGGATGAAAAGGGATTTCCGGTTACCAAATCGGTAAGACTTATCAATGAAAAAGACACTTTCTTAGGTCTAGAAGGTCCTCTTATTTTTGTTCCTGCCTTAGTATTCCTTATAGTCCATAATCATACTCACCATTTCTATCTCTCGACAGCCTGTTTCATTGGGACTTATCTCTTTATTAAAATTTTCTTAAGCGATAAACCTCCTCACTTCTTACGATTTATCATCGATTATTTGAGAATTCCTAAAATTTATGAGCATCGATTTTTTAACATTCATCATTCATATCAACCCCTTTATCTTTTTGAAGAAGAACTTCCTCAACAGGAAGAAACCTAATCTTTAGGAAGAAATAGCCTTAGAGATTTGGTTCTATGAAAAATTTTGTCTCTCCTTTACGGCTCTTTGTTCCAAGCCAGCTCTTTCATCATAAAAAAACCCCTGCTTTTAGAGATTGGGCTGACGCCTGTCCTTATGCAGGACTTTACGATCGATACATCGTGGATAAATTTGGAGCGGTTCATGCCCTATATAGGACTTATTTTCCACAAGCGGATATCGCTAGTCCTTCACGGCTCATTGAACTTCAGGATCAACTAAGACTGCTACTCACTCAACTACCCCATGAAATTTCTCAAACCCAACATCTTTTTACCTGTAACGGAGACTATGGACCTTTAATTGATGCCTTTGCTGAAATACCTTCAGCTCCACAGATAAAATCGTTCAGGGAAAAAAAAGCACAAAGACTTTTTCAAAGAATGATCAAAAGAAAACTTGTACGAATTGAAACACATACGATTTTAACGGTTGCCCCCCAAAACAAAATCAAGCAAAGCGAATGGTTTTTACGTATAGGCGGCAGAGAGAGTGCAGAGATTGAAAGAAGAAGAATCTCTAAAGCCCAGTTTGACTCCGCGGTGTTAAGTCTTCGTGCATCTGAATCAGTATTTTCCGAAATAATGAGAAAGGCTTCAGCCCGTTTTGTTCCTTTAGATACCTATGAAATAGCCGATTACTTTTTCAGGCTATGGAATCCAGGTTTAGCTGTCGAAGAAGCGATGAAAGTCAACTATGATTACGAAAGAATGCCCTTTGTCGACTCCTGGATGCTTCAAGAAGTAACGATCCATAAAGACATGATCCAGATTGGAGATTATTACCATGGACTAGTCTCCATGGTGGGTTTGCCCACAGAAACGCGTCCTCGAGACATAGAAAAACTGACCGTGGGTTTACCGTTTAGAGATGTTCGAGTAAGCCTTGTGGTCAGAAAGACAGATAAACTAAAAGAAATGGAAAAACTAAGAAAACGGATAGACTGGGCAGATCAGCGGATGCGGCTTGGACTTAACCTTATAGATATGCTTCACAAGCCTCATGAAAACCGAAGAGAGTCAGGAATCCAAAATATAGAGGCATGGATGCAAATAGAAGAAGCACAAAATTTACTAAGAGATATTCGATCAGGAGAGGATGATCTTCTTCAGATCCAACTCACTATTCATTTTTGGCACAAACAAAAAGAAGAAGTCAAAAAAAGAGCCAAAGTATTGCTTAACCGGTTTGGGGATCTTTCACGGGCAAAGGGTTGGATTGAACAATCAAGTCTTTTGCCTGTGCTTATGAGTGAAATGCCCGCTGTTTATGCTCCACTTACTCGTCCCCTTCTTGTAAGAGGAAGAATGGCTGCTGATTTGATGCCCATATGCAGAGGATTAGAAAGTGATGAGAAACCCATTCAACTTTTTGGAAATACGACAGGAGGACTCGTCCCACTTGATTTAGAAGACAAACGAAATGAAGGAGCTTCGATGCTCTATATTAGCGGTATCAAGGGCTCGGGGAAAAGTGCGCTAGCCCAGATTATAGCCCTAAGACACCTTAAAGAGGATTCGTTACTCATCATTTTAGACAAAGGGAACAGCTACGATAGGCTTGTAGAAATCTGTGGAGGGACAACCCTCAGGCTCGATATGTCTAAGCCCCAATGTTTTAATCCTTTTGAAGTTTATACGCAAAGAAATAGCCAAGGTGAACTTATTGAACCTTCAGATCAAGAACTGATTAGAGTTGTCAACTGTTTAGAAATACTGGCGACTTCCCAAAGAGCAGAATCCCTTAGTATTGAAGAAAGGAATATTCTTGAATCTCTTACTAGACAAACTTTTTCTAATGCGGTGAAGAACAAAGCAACCTTTGTAACCTTGGATGATTTTGCCAGGCAAATGGCTTATAGATCTGATGCGAAGTTTTTAGCTGAATCTCTAAAAGCATTTATCGACGGCCGGTATAGAAATTGGTTCAATGGGACAACCCAGTTCCATTTGAAAACAAAAGTGGTCCATTTTGATTTTGAATATATCTCCAAAGATAAAGACTTGGCAGCCGCCCTAATCCCCATGTCTGTTCTTTTTGTTTCTGACCTTATATTATCCCATTCTCATGTTTTTAAGATACTCATATTTGGAGAAATGTGGCAGCATGTGTCTAATACTGCTACCGCTAACCTCATTATTGAAGCCTTTAAAACCTACAGAAAAAAAAGATGTGCGGTCATTGGCGAATCTCAGGCAATCCTGGATTTAGTGGATAACCCAGCCGTAGCCAAAGCAGTCATACAGAATGTCGATACTTGGATCCTCTTTCCCCAGGGGACGGAACATCATATCGAATATGCTGTCAAAGAGCTTGAATTATCAAAGGGTCAAAGAGATCTATTAACCCATCTTCGATCTGGATCAAGAGTTTTTAGTGATGGTGAGGTAGAACTCTGGAGAGAAGCTTTTTATTTAAGGGGAAGGGGACCTGATGCCCTTTCAGGAGTTATTCGCGCAGAAATCGAACCCGAAGAATACTGGTTAACGACCACAACTCCTGCAGATTTTCCGGCATGGGAGGCAGCAAGAAAAGCTTTCCATGGAGATATCCATCAAGCCTTAGAGGCTTTATCATTGCAATACCCACTTGGGGTCAGAGAAGAAAAATCAAAGATCTTGCAGGACATTCCCACAATAACACCCGCCCTTTCTTTATGAAGCAAAGAGCAAATCGGCTTGTCCTATGCACTTTTTTATCTATTTTATTAAACTTTACACTTTTTTATTCTTTAAAAGCAAAAGAAATCACCGAAGAAGCCGATTTAAATCCTTTGTTAGCTGAATCGGGATGGGCTGATCGTTCCTTAAAATGGATGATTGAAAGCGGAGAATCCAATCATTTCATTCGTCCAGATTGGATGGATACCGAAATATTGGAATTTCTCAAAAATGAACAATCACTTTCTCTTATTCAAAATGATCTTCTCCGTGGAGATGGGCTTTTAGCCGATGCATTGATAGAAGGATTTCATCAGCTTAGGGTTGGAAGTGATATGGCAAAGAAAGAAGTGCTTGAACTTGCTTATGAGGGAAAATCAAAGCTATGGATTCCCTTATTATCTAGTCCTCAAGCTTTATGGCCATTAAGAAATTATCTTTTAAATATTCCCCAAAGCTATCCATCTGTTCTCTTTGCCTTGAAAGATTGGGAAAAGAAAGCCTCTGAAGCATTGCCCGACTTGGTGATGGAAACTTTACTTAAAGCTATAGATGTCAAGCCATCCAAGGTAAAAAACTTGGAAGAAAATTGGGAAATTGCCAGAAGGCTCTCCAGAATTGGCAATGATGGAAGAGGAGCCTATTTTTTAGCCTCTTCCTATATGGGAAACGAGGAAACTTTCTACAATTCATTCTGGGAAAAGGCATGGGAAAAGGTTCGGAAAGACCCGGTGTTGTCCCATGAATATGCTTACAGGCTCGAAAGAAATAAAAAAAGCTGGGATGTATTGGTAAAGGCTTTTAAAGAAGCCTTACATTCTTATGAAGGGAAGGATTTTTTTATCCATTATCTGGTAGGCAGAACCGAGATTAGGCAGCAGCTAAAAGGAAGGCCATTATGGCTTTGGGAAGCATTAATGGGCAAAAAAACAGCTTTCCGCATCGATTTCGCCGAGGAAGCCTATAAAAGATTTTTAATAGCTTTAGAAAAAAATCCAAAGTTGGTAGACTTTATTCTTTGGCACCTTTCGCGTCCTGCTGAAGCCGCATCTGAGGCATCAAAAGAAGCTCTTGCTCAAGGCTTGTGTAAAGAAGAACCCCTTTGCAATATGGCTATGGAATGGATTTGGGAGGCTGGACCCAAATGGGAAGGAGAACTTCAAATGAGCAGTAGTTGGAACTTGTGTGATCAAACAAAGCATCTTAGTCCTTCATCCCTCCGGAAGGCCTATCAAAATGGTCAGTTAAAAAGGTCTGATCTTTTCGCCATTGGGGATGTCCTTGGAAACTATTTAATTAGAAGTGATGAAGCATGGGCTGATTTAATCTATTCTAAGACAGGAAAGATTCCGGTCATCGAAAAATTTTTTCCTCTTCTTATTCAATATTCTCCAGAATGTGCTTTAGCTTGGCTGGAAAGTCTTGCTAACAACGATCAAGAAGCTTTTGAGGCTTTTGGTAGGTGGATCAATAATCAACCTGAACATAAAGTTTCTACTGAACAATATGATTTGTGGCTTAATAAGGCAGGTGATCAACTAAAAGAGGCTATAGAAAAAAGAGGACCAGTTTTGGGAGACGAAGCTCAATATTTTATCGATTCCTTTGTAAAATGGGCGATGGGAACTGGATGGGAATACATCATCAATAGACTTTGGTTCGAAACAATAATACCTGAGAAATTGAGAAAGCTGATAAAAAGCAAATGGTTGTCAGATAGGGAAGGGTTTTGGAAATGGTACCGAGGGATATGTGCTTTGCCCAGTGCTAAAACTGCAATTGAAAGAGTCACAAACAGCCTTGTTGCAGGAAAAGATATGGAGCTTATCCTTCAAGGAATCGGCTCATGGAATTACGAATTAGCCGATATATGTGCATCAAATTGGGATACGATCTGGGAGGATGTCGAGAAAAGAGATTACATTTTAAATGCAATTATTCATTGTGACGGGTTAAGTGAACTGAATAATATTCTTGTTTTTGCTACCGAAAATACGTTGGAACGTCCCGAAGAAAAAGTGATCGCTCAAAAAATAGCTGTTGTCAGCGGAAGAAGTCCTACAGAAGATATTCGCGAAACCATTGCCCAGGATCCTGTCGTCATTCGTAGCCTTTTAAACCACTGGCTAGAAAGTCCTCAATTCGCAGAGCATTGGAAAAGATCGGTTTTTCTCATCATTAAGTATGGGGGACAGGCGCCTATTATCGCACAATGGATGTTATCCAGAAAAGAGGCTATAGAGATATGGACAGATTCCCTGGCTGAAACTATGAGAGAAAATCCTTTTCTATTACAGGCAATTATCACACATATTAGCAAGTCGATCGGCGGTGAAATTAGTTGGGCAAAAGAAGTAAGAAGAATAGAAGAAATGATCATGGATGCAATCCTGTCAGACAGAATTTTTTGGGAAAATCTATTAATAGATAAGACAGGAGGAATAGAAAATGAAGCCCAAAAAATTCTTTATGCTCTTCCCTAATCCTTTTCTTTTCATGTCGTGGATCGTATTGATGGGCGGTTGCTCTACCCAAGTTTACAATCGTTATGATGGTCCCTTGGCTCAAGCGGGAGATAATATTGTCCGTTACGGCAGTATTGGAGCAGCGGGAGCAGCTGGATTCTTTGCAGGAAAGGATATCGGTAAGTCCAACTCCGCGGGAGCAGTGGGAGCAGGAGTGGGAGCTATTGGTGCTTACGCTTTAAATAAGTATTTTGATAAAAAACGATTGACCGCTTACCAACAGGGAGTTGTAGATGGCAAAAATGAAGCAACAGCAGAAATTCTCAATGACAAGTGGAAGCGTCAAGCCGAATATGGGTTGCCACCTGAAGGCAAGAAAACAAATAGCCCAGTTTATAGGACAAGTTACGTTCCTTCCAGAAAAGATGAGTCTAGTGGGGTTGAATATCCAGGAACTTATCAAACAGTTCCTGTATATCGATAGGGAAAGCACAGGACTTTTTGCAATAAAAACGGCTGGCTATAACTTTCTTTTATTCTAAAAATGATCATTAAAAGAAACACTCTTAAGGAGAAAATGTTCGTGCCGCTTTGTTAATACCTTCAGAAATCATTGGATGAGGGAAAGCAACATGAGCAAGGGCTTCAGCATCAAGACGTTGCCGAACAGCCAAGGCGAGGGGAGCTATAAGTTGGGAAGCCTCAATACCCGCAATGTGAGCTCCAAGTAAGCGCTTGTTTTCTCCATCAAATATCAGTTTAATGAATCCTTCAGTCTCTCCTAGAATTTCTGCTCGTGAATCTACGGCATAATCATATTTAACCACTTCAATATTATGCCCGTACAAATGCAATGCTTCTTCTTCGGTTAATCCTACACCAGCAATTTCAGGCTCTGTAAACACAGCATAGGGTACGCTTTTCCAATCCATCCGGGATAGGGGCTGACCTCCAGCGGCAATGTTATGAGCAGCAACTCTACTCTGAAGAACGGCTGAATGGAAGAGCATGCTTTTCCCATTGACATCTCCAGGTGCATAAATGTGGGGAAAATCAAAAAGCTGAAGGGTATTGGTTACAGGCAAGGGTTTGGCGGTTGCATAACCTAATTTTTCTATGCCTTCGGGGCTTACGCATTCTCTACCAACCGCCATAATAACTAGGTCAGACTCAATGGAATAGTGTTGGCTATTTTTTAAATAATTAACTTCAAATTTTTCCTTTTCCTTTTTTATGCACTCCACCTTAGCACCAAACTCAATTTGAACCCTTGTTTTAAGTCTTTGGGCTAAAAATAAAGAAAGCTCTCTATCGAGTCCACTGACAAGATTATCGGTAAATTCAAGAATAACCGGTTTTGCTCCTAAATTTTCAAGCATGGAAGCCAGCTCAACGCCAATATATCCTCCACCGATTATAATTGGATTTGAAGGGAAAGGAACCGAAGCGCTTAACTTAAAAAGATCATGAGAGCTTACTGCTAAATGGGAACCAGGAATAGAAAGATATTTGGGACAACTTCCCGTAGCAATGATCAAGTATTTAAAAAAAACATAGAAATGATCGTTGTCGGTTATCACTTCAATTTTTCTTTCATCTACTATTTTACCAATCCCTTTATAAAATTTTATCGATGAGTTATTAATTTCTTCTCTATGAAGGGTGTACCGTGTAGTTTGAACATTATCCTTATAGGTCAGTATAGCTTTCCAGTCGACACTTGGAACTGATCCCGAAAGTCCGAAAAAAGAGTATTTTTTTGCTTGGGCACGAACCAGGCTTGCTTCACGGACTGCTTTAGAGGGTACACAGCCTTCGGCTAAACAATTGCCACCAAGATTTCCAATAGGATCAATCATTAAGACTTGAAAACCAGATTTATCTAAAAAAAAAGCGGCCGGATAACCGCCACCTCCAGCACCAATTATCGCGACATCGACGGATATTTCAGAAGCCATAATTTGGATTATAAATAAAAGTAACTGGTCATCACAACATCAAAAAAAGACAAAAAAATGTTCCATGAGGAACATGAGTAAGGGTCGACTTGAGAAAAGAGAAAAATAATATGACTTCGCACAATATATGTTATGTAAAATAGACAGGGTAATTCCTTCTGTAGCCCATTCTGGTTTTCTTTCTTATTTTTATCGCAATCTTTCTCCATGTAATTCGAAGCTAAAATCAATAGAAAATCCTTGTCTTGGTTAATAAAATGACCTAATTTCTTCTCTTAAATCTCACCATGAATGGGAAAAAAATTATATCGTATGATTTGTGGCACATATATTGCTTATGCTTTGATGTTTTCAATTGATGATTCGACAATTGTTGATCCTTTATGATAAAAGAGTTAATAAAAGTTTTTAGGAACGAACGAGGAGAATTCAAATGGCTCTATACAAAATTGAAGCAATCATAAAACCCTTTAAGCTGGAAGAAGTTAAAGAAGCCCTTACTGAAATAGGAATCGCAGGACTAACCGTTACTGAAGTCAAAGGTTTTGGCCGGCAAAAAGGCCATACCGAGATATATCGAGGAAGCGAATATACCGTTGATTTTCTTCCTAAAGTGAAGATCGAAATCGTCCTTACAGAAGATATTTTACCTAAAGCCACTGAAGCGATTATCAAATCGGCAAAAACGGGAAAGATCGGGGATGGAAAAATATTCGTACTGCCCGTCTCTGAAGCTATCCGTATCCGTACGGAAGAAAAAGGAGAAAATGCGATTTAAATGTGATGTTTTTCTCCCCTAGCATGGATATGTCTTGTTTCCATCATTTTAAATAATTGCACCCCCTTCCCCATGAATACAAAGGCCAAGAGCTAAGCTTCTCAATACGGTCTTTTATTCAATGGGAAAGAAAGCATTCTATTCTAGTTCAATAAAAAATTAAACCAATCAATAAGAGGAGGAACCGATGGCCGAATACTATAGAAGATGTGCAACAGGTGAAGAAGTTATTGCTTTTGCCTTGGAGCACAATGTCAAACTCGTTAACCTGAAATTCTGTGATCTTTTGGGAACATGGCAACACTTTACTATAGGGATAGATCTATTAACTCCTGAATCTTTTTCTGAAGGGATTGGGTTCGATGGATCTTCGATTCGTGGATGGCAAGGCATTCAGGAATCAGACATGCTTGTAATGCCTGATCCTTACACCGCATTCATTGATCCTTTTATTGCGGAACCCACCTTAAGCCTCATCTGTTCTATTTATGATCCTATTACTCTTCAAACTTATCCCAAAGATCCACGAAGCATCGCATTGAGAGCCGAGGCTTACCTGAAAAGCACAGGAATTGCCGATACGGCTTATTTTGGACCGGAAGCTGAGTTTTTTATCCTCGATAGTGTGCGTTATGACAACCAAGCAAACTTCGCCTACTATGAAGTCGATTCCATTGAAGGCATTTGGAACAGTGGAAAAGAAGAAGGACAGAATTTCGGTTATAAAATCCGTCATAAAGAGGGATACTTTCCTGTTCCCCCCGCAGATACATTACAAGATTTAAGAGACCAAATGGTTTTAACCCTTGAATCGATGGGGGTTAAAGTGGAAAGACAGCACCACGAAGTTGCTACTGCAGGTCAAGCTGAAATCGATATCCTTTACAACACCCTGCTTCACATTGGAGATGACATGATGATGTACAAATATGTCATCAAAAACACGGCAAAAAAATATGGAAAAACGGTGACATTTATGCCCAAGCCTATCTTTGGTGATAATGGCTCGGGCATGCATACCCATCAGTCTCTTTGGAAGGAAGGTAAGCCTCTTTTTGCTGGAAATCGATATGCTGGACTGAGTGAACTAGCACTCTATTACATAGGGGGAATTATAAAGCATGCTTCGGCTCTCACCGCGATTACTAATCCCACGACAAACAGTTTTAAAAGACTTGTACCTGGATTTGAGGCCCCTGTTAATCTGGCCTATTCAGCAAGGAACAGAAGTGCGGCTATTCGAATTCCCACTTATTCAGCAAATCCAAAAACAAAAAGAATAGAATTCCGTACTCCCGATCCTTCTGCGAATCCCTATCTGGCCTGTGCGGCAATGCTCATGGCGGGCATAGATGGCATTCAAAATCGGATAGATCCTGGAGAACCTATGGAGAAAAATATTTATGAACTGCCTCCTGAAGAGCTAAAAAATATTCCCAAGGTTCCTGATTCTCTTGGAGGAGCTATTGAGGCCTTAGAAAAAGATCATGAGTTTCTTATGAAAGGAGATGTCTTTACCAAAGAAGCTATCGATACCCTACTTTCTCTCCGGAAAAAGGATTACGACATGCTAAGGATTAGGCCTCACCCTCTTGAGTTTTACATGTACTTCGACATATAAAAGAAAATTAAAAAGAACTGGGCCCTTATCTCAAGAGGATCTTTATCTGTCATGATTCTTCTAGGGTATGAGGGCCCAAAGTTTTTTCAAATTTTTAAACTAAATTTGAATTTTAAAAGGATCCAATAGTATTATCTTCAGGACAAGTCTTTGAGATTATCTCCTAAACTCTTCACGGTTAAAATAAGGATTTACATCCTTTCTTTCCCCCTAAAAATGGTTTAGAACGAAATGGGGTAAATAAAAAAGCCTTTTCCAAATATCTTTTTGATTAGTCAAAAATGGGGCTTACGGAAATCGTCCCTTTTTATCATTTTTTCACTGTTCAGTGATAATAATTCAGATTTAAGGATTTTTTGTCTCTTTTCATCTATTTTTTGACAATTTTGAGCTTCTCCATCACTGAGTTTATCCTGGGAATCCTGAATTTATCCAATACAGAAAACTTTTCATTCAGGATATAAACAAAACGAGAAAGAAAAAAAATTTAAGGTTAAATTAAATAAAAATCTTTTTTTAAAGTTGTTATCCATGAAAGATATGCCTAAAAAATGAAAACATTAAGAGCTTTCCATTATCAATCTAATGGGAATAAGAATTTGCGATATAACTCAGTTTTATGCTCCTAGCGGAGGAGTTAAAAGGTATATTGACGAAAAACAGGAGTTTATTCGTCAAAAGGGAGAAGATGAACATTTTCTCATTATACCAGGGAAAAAAACCTGTTCATTTCACACCCCCCCTATCCATATATATAGCATTCGTTCTCCTTTTATTAGCCAGTATTCGCAGCACCGTGTATTACTAAACCTTTCAGAAGCAATTGATCTTTTGATCGATTTAAAGGCAGACATCATAGAAGCAGGCGATCCTTACCAATCCGCTTGGTTAGCTTCATGGGCTGCTAAAAAACTAAAAGTTCCCGTTGTCGGATATTATCATTCTCATTTTCCAGATGCCTATGTACGTACCTATTTTGGGTGGAAAAATTCATTTCTGGAAAAAGCCTTCTTTTCCCTCTCTCGGTGGTATGCCGAAGAAATTTATAGCCAATTTGATCTCACTTTTGTTCCTACGCTTTCCCTTCTGAAACTGCTAAGAAAATGGGGAGTAAATAATGGGGTTCATGTTCCCCTAGGTGTTGATATCAAAACCTTTGCCCCTGGACCACCCAATAACCAAATTTGTAGACTTAAATTAGGAATTCCAGATGATGCTTTTTTGCTGCTTTACGTGGGTAGGCTAGCTAGAGAAAAAAATATCAACCTTCTTCTTGAAACATTTCTTTACCTTCTAGATCATTCCCCCAAAAAAGATTACTGGTTATTGATTATTGGTGATGGACCGTTAAGAAAGGATGTACTTAAGCTAAAGAAGAATGTCTCTCGAATTTCCTGGATTTCTCAAATCGATTCAAAAAAGGATTTAGCTGATTTTTACAGGTCTGCAGATCTTTTCATTCACCCTGGAATAGTTGAAACTTTTGGACTGGTGACTATCGAAAGCCAAGCCTGCGGATGCCCCGTCATAGGTTTTCGAGGAACGCACATGGAGTCTTTGACAGAAGAAGAGTTTGCGGAATATTGGGCTGACCGCAAAGATTTCCGTGCTTTAGCAGAAGCTGTGGATAAAGCCAGATCCCTGGACTTGAAAAAATTAGGAAGAAATCTTGCTTTAAAGATCCATCAAAAATACAGCTGGAAAAAGACCTTTGAGCAGATTTGGTACTACTATTATGAGGCTATTTCTAATCCTTTCACCCAGAAAATAAAAAATAAAATAGGTTCCTTTTTATGAAAAACTAGCTGTCCAGTCCTATTAATTAAATTGTTGATTAAATATTTTAATTAAATCATGAAAATTAAAAAATCCAATTTCCAATTGACCAATTTAGCTTTTTATCCCCTATTTTTATACCTTTTATAAAATATTTGTTATTTTATTTATCTTTTGTTCCGGTTTTTGTAAAAAACCGAGCAAACCCTGATTTTCAGATCCACTAAAAATAAAACCTATAAAAAACCCAAATAGCCCTCCAGCTATGACATCCGAAAAATAGTGCCTCCCTAATGCCATTCTTGACCAACAAACTAAAAGGGCACCAAAAAGCAATATATAGCAAAGAGAAGGTAAACTACGCAAAAAACTAGAGGCCGTTGCCATAGAAGTGGCTGCATGTCCAGAAGGAAAACCATGAAACATGCTTAAATTGTGCATTCCATAAAAACCATCCACAAAAGAACCTCCTTGATGTATTCTATGGAAATTCACAATAGGCGTAGGGATATAACCTAACTGTTTTAGGGTTTCCTTGACATCAGCAGAGGGTCGTGGACGGCCGAGTGTATCTCTAGCTATATCCACAAGGAATCCTGCAATTAAGGCAGAAAAAAAGCATCCTACGGCTGCTTCCTTTATTCTATTTTTTTTAAACAGTAATCCTATTAAATAAATTCCTATGGATAAAGGGATTGTGCCTTGGGGAAAGTCTCCCCAATAACTTATTTTTTCTGCTAAAATATGTAAAAATTTCCCATCTTTTATTAAAAAAAAACTGTAAAATTGCATATCAAACTGAAAAGCGATGAGGATACAAAGAAGCCATATTAGAGGCAAACTCATTTTTATAGAACTTTTCCAACCCTTGAAATTGTTCCAAGCCCCCAAAAGTTTGCCTTTTGATATCTCATAAATATACAAAAACTCCTTCTTCATTGATCCTTTTTTGTAGAAAGAAATTTTTTCCACCCTATAGACATCTCTCTGAGTTTAGAGACTACCTCGCTATAAATTTTTATAAACCTTTCTATTTCCTCTTTTGTTGTCGTGGTTCCTAAGCTTATTCTTATACTCGACATAGCCCTGTTGTATCCTAATCCTAGAGCTTTGAAAACATGAGAAATTCTTAAATTTCTCTCCACACAACTGGGCCCACTGGAGATCATAACCCCTTTTAGACCACAACTCAATACTTGTGACTCTCCACCAATATATTCGGGACTTATATTCAAATTTTGAACAGACCGATTGGGACCTAATTTGGGCCCATTGAGGGCGATAAGAGGAATATAGCTTTGCAGGTTATTCCAGAGATATTTCTGCAACTCTCCGATTTTTTCTACTTTTTCTTTAAATATTTGAGAAGTGATTTCCGCAGCCTTTGCCGTAGCCAAAACTGCGGCAATGTTTTCAGTTCCCCCCCAAAAACCAAAATCTCCACTTAAACCCGGAATGATCGGCTCTATTTTAATACCCTTCTTAACATAAAGTATCCCTATGCCTTTTGGACCATTAAACTGATTGGGATTTATAGCGAGAAAAGAAACAGGGTGTCGTTTTAAATCAATAGGGATCCAACCACCCGCATAAGCACCATCACAAAATAAAGTTATACCCTTATTCAAGCAAACATGAGCAATTGCCTCTAGATTTTGCACAGTACCTATTTCAGGGTTAACCCACTGTACACAACACAGAACAGTTTGATCAGTAGCTAATTGTTCAATAGATAGAGGATCGATGAATCCTTCTTTGTCTACGGGCAGATAGCTAACAAGAGCCCCTTCTCTTTTGAGCCTCTCTAAAAGGAGCAAAAGTGGTTTTTGTTCAATTGGAGTTGTTAAAATATGCTTATTTTTGAATGCGTTTTTTCTCCAAAATCCCTCTATTCCAAGAACAACAGCTTCCCAAATCCCTCCCGTAAAGACCAACTCGCTTTCCTCACACCCCAAAAAAGCAGCAATCATTTCTAGGGCTGGCTGTAATACTTTTTTAGAAATGATGCCTCGTTGATGAAGGCTTGTAGGAGAAAAAGGTTCAACAGAATATTGCTTTAAAATTTCAAAGGCTTCTGTAAAAACAGGGGCGGCAGATTGATGATCCAAATAAATCGAATCGGCTATGACGGCTGTGTTTTGCATTCCTTAAAAAATTTAGAAACAGAATCAAGGGGATTAAAAATTAGTTTTGAGAATTAACTAAAGATAAAGAAGTCAATTTATTTTTTTTACAGTTTTTGTATAAATAGGCCCAAACCAAGTATCTACCAGACAAAGACCAAAGAATGCTCCAAAGGGAATCGTATAATAAAAGGCCATCGTAAGGGCGTTTACTCCAAGGAGGAAAGCGGAAGCAATTAAATAATCTGCCTTGGCTAAAGAAAAGAGTTTGAAGTTTTCAGAATAATTTAAAGCACAATCAAAAACATTAACTCCATCAAGCCATCGACAACAAGCCACACCACAAAAAGGAATTACAAACCATAAGATGGGAGGAACAAATAGGGACAGTAAAGCAATGGGTAACCCTAAAAGCTGGATAAAAATGTAATAAACAATGCCCATCCATAGAATTGCCGGAAATATAAGAGTGGTCAAAGCGATCGTCAGCTTAGCTGCGCCTTCCCTAGCATAGTTCCAAAATAGAGAAAGATTCCATTCTGGAAGTTGTTTTGGTTTACCATTTTTGGCCCTTCTCAAGACCTCGAAAGTAAACCCAAGAGGAAACCAGAAAGTGCATACATTAATAATGAGGAGTCCCAAGAAAGCACTGGGCAGTTTTCCTCCACCATATGATGAGCCTATTTTAGGGATCAGCGCTAATAAAAAAGGATTAATGAGGAGAAAGCCACCTATTAAAACTTTTATCCACCACCAAGGGTCTGAGAATATTTGAGAAAACCCCTTTTTAATATCTGCAAAAAAGCTTAACTGAAATTCTTCAGATGTTTCAGGAGTCTGAAATACTTCTTCATGCTGCACGGTTATACTCTCCTTTTTCTAAAATTTATAAATAAAAACGTTAAAATTGTATTTTATTATATTATCCATTCAAGAAGTTAACATCAACAGGCACATGCCCTCCTCCATTATTCTTTTTGAACTATTCTAGCCTATTTTATCATCCCCCATGCCTCCATGACCCCATCCCAAGGGTTCTCCTCCTAACAAATGTAAATGGAGATGAGCAATGCTTTCGCCGGCATCCGGACCGTTGTTGATGATGATTCTGTAACCCGAATCAAAAATTCCTAGCTGACGTGCAATCTTATTTACGACCAGAAGCAAATGTCCTAAAAGAGACGTATCGGCTTGTGTTGCTTCTCCGAGTCGTGGAATTTCCTTTCGAGGAACAATCAAAATGTGGATCTTGGCTACAGGATGAATGTCGCGAAAAGCGACACAATGTTCATCCTCATAGATGATATCAGCAGGAATTTTTCGCGAAATAATCTGACTAAACAAAGAGGCCATAGGCTTTTGTCTTATTGTGATGAGGCTTGAGCAAGCAAGGAATATGGTTTTGAAGGACTTTCGTTCATTTTTAGTTCACATATAACATTCATAAAATCTTTAGCATCATGAAACTTGCAATAAACGGAGGCAAAACGAATAAAAGCCACCTCATCTATCTGTTTCAGTTTGTTCATGACTTTTGTCCCAATCACATAAGAAGGAATAATGGGTGATTTTTCCATGCTGCATTCTTCAATAATTTGATCAACTAAATCTTCGATCTGAGACTGGCTAAAAGGTCTTTTTTCTAAAGCCTTTTGAATACCAATCATCAATTTTGTCCTATCAAATTGCTCTATTGATCCATTTCTTTTTTGGACAAAAAGCTCAATTTCCTGGATCTCTTCATAGGTGGTAAACCGATATCCACAATGCAAACATTCCCTGCGTCTACGAATAGATTTTCCTTCTTTTATTGGTCTGGAGTCAATAACCTTATCCTCCATATTTCCACATTTGATGCATTTCATACTTGAAATGACAATTTTATCATATTTTATTTATCTTAATTGATCAATTATTATTAGATCTTTTATAAACCTTATATTGAAATAGTTTACACGAATTTATTCTTGGTATTCCATAGAAATTTAATTTTCTTTTAAACTTATGAAAATCCTCACATCTACTCTTGCAGAGGAAACATTGGTTGTCGATAGCAATATCCCCTCTTCGATTCTTGATTTAAAAGAACCCCATATAAAGGAATCTTCCCCTATCCATATTCATCTAGTCGCCTATAAAGACGAGCAAGCTGTCTATGTTTATGGAAGCTTAAAGACATCTATTTTCATTCAATGCGGAAGATGTTGTAATTGGTTCGAATATCCCATTGAAGTCCCTCATTTTAAATTTCAATTGAATCACCCAATACCTGAAGAGATCGATTTATCGGATAGGATTAGAGAAGATATTTTACTTGCTTTGCCCATGATTGGATTTTGTGGACCAGATGTGACCAATGGTTGTTTTGGAAAAGATCTTTTCAAAGAACCTGAGGAAGAAAAGTCCCTTCATGGTGAAGGGATATGGAAAGTACTTGAAAAAATTAAAAAAAGATAGACTATTTCATTTTCAAAAAATAAAAGAAACCCTTAATGAATAGTAATCATTAAAATTTAAACAATAGGAAATACTATGGGTGTACCCAAAAGAATCAGTTCAAAATCAAGAAAAAGATCACGAAAATCGGCTAATCGGTGGGTACCTCCAGCACTTGTAAAAAATAAAAAAACAGCTAACTGGATAATGTCCCACCGTGTAGATCCAACAACGGGTATGTATAAGGACCGGCAAGTCATAACTTTAAAGTCGGCTGAAAAACCCTAATGCTTATGCTTAGAGGTATCCCCCATGAAGATCGCTCTTGATGCCATGGGCGGAGATTTTGCTCCTGACACTCCTATAATAGGAGCGATCAATGCCCTTAAATGTTTTCCAGATATAGAACTTATACTTGTCGGTAATGAGCCAATCATAAAAGATATTTTTTATAAAAAAGAAGGGAGCGCTGTTGAACAGCGTGTGGAATTTCTTCATGCCTCTCAAGTTATTAGCATGGAGGATCCTGCAATTGACAGTGTTAGACATAAAAAGGATTCTTCAATTAGCCGATGTGTTGAGCTAGTAAAAAATGGAAAGGCTGAAGCTATTGTCTCAGCGGGTAACACGGGAGCAGTGGTCGCTGCATCGACCATATTTTTAAAAACATTACCAGGGATCTCCAGGGCTGGCATCGCCAGTGTAATCCCTACTGAAAAGAACCCTTTTATATTGATAGACTCTGGGGCAATCATCGATTCTACGCCTGAAAATCTACTAGATTTTGCCATAATGGGAAGTATCTATTCAAAAAAGATCCTTGGGGTATCCAATCCACGGGTTGGACTGTTAAGCATAGGGACAGAAAATATCAAAGGGAATGAATTAACAAGAGGAGCTTTCAAGCTCTTGTCAAAAACCCATTTAAATTTTGTAGGGAATATCGAGGGAAGAGATCTTTTTGAAAACCCGGTTGATGTTGTGGTCTGTGATGGATTTGTAGGAAATGTAGTCTTAAAGACTTCAGAAAGTGTAGCTACAGCCGTTGTGCGCTGGCTTAAAAGAGAATTTACAAAAAATCCTATTCGTATTCTTGGTGCTCTTTTGGCTAAAGGAGCTTTTGATTCTGTGAAGAAAAAAACCAATTATGAAGAATATGGAGGTGCCCTTCTTTTGGGTATTCGAGGAACCTGTATAATTGCTCACGGTTCTTCGACCCCTAAAGCAATCTGCAACGCGATAAAAGTTGCCCGAGAAGCTCTGATTCAAAAAGTTAATCATATCATTATCGAAGAAATAAAAGCCCATCATGAACTTGTCGAAGACCAAAAAACCTCCTCTTTGCCTATTGCCTGAAGTAACCATTGCGGGCAGTGGAATCTACTTACCTTCCAGGGTGTTAACCAATTACGATCTGGAAAAGATGGTTAATACAACTGATCAATGGATCACGGAAAGAACAGGGATTAAAGAAAGAAGAATTGCTGGCGAGAAAGAAACCCCATCTGAAATGGGATCTATGGCTGCCATAATGGCTTTACAAAATGCTGGGCTAAGTGCTGAAGATTTAGATCTTATTATTGTGGCAACAACAACTCCCGACACTATCTTTCCTTCCACTGCATGTCATATTCAGCATAAGATCGGTGCACGGACCATCCCCGCATTTGATATTCAAGCAGCCTGTTCTGGGTTCATCTATGGTTTTGTACTCGCTTCCCAATTTATTGCATCTGGAAACGCAAGAAACATCCTTTTAGTTGGAGCTGAAAAGCTTTCATCCATTGTAAACTGGGAAGATAGAAATACTTGTGTTTTATTTGGGGATGGTGCGGGTGCTCTCATTATCTCAAATAATAAAAATAAGGATTGCCAGCTTTCTTTTGACATTGGAGCGGACGGCTCTCATTGGCAAATTCTCTTCATTCCTGCTGGAGGCTCTAGACTTCCTCTCACTTCTCAAAACATTAACCATAAGCTTCATTTTATCCATATGGTTGGTAAAAAAGTCTTTAAACTGGCGATCGATTCCATGGAAAAATCCTTAAAAAGATGCCTAGAAAAAGCTGGCGTTTCTGCCGATCAACTCAGCTGTATTATTCCCCATCAAGCTAACTTACGAATTATCGAAGCATTGTCTGAAAGGCTACATATACCTGCTGAAAAATTTTTTGTAAACATGGAAAAATATGGCAATACTTCTTCAGCCTGTATTCCCATCGCTTTTCATGAAGCCATAACCTCCAAAAGAATTAAAGATGGGGATGTTGTCCTTCTTGTTTCTTTTGGCGCAGGTATAACATGGGGAAGTATTCTTTTTAGATATAAATCTCAAGCTTAAAAGAGAGGATTGTCCTTTAATTTAACAACAGCTTCCTGTTGAAGATCAAGCAGCCTTTCCTTTCTTTTTAAAGCAAGAGTATAAAGATCTCTTGGGTATTCTACAAGCCATTCCAAAAAAGAACAAAGCCACTTCCAATCATTGATTGAAACCGACTCCATAGTTACATGGTTGTCCTTACCCATATTATGATAGTTTTCCAAAGCTAGACAAAGAGCAGCAGCCGGATAGCTGAATTCTATGAATGGGGTAGTCTCGCAAGTTCCTCCACCCATAAACTTTTTCTGATAAACAAACTCTGGCTGTATTCTTTTATAATCCTCCATGGCCTTTTCGAGCCATGAAACGACATTAGAATCAAAAAGCCTTGTTTTATCACCGATTCTTAATACAGGACCCTCATTGAGAGAACAAAAACCTTGAGCTTTGCTGGCCTCTATGGAAATCATAACGGTATTTTGGGGATTTAATAACCCCTTCTGAAGAAATGCGAGAGTTCCCCAAAATCCAACTTCTTCAGCACGTGAAAAGAGTACAGCTATCTTCGTCTTAATTTTGTTAGAGACAACTTGAATAAGCATGTAGAGCAATGTACAGACCCCAATGAGATCGTCACACGCTCGACTAAAAAAATACCCATTTTTTGTCTCAAAAGGAGAAAGATTGAACATTCCAATCGAATAAGGCGGCGGAGGAGGATCGCATTTTAGCTTTTTGTTTTTCCCCTCTATTTTGAAATCAATCACAAAACTTTCACATACCGGTTGTCCATTATCTTCCCTAAAAAAGATTAAAGGGGCACCCTTTAGGTAGGATTCATCAATTCCTCCAAGAAAAAAAACCTGACCTCTTCCATCGACATAAAACCCTGGATGATCCATATGGGCGGTAAAAAGAAGCAAAGGACTTTGTTCCTCGTTGATAGTCGAATCAACTCCTACAAGAAGATTAGAATATTCATCCACCTCGATTTTAGATTGCGGATAATCCGATAAAATAGAATATATTTCTTTAGCAATGAGTTTTTCATGCAAGGGAACGGTAGGAAGAGAAAATATTCTTTTTATAATTTCATCTAGAGTCATGGTTTGTATCATAAAAAATTATAAAGAATGATTATCTTGAAGCTAAAAAGATTTTAATATCAAATCCTAATAGTAAAAAAATTGAACTTATCGGCGGATAAAATCCTTCATAAAGTGAAAAATGCTAGACCTAGAGAAGAATGTGGAGTCTTTGCCGTATATGGTCATACCAATGCGGCAGAACTAACCTACTATGGTTTATATGCCTTGCAACATAGAGGACAAGAAAGTGCAGGTATCGCAAGTTTTAACCCCCTGAAGCTTCATTTTGAAGTTTTTCGTGGGATGGGGCTAGTCTCTCAAGTCTTCGATACGCATACTTTATCTTCTCTCCAAGGGACCATGTCTATTGGTCATGTTCGCTATTCAACCACCGGTTCGAGCACGCTTCTTAATGCTCAACCCATTGTTGTTTCCTGTTCAAAAGGCGATCTTGCATTGGCTCATAACGGCAATATAGTCAACGCAGCTTCAATTCGAAGGGAACTCGAAAACAAGGGTTCTATTTTTCAAACGACATCAGATTCAGAGGTGATACTGCACCTCATGGCTCAACCCACAAAAGAAGATATTCTAGGTAGCTTTATCAATGCACTTAAAAAAGTCAAAGGAGCTTTTTCCTGTGTCCTTTTAACTCGCAAAGGCATAATGGCTGCTCGAGATCCTTTTGGGTTTCGTCCCCTTTGCCTTGGAAAAATCGAAAACGGTTATGTGATATCCAGTGAAACTTGTGCTTTTGATCTCATACATGCCGAATACCTAAGAGATATCGAGCCTGGGGAAATTATATCTATCGGAGAAGATGGGCTTCACTCTTATTCTTTAAACGAAGCTGAGCATAGAAAAGCCTTCTGTATTTTCGAATATGTTTATTTCGCCCGACCTGATAGCAATATCTCAGGTCTTAATGTCAGTAAAGCCCGTATACAGATGGGCCGAGAACTAGCAAAACTTTACCCCGTTGATGCCGATATTGTAGTTCCAGTCCCCGATTCGGGTAATTATGCCGCTCTTGGTTACTCAGAACAATCAGCCATCCCCTATTACCCTGCCTTTGTGCGCAACCATTATATTGGAAGAACATTTATTCAACCCACTCAGCTCATTCGAGACTTTAGTGTCCGTATAAAGCTTAATCTTATCCAGCAAGCCATAAAAGGCAAAAGGGTTATTGTCGTGGATGATTCGATTGTCAGAGGAACTACGGCTCGAGCCAGAGTGGTTAATCTTAGAGAAGCAGGAGCTAAAGAAGTTCATATTAGAGTAAGCTGCCCTCCTCACCGTTTCCCTTGTCATTACGGTATAGACTTTCCTAACCCCAAAAGTCTTTTAGCCAATCAGCTAGCTCCCGAAGATATTTGTAAATATCTTGGAGCAGATTCGATCGGTTATCTTTCCTATGAAGCCATGATAAAAGCTTGTTCTGAAGCTCATACAGATTTTTGCACCGCTTGTTTTACGGGTAACTATCCCGTAGATTTTGATCCCAATCTAGACAAATTGATACTCGAACGACGCTCTTTCTTAGAAAACTTTTCATGATCATCTTCTTGTTTACTCTATGAATCTCTATTCCAAAGCAGGGGTTGATATTAACGCGGCCCAAGATTTTAAATCGAAGATCCCTTCAATTATCTCACCTTCTAGGAGGCCTGAAGTAATCGGAAATATTGGTGGCTTTGGTGGGCTTTTCTCAGCTTTTTTTCCTCATCTTCGACATCCAGTGCTTGTTTCTAGTATTGATGGAGTGGGCACAAAACTCATTGTGGGACAGATGGCAAACCGCCTGGAAAGTCTTGGAGAAGACCTTGTCAATCATTGCGTGAACGATATCGGCTCGCTGGGAGCTGATCCTCTGTTTTTCCTTGATTACATTGGTTGTGGCAAACTTGATTCCTCCCGTTTTCTCCCAATTTTGCAAGGCATGGCTAAGGCTTGTCAAAAGGCTGGATGTGCTCTTTTGGGGGGTGAAACCGCTCAGATGCCTGGTCTATATAAAGAAAAGGATTTTGATCTTGTTGGAGCCATTGTGGGGGTAGTAGATAAAGAAAACATCATTGATGGAAAGACGATCAGAGCTAATGATCTAATTATAGGGCTTCCTTCTTCGGGTTTGCATACAAATGGCTATTCTCTGGTCAGAAAGCTTCTTTTTGAACAAAATCGATTTGATCTCTGGGATATTCCTCAAGGCTTAAATCGACCACTTGCTGAAGAACTTCTTGAAGTCCACAAAAGCTATCTTAAAGAGATACAGCTTCTCAGAGGGTTACTCCCAATAAAAGGAATCGCCCACATAACGGGGGGAGGCTTCCTTGAAAATATACCCCGTATCCTTCCCCATGATGTCGATGCTATTATCTATACAAATAGATGGCCGATTCCTGCTCTATTTAGCTTTTTGACAAAGCTTGGCTCTCTGTCTATTGAAGAGAGATATACTGTTTTCAACATGGGCATTGGGCTTTGCCTTGTCATTGCACCCGAATATAAAGAACAGTGTCTTAAACATATCGATGGCTACTTGATTGGGAATATTATACCAGGAAATGGGAAAGTCCATTTGCAATAATCTTATCTCCCCTCGCCTAAATAGGGGAATTCTTTCCTGCCACTAAAGGAACCAATCCCATAGATCGGGCGATCTACTTACTGATGCTCTATCAACATTAGAGAAGAGGCGATCTGCTCTAGTCCAGCTTTTATAAAATGTTTATAACTCCTCCTCTATCTGCATGATCATTATATCCTTATCACTTAGACTAAAGTGTCAATTGCCTCGACTGATATGCTTGATCTCTATGTCTGCATCCTATGCTGGAGAAATCTGAATAATAGACAAAATCCTTACAATTTTAAATTGCCATGCAATGATTTGAATTTATGTTCAAAAAGTTTGTAACATTGTCCTTAACTCATTCCTAACCTAAGACAACTTCGTTTAGACATCGCTTGATCCGCGCAGTCCTTCCTGGTCTTCCTCTAGCCAACAGAAAAAGTACACAAAAAAGAATTTAGAACAAAAAAACTAAGAAATGACCGCCTAAGTCTATGAGAATTACCTATTTAAGCTTCTACCACTTCATAACTCTCTACCCATGTCTCTAACAAAATTGAGTAGCTTATGTTTTTGTTGGCTTTATTGATTTATCTTGACTCTAACTGCACTTTTCTTCCTCAATTTATTATGCGACAGTAAACAAAAGGCAAAAAACAGCTACAAGAAATAGCTTATGCTCTTTTTGAGGCATCAAATTTTTTCGATCAACGTACAACTCAAGAAAAAACACTACTCAAAGTGAAAAGGACAAAAGGGTTTTGATTTCAAGGAACTTAAAACAAAAAAAACATAGAAATGGTGGAGGCGGAGGGAGTCGAACCCTCGTCTTCTCGGAAGCTTAAAAATTGTCCTACAAGCTTAGCGGTTTTTTCATTTTAACCGTCGTGGAAAAGCGGAACCGCGAACCTAAAATTCCACAACGTGAACCTTTAAATTAAGCATCGAATACAAGGTTCAAACTTTTCGATGCTCTCCGGCTAATGAACACGCCCTTTTCCACTCCGCCGGAAAAGTGGAAAAGAACGCTTGCCGCTTTCTTTTAGGCAGCAAGAGCCAATTCTTCGTTGGCATTTATAAGTTTTTAGCAGGTTTTTTTACGAGGCCAACCTACCTGAGCCCTCGGCTTGCACAGTTTTCAAGCTTGACCGGAGAATCGATCACCGGTAACGCCCCCTAATATTCTATGAATAAATATCGTATAAAAATTCAAAAATTCAAAGTAACCTTCTCTCCCTAAAAGCTAATCTTTTCAACAAAATTCTAAATAAACAAAACATTTTTTTTTCACTTTCATTTCCCATTTTGAGATTCTCGGATTAATTTAAACTCATGGTTGGAAATCCCAAATGGCCTCCTCAAGGAGACGATAATGATAAAAACATCATCCGACAGCTTCTTTATCTCTTTGCCCTCTTTTTCTTTCTTGCTTTGCTTCGGGTTGTGATGGGCATGATGATTGGACTACGCTTTTGGATTGGTGGTTGAGAGAGAGAAAAAAGATGATTGTCTAATTTTAGATTTAAAGAAAAATTTTTACTTTTTCCTTCGAGGGAGGATAAATAGGGTAGTTGCAGATCATAACTGAAAATAAGTACCCACTTTTCCTTATCCTATTCTCACAAAGTCCTTAGTCTAGAATTCGGCAAATACGGATAGAAAAATGATTTTATAAGTAGCATTGTGTCATTATTATATAACATTAAAACTCATTCTGAAAGCCAAACAAAGATGTTTACTCAAGAATTCCATCGGTCTTGCTGCTGTAGCAAAAATGCTAGCTCTAACCGCAGAAATGATCATGTATGTGAACCACGAGTAGATTTCGTTTTTCCAGAGGTAAGATTTCCTTCGAGAAGAGTTTTTGAAGTTGCGGGCGAAAAGCTCCTTCGAGAACTTGTTCATAGACATCACGAAAATTTATTAAAAAGCCAGATTTTTTATCTTTTTCCAACCGATAAAGAAGCCATGGAAAAATTGGTCAAACGTTCGGCTGATTTCGTAGTGGAGATGTGTGGAGGACCCGATTACTATACTTCTACTCGAGGAGAACCAAGAATGCGTTCCCGCCATTTTTCAGTTACAATAGATGAAAAAGCAAGAGAAATATGGCTTGCTTGCTATAAGTACGCACTTAAGGAAGTGGCCTTTCCCTTTTCAGTTCTTGAAGAGTTCTGGCAATGGATCGAGTCTTTTTCCATTCGAATGATCAATAGAAGGACGACCCTTGAGCCTCCTCGACGAGTTTATTTTGACGAAATTAAAAATTTCTTTACTCCCTAAATGTTTCCCTAGTCATAGGCATTTATCCACTAAAGACTAAGTCTAGGCCATCGGTGAAGGCCAGCCTTTTACTGATCCAGAGGGAGAAGATCAATTTAATTAATTTGTTTTATAAAACAATGTTCCTATTCCGTAATATTGACTTCCCAACGATTAATATCTAAAAACCTTTCCCAGGATTCGTCGATAGGAAATTTTCCTGAAATAAATAAAGGACGCCACTTCGGTTTTTTGGGTTTTTTCAGAAGTTTCATCCCCGCTTCTTGAGGTGTACGGTTGCCTTTTTTACTGTTACACCTAATACAGGAACAAACGACATTTTCCCATGTGGTTTTGCCTCCCCTCTCCTTCGGAATAACATGATCTAAGTTCAGATAAGCGGTATCATATTTTTCTCCACAATATTGGCAAAAATAACCATCCCTTTCAAAAACATTATGCCGTGTAAATTTAACTTCCTTCATTGGCACTTTTTCGAAAAACAGAAGCAGGATAACCTTGGGCACTCTTATTTTAAAGGATACCGTATGAACGACATCATGCCCATTGTATCCTTGAGAATGTTCTTTCCATTCGAAAAAATCTAAAGTATAAAAATCATCTTTGTTTTTATGAACAACGTAGGCATGACCACAATAAAGAAGATTAAAAGCTCTCCTTGCTGTGCACCAATTAACTGCCTGCCACAGCCGATTTAAAATCAGAACACTGGAGTCTAAAATGTTTCTTGAGCTTAGTTGCAACAATTAAATCTGTAATAAGTCAATTTTGAGGTGTCAAGAATCCTTTTAAACTTTAAATACGACCCATTCAATAAACTCTTAATTTTGTTCTTGCTCTGCAAAAACAATAAAAATTATAATAGTTATAAATAGAATTTATTAATTTTATTTATGAAATATCTAAAGCCCATTCTTTTTAGTTGGAAAAAAGGGGTCTTATAATTAAAACTCTCTAAAAGATATTCTCAATGAAAAAAAATTTAGAAAACTTTTTGGCATGGGTCTTAAAAAAAACCTGTCTTCATTGCCGGATTGTTATTCTATTTTTCCTTGTCCTAACAGCATTCTCTTTATGGATCCTGTCGACCCGTTTCAAAGTCATTAACGATACCAATGCATTGATACGTAAAGATTCCCCTATCCATAAATATTATCTGGAATACAGAAAAGAGTTTGGAGTTGCTGAAGACTATGTTGTAGTCATTCATGGAGCGGATCCGGATGAGAATAAAAAAGCAGCTCTACAGGTAGGAGAGAAGTTGAGAAAACTCTATCCGCTTGTACAAAATGTAAGGGATAAACTTGATCTTTCAAAACTCGAACCCCATCTTCTGCTTTATCTGCCGGTTGAAGACCTAAAAAAAATCGAATCAGAAATCGATGGCTATGTAAAAACCCTTAAGCAAGAACCTGAAATAAAACTAGATCTCAATACCATCTTAAACCAAGCGAATGCAAAGTTTCAAGAATCTTACCTCCGTAAACACGAAAATTGGAAAGAGTTTATCCCCTTTATCGATAAATTTGTCGCCATCCTTAATCAACTGGCTGACCAACTGGAGCAGAACCCCACTTCTCATGTCAGAATGCAAAAGACCTCCCTCAAACTTCAGGATAAGGAGATGTCAAATTTTAGGATAGAGGATATCCGAGCGATCTTGGAGGATCATGAATTTCTTTCCTTTGAAGATGGCAAGCTTGTATTGGTGACGGCCTCTCCTGGAAAGGGAGCAAGCGAAGGGCAGAAAAGAACTGAAACAATAAAAAAGATTCGAGAAATTGTCTCAGATATTGGCATGGAATATCCTTCCCTTTCCATCGGATTAACCGGGGAACCTGTACTTGAAGATGACCAACTCCAGGAAAGTTCAAAGGATAGCTTAAACTCAGCCCTTCTTGCTTTTAGCCTTGTCAGTATCCTCTTTTTTATCAGTTATCGTGAAATACTACGTCCGGCCATTGGTTTGGTAGTACTAGCGATGTCACTTTGTTGGGCCTTGGCTTTTCCAATGATCACCATTGGTCATCTGAATATCATTTCTGAAGCTTTCGTAGCCATGGTTATTGGAATGGGTATCGATTTTGGTATCCAGTTCATGAGTAGATATGAGGAAGAAATTTCAGGAGGAAAAACCATTCTTGAAGCCTTAAAAACCACATCCCGACACACCGGTGCTGCAATTTTTACAGGGGGATGCACTACGGCCATTGCCTTTTTCACGATGTGTTTTAATGATTTTATCGGCCTACAAGAATTTGGTATCGTGGCCGGTTTTGGAATTCTTTTCTGTCTCCTTAGTAGTTTAACTTTGCTGCCCGCACTATATTTTTGGATCGATTCAAAAATTGGACTCGATAGAATTAGACAATCTACAATAAAGACGACATGGACAGCCCCCAAATGGGTTAACACAGTTTTATTTTTTTCACCTCGAGGAATGCTAGTTTTGGCAACAGCAGCTAGCCTCTTTTTCATTTTCATGATCCCTAAAGTGGGATTTGATTACAATCTGTTGAACCTGCAGAATCAAAATCTTGATTGTGTGCAATGGGAACTGGAACTACTCAATTCACCTTCTCGAGGAATGATCTCTGCACTATCCGTTGCCGATAACGAAGAAGAAGCAAAAAAAAAGGCCAAAGCTTTTGAAGCCCTTCCCTCTGTTGCTGAAGTAAGAACACTCACGACCATTTTGCCTGAACACCAAGAAGAAAAATTACAAATTGTTAGACAAATTGTAGATAAGCTTAAAGATGTCCCTCTAGATTCTTCTAAAAAGGAAGTCAACGCCGAAAGACTAAAAAATGATATAGATGACCTTCTCCAGAAATCTGAGGAAGGATACAAAACAGCACAAAAATTTGTAGCCATAGCCCCTCAAGCTAAAGAAGCAGTAGATATTTTTTCGAAGCTTATTCCCGCCTTAAGCCGAATTCAGAAACAGATGAAAAAACTGCCCAAGGCGGAGTTGAATAAACGGTTAAGTAGGGCGCAGTTTGAGATTTTTGGAACAATGGAAAGTGGTCTTCTCTGGTTAAGATCCCAGGATACATCAAGAGGGGTTATCCTTGAAGACTTGCCTAAGGAAGTTCTTGAAAGATTTCTTTCCCCCCATGGAAAAATCCTCATAGAGATTGTTCCCAAAGAAAACGTTTGGGAAAGAAAAGCCGATGTCCAATTTGTTCACGACATTCGTAAAGTCGATCCCAAGGTTACAGGCACACCGGTGCAAAACTACGAATATATAGAACTTTTAAGAAAAAGTTACACAGAAGCTGCTCAATGGGCTTTTGTCGCCATTGTGATCCTTATTGTTTTGAGATTTCAAAATCTTTTGCATTCTCTTCTTGCCCTATTTCCCCTTGTTCTGGCTGCAATATGGACCTTGGGATGGATGGGATATTTTGGCATCCCTTTTAACCCAGCTAATATCATTACCTTACCTTTGGCTATTGGAGCAGGAGTCGCCTATGGGATCTATACAGTGGATAGATTTAGCGAGGATGGCAATGCCCAGCTGTTTTCTACAAGTACAGGTAAAGCAATACTGATTTCTGGACTTACGGCGGTTATCGGTTTTGCTTCCTTGCTAATAAGCTCCTATCAAGGACTATACAGCTTAGGGCTAGTTATGACTATTGCCATCAGTTTTTGTTTAACCACAAGCCTCATTATCTTACCCCAAATATTTTATCTTTTAAATACAAAGAAAAACAAAACCAAGGGATTAACTATTCCCCTTCCTGCTGAAGAGACATTGGCCAATAAGTAATTTTCTTTGAAAATAATACGGATCTTGGAAAGAATAATACTAATGCAGCGGCTTTTCCACTCCTTTAGCAGTTTTGCATATGCTTATAATAAGACTATAACTGGACATTCAACCCTGTTAGACTTCCTCAAGAGCTTTGCCATTTCCTCATTATTTTTGCTATTGGGATCATCTTTTCAAGGCTGGGCAACAGTTAATAGGGATTAAAGGCTCTTTCTGATACCAAAAGAGAAGGAGAGGGATCAGGTTTTTTATAGCTTTTGGGTTGCTTGAGTCTTTTGCCTGCTTTTTTGTCTTCGGGTTGTGTTTTTTTGATCGAAATAGGAGTTCCCCTATCGACTAGCTTATAGAACCTTTCTGCTTCTTTCCATTCCAGCCGGATACAACCATGGCTTCTTGGTACTGGCCAAACATAGCCTTGATGAATATAATAACCAGGAGAAAACTCCACGGCATAGGGCATCGGATAGCCTACATATCTCCATCCTGGACCCGGACATCCTGAAACATCCGAGGGAATGTACTTCCCCTCTTTAACCCAAAATCCGTAACTAGATGATCTTTTGTGCATCTGTTTATCTAAAACTTTGAAATATCCAGTGGGTGTCGAATCCCTTTTTCCTGTACAGACATGAGAGGCCAGAATAACCTTATTGCCCTCTAAAACATAAAGAGCTTGGTTGTTCAGCGATACCTTAACAGATATTACACCTTTATTGTAATTATTCTTATTATCCTTCTCAAAAAAGTCTAAAAAGTCATCAAAGGAAATAGCTTTCAAAGAAATATTGAAATGGAGGCAGCTACTCAAAAAGAGAAGGATCTGTAAAATTTTTTTCATTTCAAAAAAGAAAAAATCCTTCTTTAAAAAAACTCTTAAGAAATAGCCTCAAGTTCTTATCATCCTCATGAGAAATGGAATCATTCCTTTTGCGGCCATCTTCTATTTTTATCATCAAAATTATTATTATTTTTTTATGAAAAAATAGCTAAAACAACATAAAATGCTGTTTTTTGCAGAAATTGATTAAATATGGGGTATATTTTTATTTTCTAGAGAACCTTTGAGGCTTTGGCTCTCCTATTCTTGAACTCCTTCTTCCAATCAACTGCTATTAAAATTCTTGCCAACTTTCACTCCCAAAGTCCTACATAAGAGTATTCTACGCTAAACTTTGTTGAATCACATGGTTTCACTGAAGGTATTACTAAATAGCTAGACAACTTAAAAAAAGAAAACCAAAGTCGGTTCTAGATCAGTTTAACGGCTTCACACTAAAAAGGTTGGCGATCTTTGGCTCATATTCTTAAGGAGACAG
Source organism: Methylacidiphilum caldifontis (assembly GCF_017310505.1). Classification (NCBI taxonomy): domain Bacteria; kingdom Pseudomonadati; phylum Verrucomicrobiota; class Methylacidiphilae; order Methylacidiphilales; family Methylacidiphilaceae; genus Methylacidiphilum (ex Ratnadevi et al. 2023); species Methylacidiphilum caldifontis. Next base: position 148,743 of record NZ_CP065957.1, on the reverse strand, counting down.
CTAGCTGCTTCGATATTGAGAGACATTCGTTAAGCAATCAGAAACATTCCAAATTGAGCAGAAAAATAAAGAATGGAGTTTGTAAAATTAAAAGTAATAATGAGCAAGAGACTTCATTATTGATAATTAAACGGAGAAGCCTCCTCAAACCGATCTTCCAACTTCTTTAAGAGCTTCTCTTTTGCTAAAATGATAATTTTTTTAGGTTCGCTCCGAATTAATTGTTCATTGGTCAGTTTAGCAAGAATCCGAGAAAGAGTTTCAGAAGTTATACCCAGCTCTGCGGCCAGGATTTTCTTGGGGATCAAAAGAGGGATGAAAGTCGAAGGGGGATTATCAATTGGAGACTGTTTAAAAATCCATTGAATAAACCTTACCTCGGCATCTTTCCATGAAAGACTATCTAGTTTATCAACGAGTTTGCGTAAGTGATTGCTCATCAAACCAATGATGCGTAAGGCGATTTCAGGCCGACAACGGATCAGGTTCTGAAGCTCTGTTTTAGCAATCAATAAAACTTGACTCGGTAAAAGAGCTTTTGCATCGGCAGGATAGCCGTCTGCAACAAGACAAGCTTCTGCAAAAGATTCTGGAGGATAAAAAATATGAATGGGTTGTTCTTTTCCTTCTCCTGTCAGCCTATAGACCATGATTGAACCGCAAATCATGATGTAGAATCCTAGAACGGGCTGTCTTTCTCTAAAAAGTACCTGGTCTTTTTCTAGATAAATCAATTTTGTGCAGGGAAGAAGTTTCTGTATTTCCTCGAGAGAAAGACCTGAAAATATACGGCAACGTCTCAAGACTCCTTCAATAACAACTGATCTAGCAGTTAAACAAAACTCTTCCTTCTCTTTGCTCATAAAAGTAGGGAAAAAACCTTTTAGCTTTTAACGAATCGAAAGCTGCTCCTCCCATGCAATAAAATCGAGTTTTCCTTTTCAAAACTTAACGTCTCTATCCTCCTTTCTGCTAAAACATAGAGGAAACACAAGGGGATATCAAAAGATAAAAAAAAAGACTTCTTGATCCAAATCAAAGAAAGATAAGAAGCAATCGAATAAACTATTAAGAAGAAAGAAAAATGCTAGCGGAAAGGAAAACAAACAATAATGGAGAGCCTCCTAAGCCGAAAGGAACTTTTGTATTTTTACTAGGGTATTTGGCTGCAGGAATCCTGCTCTGGTTTCTTTTTTATTGGATGCTTATTGGAGGATGAATAATGGACAAGCTCGAAAGAATTTATCTTTGGATCGCGACGGTCATGTTAGGCATTTTTATGATGGCCATCATCTATTCAACGCTCGTCTTATCGATTCGAATCCCTTCCGATAAAGGAAAAATTATTGTCAAACCTGGAGAATCACTAGTCCAATCCGTCTTTCAAACCCCTCCTTTTGATCATCCCGGCCTTTATAAAAGAGGAGAAAAAGAATATGAGCTTGTCATCGTTGGCCAAGCCTGGGCGTTTAATCCAGCCGATATAGAAATTCCCTTAAATTCCACGGTAAGAATTAAGGCTACCTCCCTGGACTTGCAGCATGGCTTTTATATAGCTTCCACCCCGGTCAACATCATGCTGATTCCTGGGGAAATCACAGTTTTCGAGTATAAATTTAAAAAAGCTGGAAGCTATCGAATCATTTGTAATGAATACTGCGGGATGCTTCACCACGCAATGACAGGAACTATTACAGTTAAATAGGATGAAAACAACACTCACTGCTTATTCAGTCGTTCAACACCCATTACATTTTGATCTTTGTGAAATCGATCGAAAGTTGATTTTGGGGATGATTCTAGTTGGATTTGGTTCTCTAGCTTTAGGGGTATTTTTAGGGCTTCTCCAGGCTTTTAATTATGCGGGTGTAGGGCTCTATCAATTCTTTCCGGGTTTAAAAAGTTATTATCATGGATTGACTTTGCATGGAGTACTCAACGGTTTTGTTTTTCCCTTTGCAGCCTCAAACGGGTTTTTATCCCTGACCACTATTCGTGGCTTGGGTTTAAGAATGCCACCATTTCTTCTTTTTTTAAGCCTTTTCAGCCTTATTGTAGGTACAGGGCTTTCTTTTTACGGCATACTTTTTGGCAACTCAGCAGTTCTCTACACCTTTTATGTCCCGATGAGGGCACATTGGAGTTTTTATGTAGGAATAGCTTTTTTAGTTATTAGTACATGGGCTATTTCTTTGGCACAGCTTGTTACTTTAAGAAAGTGGAAAAAGGAGCATCCCACGGATCGTATTCCTCTCCTTGCCTATGCTTCTATTTTGACTTATATCATGTGGGATATCTCTTCAATAGGGGCAGCAGTTGAAGATCTCTTTTTGTTGCTACCTTGGTCTTTAAACCTTCTTCCAGGATCAGATGCCACGCTCACAAGGACTTTATTTTGGTTTACAGGACATCCAATAGTCTATTTCTGGCTTTTACCTGTTTATGTTTCCTGGTATTTCTGTTTACCCGCGCAAGTGGGAGCAAAATTATACAGTGATCTGATGGTTCGCAGTGTATTTGTAGCATTTTTAATCCTCGTTCCTGTTGGCTTCCATCATCAATATGCTGATCCAGGAATCGGGTTGTTCTACAAATGGGCCGCTGCAGTGTTGACGTTTGGTATTGCTTTTCCAAGCCTAGTCACAGCTTTTTCTGTTGTTTATAGCCTCGAAATGGGAGGCTTATCTCGAGGAGGAAAAGGGATTTTTGGATGGGTCAAACAGTTACCATGGAAGGATCCTTCGGTTTGTGCTCAAATTTTAGCTGGGTTAGCCTTTCTTCCTGGAGGAATGACTGGAATCATGCATGCGAGTGTCAACATGGATTTATTGCTCCATAATACTTCTTTTTTGCCTGGGCATTTCCACTTAACAGTGGGAGCGGCTGTGGCTCTTTCACTTGTAGGAATTGCTTACTGGCTTGTTCCCTATCTGACAGGAAAAAAACTCTGGGGCCGTTCTGTTGCACGATGGCAGCCATGGATCTATTTTTTTGGTGTCCTTATTTTTTCATCTGGACAAATGAGTGGAGGTGTTCTAGGGATGCCTAGACGCACGGCTCTTGCACTCATTCCCTACGAACCTCTTGCTGGTTGGAAAATATCAGGAACCTTAACGGCCATTGGAGGAAGTCTTATGTTTTTGAGTTTCCTGATTTTTTTCTTCGTAATGATTATGACTATTCTGTTTGGATTAAAAGAAAGACAGGCGGATATGCCTATTGCACAACTGATACATGGTCCATCTTTAAAGGGATCACAGCTTATTTTTGATAAGATCAGCTACTGGGTATTGCTTTGTTTTGCTCTTATTGCTTTACTTTATGGCCCTTTTTTGATTACCCATTTGCCTCCCAAACTCATTTGCCAACCCTTCCAAGGGTTTTGATTAAAAGCTTGGGAGGGGCAAAATCATGATACAAATCTATTCTGGAATGAATCTTTTCTGAATAATTGAGTTTAATCCTGGATCCAGAATGTCCAAGAAACGATTAGTCCATAAAAGTTAGCAAATGGAGCACATATCTGCCGCTTTCCTGTGAATCAAGTCTAGGGGTTGTATACTAAGCTAACTTTTGCACTCTAATGCTTGTCTTTACTGCTATTTTATAGCTTTAAGGAACCTATTTCTTCTTTTCCTTTTTTCCATAGGAAACGAAAAGGCTTTTTAGCCCATTCTCCGGCATAATCGACACCAATTCGAGCTGTTCTCTCAATTTCTACCTGAGGAACAACTATTCCTGTATTTTCTACCCAGATGCGATCTCCTACGAGGGAGATTCCATTATCCGAAGATTTGATGCCCAAAGCCTGCGTAACCTTTCCTGGCCCATCAGCCCAATGTTTTTCAGATATTCCTTTTCTTCTCTCTCTAACCCTCTCTTTTCCTTCGATAATCCACACCCCACGTATGAGCACAGCCATAGGAACGCCTTCAGGACCAAGGACAAAATTCAAAAGATAGTGAATGCCATAACAGAAATAAACATAGGCGATACCTCCCTGGTGAAATAAGATCTTATTTCTTGGAGTAATGCGATTCCCATATCCATGACAAGCCCTATCCTCAGCTCCTCCATAGGCTTCCGTTTCGAAAATAATTGCTGAAACTATCCCCTTCTCATCTTTAACAGATATTTTTTTTCCAAGAAAAAAAAGAGCTCCTTTAACGGGATCATCTGTCAAATAGGCTTCAAGTCCGATCTTTTCACCCATTTTCTGTTGATTTCAGCAGCTTTGAAGGAAAAAATGATTGTTAAATATTCGCAAATCCTCATCAGCTGCTGGCCTTGAGTTTTTTCACAGCCTCCCTAACCAAAGGATAAAGCTCTTCTCCTCCATTTTCTTCGACATAGTTAATGATTCTTTGGCGCATGATGGGTGACCAAAATCGACAAAAATGGCTGACAATCCCTTCTATGGCTTCCTCAGTTGAAGGATAATTTTTATAAAAATCTCCAATCTGGTTGGCCATGAAGATGAGATCCTCGTATACCGTTTTCATAAGCCTAAGAGAATTTAATAGATCTTAAATAGCCGCTCTTAGTACCTACTTGCCTAACAAAGAGCCTCTTTTACTGCTTTTTCTTTAGCTACAGCACTAACCTGCACAGCGGTTACTTTATATTCAGGGCAGTTGGTTGCCCAATCCGATATTTCTGTTGTCACGATATTCGCACGACTTTCTGGAAAATGAAATGTCGCATACACCGTACCGGGTTGCACCCTTTCAGTCACTTTACACCTAAAAAAACCACTCCCTTTTCTACTTGTTACTTCAACAAGTTCTCCATCTTTTATCCCTCTGTCCTGGGCATCTGAAGGATGAATTTCAAGTACATCTTCCTTAAACCATATGATATTCTCTGTTCTTCGTGTCTGCGTTCCTACATTGTAATGGTGCAATATTCTACCTGTCGTTAAAATAAGAGGGAAACGGCGTGTCGGTTTTTCAGGTGTAGGAACATAACCTGTGATATGGAATTGACCCAATCCTCTAAAGAATTTTTCCCTATGCATAACGGGCGTGCCTTCGATCGCCTCTTCATTGCATGGCCACTGTATACTTCCCAGTTTATCTAGTTTTTCATAACTTACGCCTCGGAATGTAGGAGTAAGCCGTGCAATTTCATCCATGATTTCTGAAGGATGATTGTAATGCATGGGATAGCCCATTGCCTGAGCAATTTCTTGGATTACCTCCCATTCCTGTTTGCCACATGCCGGAGGTAAAACCTGCCTTACCCTCTGGATCCTTCTTTCAGCATTAGTAAAAGTGCCATCTTTTTCCAGGAAAGAACATCCGGGCAGAAACACATGGCAATATTTAGACATCTCGTTCAGGAAAATGTCATGGAGCACGACAAGTTCCATCGATTTTAAGGCTTCAATGACATGGTTACTATCTGGATCAGATTGAGTAAGATCTTCTCCATGGACGTAGATGGCCTTAAAATTCCCATAGACAGCTTCGGTCAACATGTTGGTGATCCTAAAACCAGGTTCAGGATCCAAGGGAACATTCCAAGCTTCTTCAAAAAGGGCTCTTGTTTGATAATCTGAAACGTGCCTGTAGCCAGAAAATTCATGTGGAAATGAGCCCATGTCGCAGGATCCCTGGACATTGTTTTGACCCCTAAGAGGATTAACACCAGCTCCTTCTTTGCCCACGTTTCCGGTAAGCATCGCTAAATTAGCAATAGCCAATACCGCCGTTGTCCCTTGGGAATGTTCTGTGACACCCAATCCATAGTAGATCGCTGCATTGCCCCCTGTGGCATAAAGCCTTGCAGCGGCTCTAATAAGCCCTGCATCTACTCCTGTTATTTCCTGAGCTCTTTCAGGGGAATTTTCCTCTCTACGGATGAACTCCATCCACTTTCCAAAGGATATCTTGTCACACTTCTGCTCTATAAAAGCTCGATTTTCCAGTCCCTCTTCAAGAATCGTGTAAGCAAGGGCATTGAGCAAGGCAACGTTTGTGCCCGGCTTAAGTTGGAGATGATAATCCGCTTTAATGTGAGGGGTTTTGACCAGATCGATTTTTCTTGGATCAGCTATAATGAGCCGAGCCCCTTCCCTCAACCTCCGTTTCATGTGGGAACCAAAGACGGGATGACCATCCGTAGGATTAGCGCCAATGATGAAAATGACATCAGCAAACCGGATTGAATCAAAAGGATTTGTGCCCGCTGAAGTCCCAAACGCAGCCTTAAGTCCATAACCGGTAGGAGAATGACAGACTCGAGCACAGGTATCGATGTTGTTATTACGGAAAACAGCACGGACCAATTTTTGAACAAGAAAATCTTCCTCGTTTGTACAACGAGATGAGCTGACCGCTCCAATAGAATTCCGGCCATATTTTTCGGCTATTCGTTTAAATTCAGAAGCAACATAGGCTATGGCTTCTTCCCAGCTCACTTCTTTCCAAGGTTCCTCAATGCTTTTACGCATTAAGGGCTTAGTTGCCCTTTCGGGGCTTAATGCATAAGTCCAAGCAAATCTCCCTTTTACACAAGAATGGCCATGATTAGCATGGCCGTTCTTATTGGGGACAAGTCTTATAATTTCATGACCTTGGGTTTGAACTTCAAATGAGCAACCCACTCCACAATAAGCACAGGTTGTAATTGTCGTTTTTAAGGGTAAGCCCTTTTCAATAACCTTATTCTCGATCAGCGCTGCGGTTGGACAAGCCATGACACAAGCCCCACAAGATACGCATTCTGAGGAAAGAAATTCATGCGTAGGACCGGGAGTAATGATCGAATCAAAACCTCTATGACGAGCCGTTAAAGCTAATGTGCCCTGAATTTCATCGCAAGCCCGGACACATCGAAAACAAACAATACATTTAGCTGGATCAAAGGTGAAATAGGGATTTGTTTTATCTTTTTCGCTTTTTAGATGGTTTTTTCCTGAAAATCCATAACGTACGTCCCTTAAGCCTACGGCTCCCGCCATATCTTGAAGTTCGCAATCCCCATCCACTGGACACATCAGACAATCCAAAGGATGATCGGATATGTAAAGTTCCATGACATTGCGACGAAGCTTGGCCAGCCTCTGTGAATAAGTCTTTACTTTCATACCCTGCTCAGCCAATGTTGTACAGGAAGCGGGGTAGCCCCTTTTGCCTTCAATTTCTACAAGGCAAAGCCGGCAGGATCCAAAAGGTTCAAGGCTATCTGTCGCGCAAAGTTTTGGGATCATAATCCCATTTAATGCTGCAGCTCTCAATAAAGAAGTGCCCTCTGGAACAGTGACTTCATTCCCATCAATAGTTAAAGTAACGGTTTTTGACTTGACATTGGAGCTGAAATCAACTCGACTGTGCTCAACTTGGGCACGGCCATTGTTTTTGCCGTTTCTATACCAATTCCTTTCTGCTGAGCTTGCTGGAGTTCCTAAATCATTGCGTTTATCGGTCAGCATAACCTTTCTCCTTTTTTAATTAGAGACTTTCCTTTAATTATCTTTTTTTTCCTTCCTTCTAGTTCGTAGTAGCAAAAGCCACAATATCTTGCTTACTATAACCAAAATCCTCTGGAAAATACCTCAAAGCACTTAATACGGGAAAAGGAGTCATTCCTCCTAAACCACAAAGCGATGCATTAATCATCGTATCGCACAGCTCAAAAAGGAGTTCCAAATCCTTCCGTGACCCTTTTCCCCATATTATTTTTTCCATTAGCTCCATGCCCCGTGTAGAACCAATCCGACAAGGGGTACATTTTCCGCAGGACTCCTCGGCACAAAACTCCATTGCATAATGAGCCATGTGAGCCAAATTGACGGAATCATCAAAGGCTACAATGCCTCCATGCCCTACAATACCCTTTATTTTGCTTAATTCTTCATAATCCAAAGGAATGTCTAAAAGAGACTCCGGTAGATAAGGACCTAGGGGGCCACCAATTTGAATAGCTTTCAAAGGTTTGCCCGTGCGAGTTCCCCCTCCAAACTCATAGATGAGCTCTTTAAGGCTAATCCCAAAAGGCACTTCAACAAGTCCAGGATATTTCAGGTTTCCCGAAAGCTGTACAGGCAGAGTGCCCTTAGAACGATTCACTCCAAAACGGGCATAGGCATCCCCGCCATAAGATAAAATCCAAGGCACAGAAGCAAGCGTGATTACATTGTTAATAACCGTAGGCTGTCCCCATAGTCCTTTTACTGCAGGTAAAGGGGGTCTTGGCCTGACCATGCCTCTTTTGCCTTCAAGACTATCCAAAAGGGCTGTTTCCTCCCCACATATATAGGCTCCCGCGCCCAGATAGACTTCTAGATCAAAACTAAAGGAAGTGCCGAAAAGCTTGCTCCCTAAATATCCCTTTTGCTTACAAATATCAATGGCCTTGTTGAGTATCTCGTAGGCTAGAGGATATTCAGACCTCAAATAGATATATCCTTTATTGGCTCCAACAGCGAAGCCTGCAATCATCATCCCTTCTATGAGAAGGAATGGATCGCCTTCCATCACCATGCGGTCAGAAAAGGTTCCTGAATCCCCTTCATCCGCATTGCAAACAATATATTTCTGTGAAGAAGGCGCTAGCCAGGTCGTCTTCCATTTTATTCCTGTAGGGAACCCAGCCCCTCCCCTTCCTCTTAGCCCAGACTTCGTGACTTCATCGATGACTCGGTTCTGTCCCCACTCTAGCGCATTTTTTAAACCCCTAAAACCGCCCATCTCAACGTAAGCATCTAAAGAAAGGGGCTCAAGACGGCCCATGCGTTCAAAAATGAGTCTTTTCTGTCTTTTTAAATAAGGATGCTCTTGGACATCACCGATGAACAAGGGATGATCCCCACCATTAAGGAACCCTGATTCAAATAGGGGCCTTACATCCTCTGGCTTAACAGGGCCATAAGCAACCCTTTTTGTGCCCTCCAGTTGCACTTCAACTAAAGGCTCAAGCCAATAAAGACCATAGGAACCCGTACGGATAATGCTTAGGGGAATGCTTCTTGATGAAGCCTCTTTTTCAACAACCAACGCGACTTCGTCTGCCCCAACAGCCACTGAAGAATAGTCTTTTGATATATAAAGCTTATGCATAGCATTGCTGAATTGAAGCAATAAGTTTTTCCATTTTCTGCACATCTACCCGGCCATACAGTTTTCCGTTAAGGGAAACTGAAGGACCGTTAGCACAATTACCAAAACAAAATGTCGGCAGCAAAGTAACTTGCCCATCCGCCGATGTTTGCCCAAAATCGATTCGTAAAGCTTCTTTTGCTTTTTTTATGAGTTTGTGACAACCATTGGACTGGCAAGCTTCAGCCCTGCAAATTCTTAGAATATTTTTTCCAGGAGGTTGTGTTCTGAAATCGGCATAAAAAGTCAGAACTCCATAGACTTCAGCTTGTGAAAGATTAAAAGAAGAAGCGATCTGAGGAATAAATTCTTTAGGGATATATCCAAGCTCTTCTTGAACCTTATGATAAAAAGGAATGAGTCCATTAGGTTTTGTGGAATAAAAAGCCAACAAATCTTCTATTTTCTGATCCATCTCTTTCATTATCATGAGTCGTTTCTAAAATCCCAAATTCGTTAAAATTTTTAATAGTACATTTTTTCTCTTGTTTCCTGATCACCAAAACACTTTTTAACTTACTTATCTGTTAATTACTTATTTAATTAGCCAATTTTCCCCGAGAGATCAATATGCAAAAATAAAAATTATTAAAATATTTTTTTTATTTATTCCATTAAAATATTTTATGGATTATCTAAACTTCCATAACTCGGTGGAAAAGTAACAATACCCCATGGGGCTTTGATCCCTTCAATCGTTGCCAGTTCCTTAAAATTGACTGCGTCTAAAACGATTAGTTTATTGGATCGGCCACTGGCTACCAGTATTTTTTTTCCATCAGGACTAAAAGTAAAATGCCAGCTCCTCTCACCCACAGGAGCTTCAGCAATAAGTTTAAGGGTTGGGACCTCAAAGACCTGCAGCTTTCGATCTCGGAAAGCTAGGACAAGTAATTTTTTGGCCGAAGGATCAAAGGCCAATCCATAAGGTCCAGAAGCGGTAGGAGCCTCTTTTATTAGAGAAAAATCTTTATCGAATAGGGCCACTTTGTTACTGTTTTCAAAAGTTACAGCATATATATCTCCAAAAGGAGCTCTTTTTAGCCCTCTAGGTCTCAGGCCTATAGCCTGAACACTCTGCCGTTTTATTTCCTTTCCTGAAGAAATATCGTAAATTCCAATGGTATTTTCTCCTTCATTGGAAACAAGGAGCTTTGTACCATCTGCTGAAAACTCTATGGCTTCGGTTTCTTCTCCGGACAAAAATTCTTTTAAGATCTTTTCTTTATGGATATCGATTTGGGCAATTTTTGCTCTATTACTGGACCCAGACTGATTCTTGTCTGGTTCATAAGAGACAAAAAGTGTTTTTTTAAGGGGATGGATTCTCAGAAACTCAGGATTCTGCCCTAAAGCAATAGTATTTATGATTTTACCCTCATCGATGTCTACAACCAAAACAGAGCCACTGGATTTATCGGCGACAAAAAGAGTCTTACCCTCGGCACTCAAACCAATACCCCGAAGGAAGCTCCCAGGCAAGACTATCTCTTTAAGTTTTAAATTCTTGGCTATATCGATGAGGGTTATGCCTCCTTCATGACTAACGAACCCTAAAGAAGAGTCTTGGCCATAGCTAAAAAGAGAGAAAACTAGAAAGAATAGAAAAAAAGAAACACTCCAAATGGATCTAAAGAAAAAAGAAGCTGGAAATAAACCTAACTTTTTATAGATTTTAATGACCAATCTGAATTGCATTTGAAAATGTAGCTGGGATTGGAGTGTTGGAAAAACCCATTAAGATATTCAATCAAAAAAAGTTAAAATTTAAAATTGAATTTTAAAAAAAATATGGAATTGAATAGGATTAAAAAAAATTATATATTTTACAAACAGGAGGACACATGAATTGGGAAAAACCAGTATTCGAAGAATTAAATCTCTGCATGGAAGTTACAGCTTACGCATTTATTGCTGAGAGCTAATCTTCGGATGTCAACGAATGTTTGCAGCTGAGGGCAAAGGCAAACAAACCTTTGCCCTTGTTGCTTCTTATGGAAGTCTTAGTCCTTGGTTCCGGTGCAGGAGGAGGGATTCCTCAGTGGAATTGTCTTTGTCCAAATTGTGTTCGAGCAAGATTAGAAATCAAAGAAAAAAAAGAGCCTTTCTCTTTGAGAAGAACTCAGTCTTCAATAGCTGTCCGAGCGGTAGGAGAAAAATGGGTTCTTCTCAATGCATCCATTGATTTACCGACACAACTTTCTCGAGAGCCTGAATTGGCTCCTCCAGGTATTGAAATTCGTTCATCTCCCTTCTCAGCGGTAGTCCTAACCGATGCCCAGATTGACCACGCCTCTGGATTACTTTCATTAAGAGAAGGCAAAGACATCGAACTGCTTTGTTCTGAATCGAGTTGGGACCTTCTTTCTAATTCTTATCCCTTGATACGCATCCTTTCTTCATATCTTGAAATTAAAAAAGCCACATTTCCCTTTAAAATCGGCTCTCTTTTATTTAATGCCTTAAACTTAGGACGATCAGTCCCTCCTTATGCCCAAAGGGAACCTCGTCCCGATGACGTTATAGCTGTGAGTATAGAAGAGGAATCCGGAAAAAAAATAGTTTATTGTCCAGCACTTCCTGAAATCAACCCTCAGCTCGAAGAGTTTATCCAGGAGTCAGAATGTGTTTTTATTGATGGCACTTTCTGGTCTGAAAATGAACTTTGTCTTTGGAATATCAAAGAAAAGAAAGCCTCTCAAATGGGCCATGTTCCTGTAGGTGGAGAAAATGGATCTTTAAACTGGCTTTCATCCCTCAAAATACCTAGAAAAATTTACATTCATATCAACAATACTAATCCCATGATTGATCCTGATTCGGCACAGGCAAAAGCCGTGGCTTTATCTGGAGTAGAAATTGCTTACGATGGGATGAAGCTTTTGCTATAGTTGTATGCTACAAATGAACTCAGTGTTTTATTCTCCACAGACCGTTTACCCTTCTTTTGTACCCAAAGAAACATTTGTTTCACAACTTCCTCTTGCTGCTCCTCAATTCGAAGAAGTTTTAAAACAGATAGGAGCAAATAGCTATCATGACAAGCATCCTTTCCATCTGCTTATGAATGAAGGGAAACTCTCCAAAGAAGCGTTACAAGGATGGGTAGCTAACCGTTTTTACTACCAAGCGCAGATCCCCATTAAAGATGCAGCTATTCTTTCCAATTGTCCCGATAGAGAACTGAGACGTGCCTGGATTTCTAGGATTCATGATCATGATGGCTTTGGAGAAGATCCTGGTGGAATAGAAAGATGGCTTAATTTGGGTTTAGCTGTCGGTTTAAGCAGGGAAGATCTGCTGTCCCATCGTTATTTACTCCCTGGAGTCCGATACGCCGTTGATGCTTATGTTCATTTTTGTAGAGAGCAGCCCTGGCTTATTGCTATGGCCTCTTCCCTGACCGAGCTGTTTGCTCCCACGATCCATCGGATACGGATTTCAGCTTTTCCTAAATATTATCCCTGGATCGATCCCAAGGGTTTAAAGTATTTTGAGAGGAGAGTTGAACAGGCCCCTCGGGATGTCCGTTTTACCCTGGGTCTTGTCCTTGAAAAATGCACAACACAACAACTGCAGCTATCGGTAATTGAAGCCTTGCAGTTCAAATGTGATTTACTCTGGTCTATGCTCGATGCCCTCTATATGCATTACCAACTGGGTATACGTGTACCTAGGCCTCTTTATGCACTCTGAAAAAATTCCTGCACTGTCCCCTAAAACTAGGCTTAAATTCGATGAAGCAAGAGGAAAGCCTGTACTGCTTTTCCCCGAAGGTCTTCTCTTCTTGAATCAAACCGCCTACAGAATTTTGCAGCTATGCGATGGTCAAAGAAAACTTTCAGATATTATCAACGAACTGGAAAAAGATTTTTCTGTAGATAGGGTTGCGATGGAAAAAGATGTATGGGAATTTTTATTAGCCCTTCATGAAAAGGGTCTTTTACAAATCCATTAGAGAGGCTTATATGTCCAAATCAAGGTTTTTACCTTTTTCTTTGCTTTGCGAACTTACATTTCATTGTCCTCTACAGTGTCCTTATTGCAGCAACTCCACACACTATTCAGGATGGATTAAAAACGAATTGAGTACCGAACAATGGATAAGAGTTTTAAGAGAAGCTCAAAAACTGGGTATTTTACAAGTCTATTTTTCCGGTGGAGAGCCCTTAGTGCGCAAAGACATCACGACCTTAATTCGTACAGCTCATGACCTTGGTTTCTACTCAAACATGAGCACGGGCGGTACCCTTATCCATAAAGAGCTTCTTAAAGAGATTAAAGAAGCAGGTCTAGACAGTATACAGCTCAGTATCCAGGACAGCAGGCCAGATTTAGCTGACCAAATTTCTGGAGTGAAAAAAAGCTTTGAAAAGAAAATAGAAGCTGCTCGACTCATCCTTGAAAGTGAAATTCCACTGGGAATCAACGTGGTCATTCACAGGCATAATATTGATCGGATTGCTGAAATTATCGATTTTGCAGCAAGCTTGGGAGCCCATAGATTAGAACTAGCCAATACCCAGTACTACGGTTGGGCACTGCTGAATAGGAAAAAGCTGCTTCCCAGCAAACAACAGATAGAAAAGGCATCTCAAGAAGCATCCAAGGCAAAAGAAAAATACAAAGGAAAAATGGAAATCCTTTTTGTAATTCCCGATTACTATAGTCCTTTTCCTAAACCCTGCATGCAAGGCTGGGGGAAAATTTATATGACTGTTTCAGCCGATGGAACCGTTTTGCCCTGTCAAAGTGCACGCGACATTCGCTCTCTTTCTTTTCCAAATATTCGATCAGACAGTTTAGAAAATATCTGGTGGAATTCTGAAGCCTTCAACAAATTCCGAGGAACCGATTTCCTTCCTGAACCGTGTAAGAGCTGTCCTCGAAAAGAGATCGATTTTGGAGGTTGTCGCTGTCAAGCTTTCTTACTTACCTCTGATGCAGCGGCAACAGACCCAGCCTGTATCTATTCTCCTCATCATCATATTATTGAGCGCATTATCCAAGAAGAAAACCCGGCCGAAACTCCTTCTGAAGATAAAAAGTTTATCTATAGAAACCTCAAAAATTCAAAGACTCTACAGGCTTAAAAAAAAAGCCAAAGGAATAAATATCCTTTGGCTATGTTCCCAACAAAAGAAAACTCGATGCTACTCAGTCGTTTTCTTTTGTTTTTTCTCTTTTTTGCAGGAAGGACACTCTCCAGATTTTCCTAAATAATTATTCCCTTGTTTTCCCACAATGACCATATCCCCTCGGGTTGTTTGAATCATTCTTCCATGTCCCTGAGTGGCAAAGAACGAACCACAAACAACAAGAGAGAAGAAAACGGTTAATCCCTTAAGAAATCTCTTCATATTCAAAAGCCTCCTTTTGTCTTTTTCTTTCAATTCAATATTGGAGAAGTTTCGAAAGTTGTCCTTAACTTACTCATTTTTCAAATACTTCATCCACAAACCAGCTCTTTTTCAGAGTCTAGCTTGATCCCTAGTCAAAATATTAACTTGAGAAAGAAAATCGGCAAGTCCTTTTTATTGAATCTAACCTTTTTATAATGTTTTACTTTATAAAGAAATTAGAGTAGTAATGAAAAGAGTCATGGCTACTAAAAGTGTAATTGCAGCGGCTGATCCAAGATTTCTCAAAGAGGAAGGCTTAGAAGTTTATACGGGTAATGAAGCGATCGTAAAAGGCCTACTTGAAACTCATGGCGGAATTCATCTTATCACCGGCTACCCTGGCTCTCCCATCTCTGGAATTTTCGATACTGTCGAATCCATTTCTGGCCTTCTGAAAGAACATGGCATTCAAGCTATTCTTGCGAATAACGAAGCTTTGGCTGCGGCTATGTTAAATGGTTCTCAAATGGCAGGCTTAAGAGCTGTTGCAGCAATGAAAAGTGTAGGCTTTCATGTGGCTTCAGATGGCCTTGCACTGGGTAATTTAGGTGGAAGTCATCCTGAAGGAGGAGCAATCGTTATTATTGGAGATGACCCATGGAATGACTCAACCCAGACTCCAGCCGATTCTCGTTTTCTCTGTAAACATTTACACATGCCTATTTTGGAACCCTCAACTATACAAGAAATCAAGGACTGGGTAAATTTGGGGTTTATTCTTTCTCGGTATTCTAACCTTTTCATTGGCTATTTAGTCACAACCAATCAAGCAGACGGAGGGGGGACAGTCATGGTTAAAAAAAACCATTTCCCTCTTAACCATTCTCTTAATGCATTTTCCCTGGACAGTTCAACCATAGACTTTGAAAAAAGAGTGATTCTTCCTCCAAGGACTTCACAAAGAGAAAAAGATTTTCTCTTTCGATACCAGCTACTCTGGTCAAAGGCCAAAGAACTCCAACTCGATAAAACTTATTTTGCCGATCAAAATTCCAAAATCGGTTTTGTCTGTTCAGGATTATCCTTTTGCTATCTAGCCCAAGCACTCGATTATCTGGGTGTTTATGGGAAAATTCCCATTTTAAAAGTTGGTCTCACCTACCCTCTCAATCCCCAGGTTATTGTTCAATTTGCGCAAACTGTCGATGAACTTTACGTCATAGAAGAAAGAAGAGCTTTCCTTGAAGAATCCATCGTTCTCATTCTGAACCAGGAACGGGTTCATAAAAAGATCTATGGTAAACGTTTTCCTTTAGGTCTAGGAGGCATACCCTCAACCGGAGGGCTTGATCCCTCTTTGCTAGTAGACATTTTAGATCCTCTTTTGTCTAAGATTTCTCTTAGTGGGAAAAGCCTGTGTCAATTCAATCGTTTTTCGGATGACAATCCAACTCCCTCTTTCCAGTTGCCTTTGAGGACACCCACTTTCTGCCCTGGATGTCCTCATAGGGATTCTGCAGCCCTACTCCTTGAAATTCAAAAAAACTTTAAAGATCCTCACTACATGAAAATCCATCACAAAACTGACCCCATAGATCTGGTTTTTCATGGAGATACTGGCTGTTACACAATGTTGATGTTCGAACCTTACCAAAGCCTTATGCACAACTATAGTGGAATGGGTCTTGGGGGAGGAACAGGACTAGGAATAGATCCTTTCATCAAGAACAAACAGGTGGTATTTATGGGTGATTCCACCTTTTTTCATTCTGGGCTAGTTGCGATATCCAATTCTGTCAAAAATGGACAGGATATCACTTATATCATCCTAGATAACCGAACTACGGCGATGACAGGACACCAAACTACGCCGGGAGTGGATAAGGATCTTCTTGGGGATAAGACAGCCTGTCAGGATATCAATAAAATTATCGCCGCTATTACTGAAAAAACAAAGCTTCCCGTATATCGAATCAATCCTTCACAAAGAGAACAGTACAAAATAATCTTGGAACAGACGATTCTTAAAGAGGGAGTAAAGATCATTATTGCTGAAAAGGAATGTGCAATAATTTCCCAAAGGCGACAGACAAAAAAAGAAAGAGAAGAAATAAGGCAAAAGGGATACATTTCGCAAAAAAAATACGTTTTTATTAATCCCGACGTTTGTGAATTCTGTCTTGAATGTACTATGTCTACGGGCTGCCCTGGATTGACCTTTATTGATACCGATTTTGGTAAAAAAATGGCTACAGATCTATCCTGGTGTGTTGCTGATGGAGCCTGTGCAAGGGTTGGGGCTTGCCCGGCTTTTGCAGAACTAACAGTCTTTCGGTCATCTCCCCGGTCACATTTTAAAGAAGAGCCCATAAAAATCGATATCCCCCCTCAAAAAGATGAATTGAAGAAGCCTTATAGAGTTTTAATAGCTGGTGTTGGAGGTATGGGAATTGCTAGTTTGACGGCAGTTATCGTTAGAGCAGCACACAGGGATGGGTTTTGTGTGCAGTTTTGTGATCGAAATGGTTTAGCTATTCGTAATGGGTCAGTGGTTTCTCAAATCGTCTTCTATCAAAAACCCAATAAAGAGGAGGATCTGCCTATAACTCCAATCGGAAACTATGGTGAAGGAGACTTAATTCTAGGCCTGGATCCCTTAGAAACCGCCCGGATTATTGATCCAGGAGGAAGATACAAGGTTGGTGACCCTGAAAAAACTGCCCTGATCCTCAATGAAACACTGACTCAAACCGTCCGTTCTTTAATCGGAAAAGACACCCTTAATTTTTCTGAAATAGAAAGCAAAATTCTTTCAAAGATTGATCAACGGCGCTACTTAAAATTCCCTTTTTCTCAACTTTCTGAAGAATATTTTGACAACAAGCTTTATTCCAACCTTATGGCATTTGGAGTAGCTTTTCAGGCCGGTTATCTTCCTTTTTCTTTAGAAAGTATCGAATGGGCAATCCAGGAAACCTTAGGCAAAAAAAGCCCGATCAACATAGAGGCATTTTCGCTTGGAAGAGCTCTTGTGGTTAATCATAAAGAAAATACTTTTAATAATAACGAGAAACATACCGAGCAACTGCTCTTTGCTAACCCTTGGGATAGCTTTATAATCCATCTGCAAAAATCCAAAAAAGAAGAAGCTCAAAAGCTTTGGAAATGGCATTCTGAAATTTCCTCTTTTCCTCTTGATAAATCCATTCTTGAAGCCTTTAGCCTAAGACTAAAAAATATTTATCTTTACGAGGATATCGAGTACGCCCAGCTTTATTATGAGACCCTAAAAACCATACTGACCAAGGATTGTTTACAGCTTGGCTTTGCAGCAACCAAAGCAGCAATAAAAAACATTTACAAGATCATGGCTATAAAAGACGAAGTAGAAGTAGCTAGGCTCTTGACAGACAGTCAGACTTTATCTCAGAATCTACAACTTTTTCATATTCAACTCGACAAGGGAGATCGCGTAGAATACAAGCATTGGACCAAACCCGAATTTGTATTGGGTAATTTCAGGATCAGATTTCGTTTAAAATCTTCACCCTGGATGCTCAAAATCATGAGCAAAGCAAAATTCCTGAGGCGTATTCTGCCAGGTTGGCATAAGCGAGAAAAAGAATTTCGAGATTGGTTTCTATATAGCTGCAAGCAATTTGAATACTCCAACTCAAGGGAATACCAACTCTGGGTTGAATTTTTTGAACTCCCAGAAGCAATTACAGGATATAGAGAGGTTCGGTACCCAAAAATGGAAAAGGCCAAAGAAAGGGCTCTACAGATCCTTGCTGAAATTAAAGCCAAAGATAAAGAAAGAATATCATTAAGTTGAATAGAAGAAATTTTCGATATCACTTCTCAAATCTAAAAAACCCCGTTCTTACCCCCAAGTACCCAGCGGCTTTTAGCCCTGAAAATGTTGCGTGCAGGAATTAGCCTGCCTTCGATCACTGTAAGGGATCGGCACAAACATCCGCGGAGTACTTCCCTGAGCAAAATAGCGCCATGAAGAATCGATGCATGTTATGTGGAAGATGAAAAACATCGCTTTGTCCGACCGCCTTGCCTACAGGCCCTCGAAAGTCGCGGCATTGCAAGGTGTGATCACTAGATGTGTAGAAAAGTAGCTTGCTCAGGAAAACTGCGCGCTCGCAGAGTATCGGCAAGATGAAGTTTTCTTTCCGGAGGGCTCCCTCCGGTCGCCAGACCAAAATCACCTTTCGGTTGGAAAGGCTCATCCTCTTTCTTGATCTTAAACCGCCCAGCCCGGCCGGCAAATCGATTTTTACAAAAAGGCCTTGGCGGGGCGTCGGAGACTGTAAAAAACATGGCTGCTCCTTTCAAGGAACAGCCATCGTGTTCAAAAAAAGACGAAAACCCTGCGCAATTGGCTAGCCCAAAATCGCCTTTTCGATCGCCTTTCGAAACTCCTCTTCCGCCTTGGCCTTAGCGACTTTCGCCTGCCAGCCAGCACCCATAGAAGCCACAAAGGCTTCGGCCCCCTTCTCGAGCTCAGCGCCCCACCGCGCCCGGATCTTTTCCTTAAGGATCTCCTTCACAACCTCCGACCAGGCGGAACAACCGGCTGACTGCCACATCTTGGCGACATGTTCTACGATGTCGCCCCCTTCGTGGCACGTTTCTGCTTCCTCATGGTGACGGCACCTCTCTTCGCAACAGCACTTCTCTTCGTATTCGCTCATTATGTTGTTCTCCTTCTGGGTGTTTCCTGAAATCGCCCAAGTCGGTTATTCTACCGAGCAATCTGTGTTGCGGACGATTCAGCCGTCAGTCTACCAGCATTATATGTGTACTGTCAAAGAGAAGAATTGTTAATATTTATTCACATATTACGTCCTACATTATTGGCCCTAAGTCCTAGATCTGCCTAAATAATGCTCAAAATTATAAGGAAGATCAGTTATTAAGCTCTTATGTCCGAAAAGGATATGAAGATAGCTGTATTTTTAGTTTTCCAAATTACATCTTCCTTAATGAGTTACAAAGAATTTTATCGAAGATTCATCTAAAGAATAACCCAAGGCTCCGCGGTCTACAGGCAATCCGCTTGTTCTAACTCTCTACCAAGGGAAAGACTGTGATTGGGCTCTTATCCTGGATCCATAAAGAGTTCAACGCGTTGCTTCAAAAACTCGACCTGCTTACGCTCTTTGCTCATCTGCCCAAGTGAGCCTTGTAGGCAGAATAAAAAGTCAATATCATTCTGCTCCAACACTTTATGTCTCAGAGTTTCGAAAGTTCAGTTAGCCCATCAAAACCAAAAATTACCATTCCAAGCACTTGAGCCGGAGGGCACAGCCGGTTTTTAAAAATTCTCCAGATTAGATATGCTATGCCCTAGACACACTGCCTTGAGTTTTTCCAAATCACTATCCAGAATGATGATCCATCCTTAGCCGATTTCTCGGTCGATGAAGAGAAAATGTTATGACCCCTATCCTCTCCGCCACTTTTTTCCTTTAAGCTCTATCCGATAAACTATCCTATTTTTTGTCTTATAAAATCAACGAGTTCTTCGATTCCTACCCGGTCTTGTTTCATACTGTCCCGATAGCGAACCGTTACTGTGTCTTTTTTCCCCGCAAGCTTTCCTTCTCTAACTCCTTCAAGGGTTTCAAAATCTATGGTTACGCAAAAAGGGGTTCCAATTTCATCCATCCGCCGGTAGCGCCTGCCTATCGCCCCCGATTCATCATAGAAGGACTTAAAATGAACTTTAAGTCGAGAAAACACTGATTGAGCTTTTTGGACAAGTTCAGCTTTATTTTTCAATAGAGGGAAAACCCCTATTTTAATGGGAGCGATCCGAGGAGAAAACCGTAACACAACCCTTTTTTCTTTCTGTCCATTTTCCCCGATGATTTCTTCTTCACTGTAAGATTCACAGAGTAGGGCTAAAAGTGTTCTATCAACCCCTGCACTGGGTTCTACAACATGAGGAATATATTTACATTTTCTTTCCTCATCATAATATTCTAGGGGTTTTCCACTAAAGATTTGATGTTGTTTCAAATCAAAATCCGTTCGGTAAGCTATACCCTCAAGCTCCTGTCTGCCAAAAGGAAAATCGTATTCTAAATCATAGGTTTTTAAAGAATAAAACGCTCTCTCTCCCTCCGGGACTTCGCGCACATGAATATGTTCCTTGGCTATCCCAATAGACTCATACCATCTAACCCTTTCTTCTTTCCACTGCTCGATATACTGCAAACCGGTATCTGGAGGAACGAAATACTCCAGTTCCATTTGCTCAAATTCACGAGATCTAAATATAAAATTGCGAGGATTGACTTCATTCCGGAAAGCTTTTCCTATCTGGGCTATCCCAAAAGGGATTTTCATGCGGGAGCTTTCCAGTACATTTTTAAATTGAACAAAAATAGACTGGGCGGTCTCTGGACGAAGATATGTCAGAGCGCTTTCTTCTTCAAGAGGACCCACATAAGTTTTAAAAAGAAGGTTAAATCGCCTCGGCTCGGTCAGTTCGCCTCCACATTCTCCAGGATGTTTTGAAGGTTTCAAAGGACAACTACTTTCTTTTAAATGATCCAGTCTAAACCGAGCATGACACACTTTACAATCGACAAACCAATCAACAAATTGATCTTCATGTGTGCTTGCTTTCCAAACCTCCCTGTTCATCAAGATAGAACCATCCATGCCTACGACATCTGTCCGCAACTGAGTCATGGCTTTCCACCAGGACTCTTTGATATTCCTCTTGAGTTCTACACCCAGCGGCCCAAAATCCCAAACCCCGTTGATCCCTCCATATATTTCTGACGAAGGAAAAATAATTCCTCTCCGTTTACAAAGCGCAACAATCTTTTCTAAAAGCGATAATTCTGTCATAAATAACAAAAACAAATAGTATATCTTAATTGCACGTGCATAAAAAGACATCAAAATCTCATTCTGTCGTCAAAAAAAAAGAACAAAAGTCTGCTGAAATTATTCCCTATCGATTTTACAGTGCCTTTTGGCATTACTGTTGTTCTTTTTTAAAAAAGCTTCTCATCTCCTTTATTGTATCACTACTTGGAATTGTTTTAGCTATATTTTTGTATCTTCGATTTTTTGGTTTTCCTCCCCAAGTCAAACAATTGGTCCTCTCGGAACTGGAGTCGCGAGGAATGATTATCTCACTGGACAAATTATCCATAGATCCAAGAGGAAATCTTGTTGCCAATAGAGTTATTGTATTTCGTGAAAAAGATAGGCAATCGATCTGGCTTCAAGTAGACAAGGTTCATTTATCGGTCGACTGGTATTCTTGGCTGAAAGGCAATCCCCTTATCCAGAGTGCTGTCGTTTCTAATGCCACCATCGATATCCCTTTGTCCCCCCACAATGAAATAGAGATCCATCAAGTCAATGCTTCAGTTAATTTAAATGCCGATGAGATAGAAATTAAAAAAGCTAAAGGAAGAGTGCTTAATCTCAATTTCGATTTAAAAGGTAAAATCGTTATCAACGGTTTTCCTCTATTCAAGCCTTTAACCGAAGAACAAATCCAATTCCTTGATTCTCTCTGGAGTAAGATCCTCTCTATTGTTGATTTATTCGAAACCCAAAAACCGCTTCAACTCGAAGGGAGCTTTAGTCTTAATACTAAAGATCCTGAAAATGTCACCGCTTCACTTCAACTCTATTCCAAGAAATTCTTGTTTAAGGATGTTCCCATTGAAAATGCGTTTAGTGAACTCAAGATTGCTGGAGGAGCGATCAAATTCGAAGAATTAACTCTAGAACTGCCCCGGGGACAGATCTCTTCCTGGGGAGAAGTGGATTTCAAAGGATCCAGCTCTTTTTTTGAGTTTCTCAGTAGCGCCGATCTATCCTTGATTAAATCCATTTTACCCAAAAACTGGCAATCCCTGACTGAAACATTAAAATTTACTGATTTACCTACCTTTAGTGGAAGATTCACCACAAAATGGGGCACTCAAAAAATGACCAACCTGATCGTTGACATCCGTTGTCATAATTTCTCATTTCAAGACCACGCCTTAAAAGAACTTTCTTTACCCATCGCCTATGATGGGAAAAAACTCTTTGCACCGGAGCTTAAACTCAAGACAGATACCGGCATCCTTTCGGGTGAAATACTCTGGGACAGACAAAATGATAGTTTCTGGGCAAAAATCAATAGCCAGCAGATCAATCCCAAAATATTCAAAAAAGTCTTTGGTACCGAATTTGACCGCATCCTTGATGTTACGGAATTCAAAAAAGAATTTCCCATAGTCAATTTTGAAATTCGTGGCAACTCTCTCAACCCTCAACACTGGATCTTCTCGGGGCACTACCTACTCAAGGACTTTGTCTATCAAGGTGTTTTTATAAGCTCAACAGAATCAGATTTTCATTTTTCTAATTTTGAGCTTTTTTTACCCAATTTACATGTAAGTCGGCCCGAAGGAACAGTAAGCGGCACGGTCCGTCATAACTTTCAAAAAAAACTTGTTTGGATTACAGATCTCTGTTCCTCGGTAAATGTCATAGAATCTGCTCCTGCTTTAGGGAATGAATTTTTTTCTTACGTTAAGCCTTACCGATTTCACGCTCCTCCCTTTTTGAAAGTTAATGGTGTTGTAGACATTGATAAATATTCAAAAGAACCCAGAACAGATCTCCATATAGATGTCGATTCCAATTCAATCATGGATTTTGATATTTTTAAGGTCACATTCCCTTTAACCAAGCCCAAAGGAGAAATTATATTAAAGGGTAGAGAGCTCACTATAAAAGTTCACCATGGTTACCTATTTGACGGGCTAATCCAAGGAATCTATGAATCGAGCTTGTGGAAAAAAAATATTCCTTTTAGAACAAATTTCCATATCAATAATGGGGATTTCCACAAAGCCATGTTAACCATATTCAATATAGATAAGGACTCGGGAAGATTTAATTTTCAGACTTCTTTTGGTGGTCATTTAGGTGATTTATACTCACTCAAAGGGGATGGGAAAATAAACATTCACGATGGCTATATTATGTCCATCCCTTTTTTAGGGATCATTTCCCAAGCTCTTAGTTCAAAAGATACCGAATTTGCTATGGCCAAAGCGGATGAAGCCTCAGGACACTTCAATATAAAGGATGGATTTATTATCACCAGGGATCTAAAGATTTCGAGCTTTACCTTTTCGGTTCTCGGTTCTGGGAAATACAATTTTGTCAAAGATAATTTAGATATGGACATGAAAGTCACAATGCGTGGTCCTATAGGTTATCTCTTTTATCCCTTGAGTGAACTCTTTGAATTCCATGGAACAGGAAAGCTTGCTTCTCCAGTTTGGAAATCAAAAGTTTTTTAAATATGAGATCTTCATCCAAAAATCTTCCCTCTACCGATACCTGTACGCAACCCCTTTTACCCAATGAACTCAAATCTGCTCTTCTTGGAGCACATGTATCGATTGCAGGAGGATTCCACTGCGCGGCAAGACGAGCCTGCTCTTGTGGTTTTAAAGCCGCTCAAATCTTCTTAAAAAACTGCCGGAGGTGGGAAGAGCCTAAACTGGATGAAAAAGACATAGAGGATTTTGTTTTGCTCAAGGAAAAAGAAGGCATCCTTTTTTTTGGCCATTTCAGCTATTTAATTAATCTTTGTTCTCCATCTAAAGAGACGGTAAAAAAATCCATCACGGCATTGATCCAAGAGCTAGCGATAGCTGAAAAATTGACCTTGCCTTTTGTAGTCCTTCATCCAGGAACAGCAACCAAGGACATTAACGAAATTTCTCAAGCGATAGGAGCCCTTTGTTATCATTTAAACCAAGCTCTTAAAATCACTGGAAAAACTACGGTTAAAATAGCCTTAGAAACAATGGCAGGACAAGGAGGACAGCTTGGATGGAAACTCGAACAACTTAGAGAAATTTTTGAAAAGCTAGATCGGCCTGAAAGATTCTGTTTCTGCTTAGATACCGCACATCTATGGGCAGCGGGTTACGACTTGAAAACCCCTGAAGGTTATGAAAAAACGATAGAAAAAATTTCATCGGAGTTGGCTTTATCTCGAATTGCAGCAATCCATCTTAACGATTCAGCGAGCCCATTTGGTTCAAAGATAGATAGACATGCCCATATCGGGAAAGGAACCTTAGGGGTTGCGCCTTTCAGGAGATTAATCCATGACAAAAGATTTTCTAGTCTGCCCATGATACTGGAAACCCCAAAGGAAAATGGATTAGATGACGATTGCATGAATTTAAGAAAAATTTTGGAGGATTAAAAAAATTTCTAGTCAAAAATTCTAACATGGATATAGTGAATGACATGAGTAATCTACATATTGTTGCCTATTTAAAACCCTCTTGCGGTTGGAGTAATGGGGTAAGAGCAATCTTAAAAAAATACAATCTTCCTTATGAAGATAAAGACATAATCAACTTTCCTGAATACAGGGAAGAAATGATTATGAAAAGTGGCCAGCCTTTTTCTCCTTGCGTGGAAGTAAATGGAGAGATGCTGGCTGATATTAGCGGCCAAGAACTGGAACAATGGCTTATCGCTAAAAATTATGTTAAGAAAATTGACAAGCCTGTGGATGTTCCCATTGATCAAGCTTGCTCAGGCGAACATAACCATGGCTATCCAGTAAAAGTTAACTTTGAACTTTAAAGGCTTTTCAACAGGCTGCTAATCCGAGAAAACACGGAGTCGAACATACTTTTGGTAAGTTTTCCTGTAAAAGTATTTTGTTGGCTTGGATGAAAAGAACCGATGAGGATTTTTCCATCAGGAAGACTATGTTCGATTCCGTGTATAAAAGAGAGTTTTTTCCAAGCAAAATGCTTACCTTCGGTCTCAGCTACCTTTTTGACTGTCGTTAAAACATTGTCAAAAGCGATACGTCCCAAGGTCAAAATCACTTTTAAGTTCTTTAAAATCGATAACTCTTCAATTAAGTACTGCCTGCAATTAACAATTTCTTCAGGTGTGGGTTTATTTTTTGGGGGAACACAGCGCACGGAGGCCGTAATATAAACATTTTTTAATTGTAGCCTATCATCTCTGCTTACCGATTTTGGGCTAGACGAATAGCCGAAACGATAAAGGGCATCAAAGAGAAAATCTCCACTTCTATCACCTGTAAAAATGCGTCCTGTGCGATTTCCACCATGAGCAGCAGGAGCCAAGCCCACGATCAGGAGCTCTGCTAAGGGATCTCCAAATCCTGGAACTGGCTTGGACCAATAGGACTCAGTGGAAAATCTCTTCGGTTTGTTCTTTAAAATCTCTTCCCTCCAGGCTACAAGCCTAGGACATAGCCGACAGGAAATGACTTTTTCATTCAGGATAGATAGCTTCTTGTCCGCCGTGTCCATCGCCACTGTTTTATTTTATGTTTTTCCAATATCTTCATTCCACAATTGGGGGTTGGCTTCTATAAATGAAGAGAGTAATCTTGTGCATTCCTGATCATCCAGATGAATTAGCTCTATGCCATTTTGGCTGAGAATTTCTTCTGGCCCCTTAAAATTTCGATTTTCTCCAATAACTACCCTTTTTATTCCATATAGAAGAATAGCTCCAGAACACATCCAGCAAGGAGAAAGGGTGGTATAAAGAGTCGCCTGGTGATAAACTTTAGCAGGATATCTTCCTGCGTTTTCCAAGCAATCCAACTCTCCATGTCTTACAACACTGCCAAGCTGTACCCTACGGTTTCTTCCTCTGCCCAAAACCTTATTCTGATAAACTAGGCAGGCCCCAATGGGTATTCCTCCCTCTTCAAAGCCTCTTTTTGCTTCTTCAAAAGCGATATACCAAAATGGATCGGATTTAGAGTTTTTCTTATTCATTATTTTCAGAAAAAATCTTCGCTTTAAAAATGGGAATTGCAAGAATAGTTTAATGGACAGAATAAAAACTAAAGAAAAGCTAAAACCTAAAACAAATTACCTCTCTCATAGCCAATCTTTTCAATCTTGTTCGACCAAAAATATCATTCAAGCTCATTTCTTCTTGACATTATTTTTTATTATTCTATTTTTGAACTTTAAAATCTCTTATCGAGAGCGGTGGAGGGACTGGCCCTGTGAAGCCGCGGCAACCGGAAAAGGGATTCTTTTCGTCTAGGTGCCAATCCCAGCCCTTTGAAGTGTAAGGGAAGGATGAGAGGAAAACATTATTTTCTTTCTCTTTTTTGCCCTCAGCTTCTTCCGTTTTTCTCGATAAGCTTCATAAAAGGAAAAATACGGTGAAAGAATTTTTTGATTGCCTTAAGTGCAAGGAATGCGGAAGAACTTATCCCAAAGAAGCGTTTCATGTCTGCGAGTTTGATTTTGGTCCTCTTGAAGCAACCTATAATTACCACAAGATCAAAAAATACATTTCCCGCCACCTCATCGAATCGGGACCTCATTCGATGTGGAGATACGAACCTTTCCTTCCCCTGGAAGGAAGTCCAACGGTGGGATTACACACAGGCATGACCCCCTTGATCCACGCTCAAAGGCTTGCAAAAGCTTTGGGCGTCAAAGATCTCTATCTTAAGAATGACACCGTCAATATCCCATCCCTCTCTTTTAAAGACAGGGTTGTCTCTGTTGCCCTTTCTCGGGCTAAAGAACTGGATTTCCATGTTGTATCCTGTGCATCAACAGGAAATCTTGCCAACAGCTTGGCCGCACATGCAGCAAGCAGCGGATTGAAAAGTTATGTACTTATCCCCGCAGACCTTGAACTAGCAAAAGTCATCGGTAGTCTTGTATATAATACAAAAGTCATCGGTATCAGAGGGCCTTATGACAAAGTGAATCGACTTTGTTCAGAAATAGCTGGAAAATACAGGTGGGCTTTTGTAAATGTTAACTTTAGGCCTTACTATGCTGAAGGATCCAAAACCATGGGATTTGAAATCCTTGAGCAGTTGGGCTGGAAAATCCCCGATCATACCGTAATTTGCATGGCAAGTGGTTCTTTGCTGACAAAGATTGATAAAGCTTACAGAGAGGCGATTATCTGTGGACTGGTTGAAGAAAAACCCTACGCCATTCACGGCGCACAAGCATTAGGGTGTAATCCAATCACCGCAGCTTTCAAAAAGGGAACGGATTTAATTAGGCCCGTCGCTCATCCCAATACCATAGCAAAATCTCTGGCAATTGGTACCCCTGCCGATGGCTACTATGCTATACAAACGATTCGTAGAACAGGAGGATTTTCTGAAGATGTCGATGATCATGAAATTATTGAAGGCATAAAAATATTAGCTGAGACCGAAGGGGTTTTTGCGGAAACCGCAGGGGGAGTAACCGTTGGTTGTGCAAAAAAGCTAATCGAAAAAGGGCATATTCCCTCAACGAGTCAAGTCGTCTTATGTATAACGGGCAATGGACTAAAAACAGCCGATGTGCTTAAAGATCATCTGCAACCCATAGAGGTTATCGACCCAACCATTCAGGATTTCGATAAAATTATTGACTTTGAAAATTAAAAAGAAAGGAAATAAATAACAATTATGAATACCACTATAAACGAAATTGCGGTACGTATCCCAACTCCACTTCGTGGGTTAACTCAAAACCAAGAGGTTGTTCATGTTTCTGCAACTACGATTCGAGAACTTCTGTCTAACCTTGAAGCTCAATTTCCAGGAATATTAAACCGCATTTGTGATGAAAAGGGAGAGATCAGGCGTTTTGTAAATATTTACCTTAATGGAGAGGATATACGATTTTTAAATGGACAGGATACCCTGCTTCATCGAAGTGATGAAGTCAGCATTGTCCCCGCCATTGCCGGGGGATAATATGATTAAACAACGCTACTGGTTAAGTTTGGATGGCAACCTCTGTAAGAGGCCATTAATTTGGGAATTAAGCCGAAATTTTGATCTTGTTTTTAACATTAGAAACGCGAGTATAACAGGAGAGATCGGGATCATAGGTATCGAGCTTGAAGGCAGCGCAGAGGTGATTAAGGAGGCTGTGAACTGGCTTGAATCACAGGGGGTGCATGTTGAACCTGTCGAAATCAGTACAATTGAAGGTTAAAAATCTGCCCGTTTAAGGCTTCGGTGTCGGGTTGACTGAAGAACTTCCTGTTGAAGAAGAAGCCTTGGAGGACACCTCCTTTTCAGCTTTAGCGGCTTTAAGATAGCTTGGACTGCGATAATCAGTAATATAGAAACCCGATCCTTTAAAGAGAAGACCCATGCCTCCTGAAATTATCCGCTTTACTTTTCCTTTGCCCCAAGGTTTCATGGGACAGCATTCTTCTACACAATGTTCTAAAGGCTGTTTTGTGATGGGTTGAAAGATTTCAAACCGATGAGCACATTGAACGCATTCATATTGATAAGTAGGCATAAAGTACTCCTTTCGTTCTAAGAGCTTTATCTTAAAACTATCAACTCAGTCCCTTTAAGATTTGGGGTTCCACCGGCTAATCTTTTCTATCCTAATTTCCCGTTGTGTCCCATCGTCAAGGGATACCTGAACGATATCACCGGGCTTATGGCCTAATAGGGACTGGCTTAAAGCGGCAAGGTAAGAAATTATCCCCTTAGACGGATTACTATCCCAGGCTCCAAGGATCGCTACAGAATTTGTGCTATTTGTTTTTAAATCCCTAAACTGAACAACCGTTCCAATGTTTACCGATGAAGTATCCACATTGGAAAAATCAGTAGCCCGAGCTCTGCTGATCATGGATTCTAGCTCAGCCTTTCTTCTCATTAAAACTACCTGCATCTCTTTTGCAGCTTTATATTCATGATTTTCCCTCAGATCTCCATAGGATCGGGCATGAGCAATATCCTTGCTATTTTCGGGAATTTTTTTCCGTACTAACTCATCTAGTTCTTTTTTCTTTTGCTCTAAACTTTCCCACGAAACGATAAGCAAGCTTTCGGCTTCAGTCCCCCGATTATTGCTGATAAGTTCCTGTACTTCTGGAGTAATCTTAACAATGGCTCCTAGCAATGATCTTTTATCTAGTTCCTTGAAAACTGGGCTAAGAAGTATGGTTCGGGTGACATCTTTGATGTCATCGAGCGAGGCATTGGAAAGCAAGCAGTAAATGAGTTCTGTCCCTGTAGTCAAAAGATCGTATAATTTTTCTGCCTTTTTACCCACCGATCCGAGCTCTCTTTCTAAAACATAAAGGATACAATAAAACAGATGGATATTAAAAAGAGGCTGGAAAAGTTGATCCTTGTTTTTACATAACCAATATAATAATTCCACAGATAAAGTTCTTTCTCTGATGAGTCGATTGAATTGTTCTAGAACAAGATCCGTTAAGCCAGCCTCTACCAAAATCTTGACGATATTGTCCGCAAGCCTTCCATCCGCCTCACTCAATAGGCTTAAAAAGAGATCGATAGGTTGGTTTTTTCTTTCCCAAATTAGCTGCAAAACTTTTTCTTGGTTTACCGAGGATAGCCCCAGCAGTGAGGTCAACAAGCTTTCATACCGCTCGGGGATATAAGTATAAAGATCTAAATCCGTGTTCTGGGTGGATTGAATCTTTGCTTTCTGAATAATCTCAACTTTTAAAAGAGCAAAATCCAAAAGGGGAAAAGGCTCAATATTTGGCTTATTCAATAGCTCATCTATGCTGCTAACCGCTTTCAAAGCCAGGGATTGGTCATCCCATTTCTCTATTTCTTTAAGAATCTTGTTTAAAGACTCTAGCTTTTTCCGTGGTGAGAGATTAGAGCCTAAAGTATGCATGAAGGAAGCAAAATGATCCTGGGCTTTTTCTAAAATTACAAAAGGCTCTGACTTCCTGGAAGGAATATGAATGTAAGTGGATTTCTTTAAAATCCTTTTTGTATTTTCCCACCATTTTTTCCACTGCTCGGCCTGAATGACATCGGGACATAATACGTGTTGTAATCTTTCTAAAGTCGCTTTATCTCGAAAAGAAAATACAAATATTTTTATCAGCTCAAGAGGATTTTCTAGCGAGAGCTTTTGAACATAAGAAAGCTTTTCTTCCTTCAAAACAAGAAGATGATCAGCAGAGAGAAGAAGCAAAGAACTTATGGCAAAATCAAGAGCCATCTGGTGAGCGGGTTTCCCTTTAAAGTCAACAATAAGCCATCCCCCATTTTCATCTATCTGGCGGATCTTTCCTAACCCCCAACTCTTGTGCAAGCAATAAGTACCTTCAGTAAGATTATTTGAATTAATATTTTGTTCCCATTCAAGATTTTCTTTATTAGAAATAATAGCAAATGCTTCTGTTGTCATATCATAATATATTTTAATAAAATTACAAATTATAACAAGTATAAAATAATTTAATTAATTTTATATATGCGAAATTTCTTTTTTTCTTTCCCTATTTTCACATTTGTTGAAGAGCATGGGCAATGGACACCAACGCTAAGGAGCTGTTGAGAAAACCTTAAAAAGTCCAAGTTGAATAAAACCCGATTCGATGGAAAACTTTACAGCTTTTTTTGGGGAGTAGAATACTTGCACATAGGATACCTGCTAAAATTAGTCGAACAGTCTCTCTTGCATAGGATTAATTAAACATTAACCATTCTGTTCTGCATTGGGATGGACTGAGTTAGAGGGTGGGTATTGAAATAAGAACGTACAATAATAGCTTCCAAAAGACCTATCTTCGATGCGCTTAACAGGAACCCCTAATACCTTTTCAAACATTTTCTTTTCAAAACTCCTTATTATCGGATACTTATCTAAAAGAGCTAAAATAGGATTATGAAACTCGATAATCTTATATTCTATCTCATTATCAATCACAAGCCTTCCCATATATCCTTTTTCTTCCCTAAAACTCAAAAGCTCTTTCGCTCTGTCCTCCAGGGGTAAATTTTTTACAGCTTGGCTTAAGTATTCTCCATCCTTTCTATAAACCCAGTATAGCAGCCGATCCAAAACCAAAGAACCATATAAAGCTTCGATTCCATTGAGCAATTTTTCGACAAAAAAGGAAGGGTCCTTTGGAAAAAAAACATCGGCTTTTTCGGTTAAACAATAGACAATCTCGGGTCGACCAACCGATTTCTGTCTTTTATGGGTTTCTAGAAAGCCTTCCTTTTCCAATGCCAAGCAGTGTTGCTTTACACCCATGTAAGACAAGTTAATTTTTTTAGTCAATTCACTGATAGAAAGTCCTGGATTTCTTTTTAACTCAAAAAGTATATTATACCGAGAATCTTTTATCAGATTGGATAAAAGGCTGTTCATACCTATGGACAAAAAGAAAAATACTAAATTTAGTCTAAAAAAAATGGGTTACGAAAATATTTTAAACATGAATCTCTCTTTTATATTGAAAAAATTTTAAAAATTGAGAATTCATTATTTTTTACCTTTTTCCAATGAAAAAAAGTAAAACCCTATTTCTTACTTATTTAATCTTTTCGTGAATCTTTAATTAAGAAAGTATAAGCCTATGTCTAATATCTATCATATTCTTATTGCTGATCAGATTTCCAAAAAAGGAATCGCTGAACTTCGGTCTGTAGCTCAATTTAAAATCGATGAAAAGTATGGGTTAAAGGAAAATGAGCTTTCTCAGATCATAGCTGACTACGATGCTGTTATTGTGAGAAGTCAGACGAAGATAACCCGAAAAGTTATTGAGTCGGGGAAAAAGCTAAAGGTTATCGGAAGGGCCGGAGTGGGAATAGATAACGTTGATGTAGATGCCGCCACCGAACACGGTATCGTGGTCATGAATACGCCCGGAGGGAACACCATAGCCACAGCCGAACACACCTTATCTCTGCTGCTCGCTTTAGCTAGGAATGTTCCCCAAGCTCATGTTTCGATGCAGTTAGGGGAATGGAAAAGGAAAAATTTTGAAGGCATCGAGCTTTATGGAAAGGTCCTTGGAATCCTAGGCCTTGGTAGAGTCGGTAGAGAAGTTGCCAAACGAGCTCTTGCTTTTGGAATGAAGGTCAAATGTTTTGATCCTTACCTATCACCTACAAAAGTAAAAAACCTCCAAATCGAACTGGTAAACAGCCTTGATGAACTTTTCCCTGCGATTGACTTTCTCTCTCTTCATGCTCCCTTGACAGCTGAAACCGAGGGGATTATCAACAAAGAAAACCTAAAAAAATGTAAACAGGGTATCCGGATAATTAATTGTGCTCGTGGTGGATTGATTTGTGTTGCCGACTTGGCTGAATTCCTTAAATCGGGATGGGTCGCGGGCGCAGCTCTCGATGTCTATGAACCCGAACCCCCGCCAGCTGATTTTCCCCTCCGGGGACTGCCCAACGTTATTCTCACTCCTCATCTTGCCGCATCCACTGTTGAAGCACAAGAAAATGTCGGAACCGAAATAGCGGTTATGATAACAGATGTTCTTTGCCATAATATCATTAGGAATGCAGTCAATATGCCCAGCATTGATCCTAAAGTTCTTTCCATCCTTAGTCCCTATATGGCCTTGGGTGAAAAACTGGGAATTTTTATGAGTCAATGGATCGTTGATCGAATTGATACCTTAAACATTTATTATTCAGGAAGAGCTAACGAATATGATACAAGCCCCATTACCCGAGCTGTTCTGAAAGGACTTTTAAGAAAGGTTGCTGGCAAAGAAGTCAACGAGGTTAACGTGATGTTCTTGATCAACACCTTGGGTATCGAGGTTCAGGAAGTCAAAATGAGTAGTGGTGGAGAATTTACTGAAATCATAGGCATAGAAGCAAAGACCGATGAACAAACCTATCAAGCTGCTTCAACTTTCTATGGAAAATCACACAGACTGGTTCAGCTTAATTTCAATCCTATAGAAGCCTCCATGGAAGGTATTTTACTCCTTCTTGAAAACAAAGATAGGCCAGGTATAGTCGGAAAAGTGGGGACAATACTGGGAGAACATAATATCAACATCGCAGCGATGTCCCTTGCTAGGGCAAAAGCAAAAGAAAAAGCGATCAGTATCCTTAACCTTGATAATGTTCCTCCTTCTGAAGTTCTAGAGCAGATACGCAAAGTTGAAGACATTTATAATGTCCGGTTAATTTCGGTATGATTTTTCTTTATTCTTAGCCCCTTTAGTGTCATAATATAAGTTGTGAAAAAAGAGTGGGGATCGGTTTTTCTCATCCTTCTTTTCATAGGTTTTTCTGCATCTGTAGTCTTAACTGTAGCCTCTGCAGCGGAACCTCCAAAAAGAGATCCTGAGGTATCACAGGCTAAAAAGATTGAAAAGCGTCCCAAGCCAATTCCTTTAAAGCCTGCTCCTGAAAAAGCTCCAAAAGCTCCTATGGGACTTCCACCTAAGGCTAAAGGAATCATTCCAGAGGGAATAAGGCAAGGACCTCAAATTATTAATCCATTGGCTCCCAAGGAAATGGGTTATGGCCAGCAATTCATGGCCAAGGATCCAAGACAACCCCATCCAACCTGGACAATTAACAGTACCGAGGTGATGACTCCAGGGGGAGGACTGGAGCTCTTTAGCTGGGAATGGTAAAAAATATTTTTATCAAACGTGTCTACGAAGAACCTGCCCCACAGGATGGATATAGAATTTTAGTAGACAGATTATGGCCTAGGGGAATGTCCAAAGATAGATTGAAAATTGATTTTTGGGCTAAGGACTGGGCACCCTCTTCGGAGTTAAGGAAATGGTTTGCTCACGATCCTCAAAAATGGATAGATTTTTCAAAAAAATATCAAGAAGAGCTTTTGACCAAAGAAAAAGAAATCACTGAATTTTTTAAAAACTGTTCCTCTACAACGGTTACCCTTGTCTATAGCGCTAAAGATAGTCTCCATAACCAAGCGATTGTTTTAAAATCATTTATAGAAAATAGAATCAAAGGGAAAATCTAACTTTTAATAAGAAACTCCTCAAGCTGCACAAGGTTAAGCCTAGATATATCAGCTGTAACAAAAGAGGCACCTCCAAAATCTTGTTGAGCTGTATATTCATTGGGTACAACAACACATTTTATGCCGGCTTTAAGGGCTGCCTGCAACCCCACCCTCGAATCTTCGATAGCAATAGCTTGTTCTTTCTTCAGATTCAGAATCTCTAGACATTTGTTATAAAGTGGAGAGTCCTCCGCAGTCTTTTTCCCGGCTCCTTTACCCAAAATGGGATAAATATAACCTCGTGCTTCTGGGAGATGTTGGTCCAAAAAGGCTTCAATCTGCGGTTCAATAGAAGTTGAAACTATAGCTACATGGATCTTTTGGATCATGGCCCCTTTGATCAACTCGCTTATTCCATCCCTAAGCCTTGCCTGATAAACATATTTCCGGACATAGAGCTCCTTTTTTATTTTAATCCATTTTTCCGACAGTTCTTTTAATGTTTTCTCCTCAACAAAAGGATAGAGTTTTCTATAAGTATACTCCATTCTGGCCTGGTTACCGGGCAATTCTAGAAGAGTAATAAATTCCTCCCAGGACCATTGAATAGGGATGTTCATTTTCCGGAAGGCTTCGTTACAGGCAGGTAAATGGGCTTCTTTTTCAGTATAGCCGATTGTTCCATCAAAATCCAAAATGATCGCTTTAAGTAAACTCCTCCCCATAACTTTATCACCTTCAGTTAAAGGGCATAGTACTGAATTTGTCTTTATTTTTATCCTTTGGAAGAAAAAGCTTCAAAAACTTTTGGACTATCCACAGATACATTCTGGGGTAGGGTCGACTCAATAATTTCTTGCTTAAAATGATTGAGATCAAGGTTTTGAAGGGCACAACGCAAGAGTGAACAGATATACTTGTGAAGAATAATTAAAATATTGAAATCCTTTGCTTGCTGGAAATAAACATCTCGAACAGCTTTAACTATCCTTTTTTGAGCGCTAAATACATCTTCTTTGCTTCCTGGTACAAGGGGAACGCGTCGCGGATCTTCAATCCACTCTAGATAAACTGAAGGTTTAAGAAGAGAAAGCTCTTGAGCTGTTTTCCCTTCCCATTCTCCCATATCCATTTCAATCAGCTCCTCTTTGATTTCATAAGGAATATTTAGAGACTGGGCATAAATTTGAGCAGTCTGCTTACCCCGAATTAAAGGGCTCGAATAGACCCTGCCAATATTCAGTTGTGCAATCAATCGAGAATTTTTCTTAGCCTCTTCGATCCCCACCTCACATAAAGGAATATCCGTACGTCCTTGGATTCGATGTTCAAGATTCCAAGCGGTTTTACAATGCCGAGCAAAGTAGAGTGCCCCCATCGGTTTTTCAAAACAAAGCATCACAATATTAATAGAGGCTACTGCCTTTTTTGACGCTCAAGAGAGCGGATAGCTGCTTCTACAACCTTTTCGGGAGTAATTCCAAATTTTTGGTAAATTATCTTGTAAGGAGCAGAGGCACCGAAATGATCAAGCCCAACAATTTCACCTTCTAGTCCAACCCATTTAGCCCAAGCAAGAGTGGCACCCGCTTCCACAGCTACCCTAGCACGAATGTTCGAAGGAAGAACCTCCTCTTTATATTGAGAAGATTGGTTAGAAAAAAGATCCCAGGATGGCATAGAAACTACCCGAGCAGGAATATTCCTTTCAGCCAACAATTTTTGGGCTTCAAGAGCGATATGGACTTCAGATCCTGTTCCAATAATGATAACTTGAAACTGAGGGGCATCGGCGATCACGTAAGCCCCACGTAAAGCTCCTATACTCGGTGCATATTTAGAACGATCGAGTACCGGTAAAGCCTGCCGAGTAAGGATCAAAGAAGTCGGTCCATCTTTTCTGGCCAATGCTACTTTCCAGCCCTCAACCGTTTCTGTGGCATCACAGGGTCTAAAAACGGTCATGTTCGGTATTGCTCGCAATGCGGTTAGCTGTTCAACAGGTTGATGAGTCGGTCCATCTTCACCTAGACCGATGCTGTCATGAGTAAAAATATAAATCACAGGCAGTTTCATCATTGCAGCAAGCCGCATGGTGGGTCTCATATAATCCGAAAAGATAAGAAAAGTTCCCCCATAGGGTCTTATCCCCTTGTGTAAAGCCATTCCACTCATTATGGAGGCCATGGCATGTTCCCTCACTCCATAATGGATATATCTTCCTGAAAATTTCCCTCTAGTTATATCGACTACTTCCTTTGGCCGGGTATTATTAGAAGGGGTAAGGTCCGCAGATCCACCAATAAGAGAATCAATTTTGGAGAAAATGGAATTTATAACAGCTCCCGAAGCTGCTCGGGTAGCAATAGCTTTATCCAATGGAAAGGTAGGTAGCTGATCCTGCCAACCCTCAGCAAGTTCATTTCTTAAAGCTTTATTCAAACTCTCCGCTTCTTGAGGATATTGAAGAGAATATTTCTTGAAGAGCTCTAGCCACTCATATCTCTTACGTTTGCCTTTTAGAGTAAAAACACGAAAATATTGAATTACCTCTTCAGGTACGAAGAACTCAATATCAGTAGGTAATCCTAATTTTTCCTTGGTCAATTTCACCTCTTCTGCCCCAAGAGGCTCTCCATGAGCTTTCTCTGTATCCTGTTTATGAGGGCTACCATAGCCAATATGGGTTTTGGCAATGATCATATGAGGCCTATCTACAGTCGACTTTGCTTTTGCAAAAGCTTCTTCTACTTGTTTACGATCATTGCCATAAATTTGCTGAACTTCCCATCCATAGGAAAGAAACCTCTCTTTAACATTGTCGCTGTAAGCTAATGAAGTAGAACCATCGATCGTTATACCGTTATCATCATAGAGAACGATCAACTTCCCTAGCCCTAAGTGTCCGGCCAATGAACAACACTCATGGGATATTCCTTCCATGAGATCCCCATCGCTTGCAAATACATAAGTCCAATGGTTAAAAAGCTCAAATCCAGGCTTATTGTAACGGCTAGCCAATATCCTCTCAGCTAAGGCCATACCCACCGCATTAGCTATTCCTTGCCCCAAAGGACCCGTTGTCGTCTCAACTCCTGGAGCATGTCCGTATTCAGGATGTCCCGCTGTCTTGGATCCAAATTGCCTGAAATTTTTGAGATCTTCTAAGGAAACATCAAACCCACACAAAAAAAGCAAGCTGTAAAGCAGCATAGAAGCATGCCCACAGGAAAGAACAAATCGATCTCGATCCGGCCACTGCGGATCTTCAGGATCAAAAGACAAAAATCTTGTCCAAAGGATAACCGCTGCATCAGCAAGGCCCATAGGCGTTCCGGGATGTCCAGAATTAGCTTTCTGAACCGCATCCATTGACAATCCACGGATGACATTGACAGCTAGTTGTTCTAATCTCGAGTCCTTAAGCAAATCCTGCTCTGAAATATCCGTCATCTTAGTCATTGCGTTTGATCTCCATGTTAATTTCCTTTTGGCTTAACTCCCTTTGTCTTCTAATTCGGGAAAGGGCATCAACGGGAGGCGCAAAAGGAATGGTTGCGTTTTCGTCGTAAGCTCTTAAAAGATGATAGGCTAAGAGCAACTGAGTCAAAGCCAAAGGATGGCTATGTTTAATCTCGTTTCTATCTAAGTACCTTCCCAGCCGATCAAGATTCAAAGGGGGAACTCCCTTGGGAAGATGACTCCAAATCGTTTTTTCTAACCTGAGAGCTTCTTCTTCGGGGACATTGCCATCGATTTCTAATATATCTACCGGTTTACCCATATCACGGCCTAACTCAAGCCGTATTCCATGATTTTCTGCACGATTATCAATAAGATAAGAAAAATCGGGATGAGGGATTGTTGGCCGTAAAACAAGTCTGGTGTTTAAATGACCGTCGATTTTTTCGGGATCCACCCCTTTTTGAGGATAAAAGGTCACAATGATATCTGCAAACTCCCTTTGAGGCCGTATATAGGCTTCTGAATCAGGTTCCCTTTTAATCAGTTCGTCTAAAACTTGTTCACGGGTATAACCCCGCTTAGTGGTATCCCTTTTTATTTTCCAAACTCTTCGCAACTCTTCAGGAGGATTCAAATATACCTTGACGTCATAAAACTGACGCATGACTCGGGTATAAAAACCAAGAAGCCCTTCCACAATGATAAATTCCTTAGGCATTATATATTCAGGTCGCACAAGCGAGCCATTGGAATGATCATATACAGGCTTTAAAATCGGTAAGCCATAATGAAGGCGTTCAAGATGTTGTTCCATGATATCCAGATAGTTGCAATCCGGATGCAAAGCGGTTATGCCTATCTGGGCTCTTTCTTTCCGATCGTATTTATGATAATCATCCGTACAGATATGAGTGACACGATCAGCCCCCAATAAATTGACGAGTCCACCGGTTAAAGTGGACTTACCCGCAGCACTATCTCCAACGATTCCAAGCATTATAGGTCGTCGCATAGCATTAAATCATGATTTGATTTCTTCTTTTTCGGTTTTAAGTTGGGCTTCTTGAAAGACTCTACTCTGTTTGATATCGCTTAGATCTATTCTCATTAACTCGCTTGCAGGAATTTTTCCTCCTTTTTGAATCAAACGAGCCGCCTGACGAAGTTTAAATCGATCAATCGCATTTCTGACACTGCGGGCATTAGCAAAAAGAGGCTGTTGCATCCGCAACTTTAAATATTCTTCAAAAGCTTTTCGGGACTCTTCATCAAAGTAGTACATCT
This sequence comes from Methylacidiphilum caldifontis, assembly GCF_017310505.1. Taxonomy (NCBI): domain Bacteria; kingdom Pseudomonadati; phylum Verrucomicrobiota; class Methylacidiphilae; order Methylacidiphilales; family Methylacidiphilaceae; genus Methylacidiphilum (ex Ratnadevi et al. 2023); species Methylacidiphilum caldifontis. The sequence continues at coordinate 109,749 of NZ_CP065957.1, read as the reverse complement.
GTTGCTTAAGCATCAGCTCGGCAATGGCTAGAAGTTCCTCATAAGTATAGCTCGGAAACTGGATGTGATGCGTTATTCTTGACCGCAGACCTGGATTCATCTGAAAAAACAGTTCCATTCTATCTTGGTATCCAGCAAATATGACCACCAGATCTTTTCGGTTATTTTCCATCGCTTGTAAAAGAATTTCAATCGCTTCCTGGCCATAATCTCTTTCACTTTCGGGTCGATACAAAGCATAAGCCTCATCGATAAAAAGAACCCCACCCATAGCTCTTTTAATCACTTCTTTTGTTTTAGGAGCGGTATGTCCAACATACTGCCCTACAAGGTCTTCCCGAGTAGCTGTGATCAGATGGCCTTTTCTTACATAGCCCAACCTATGTAATATTTTACCCATCTTCATCGCCACCGTTGTTTTTCCCGTACCAGGTGGGCCCGTAAAAGACATATGGAGAGAAGGAGGTTCAGTAACAACTCCCGCAAGTTCCCGTAGCCTCTGAACCATGAGAAAAGAAGCAATCTCTTTTACCCTTTGTTTAACAGGTTTAAGACCGATCAACTCCTTTTCTAGATCATTCAATACATCATCGATGCGAAACTGATTGAGCTGTTCATCCACATCAACAAATGAAGCATCGTTTGTCTCGTTTAATGATAAAGCTTCTTTTTGCTGAACCTCCATCTCTTTATCCGTTATTGGGTTATCATTACGGGACAAAACAATACCAATTAATAGCGTTGTCCCTTAGGCTTATCTGTCGAATAGGGCCTAAGCCGATATTTCTGTTGTCTGTCCTCCCACTCGATTCTTTCGAGTTCAAAACCGGGTTCTTCTTTTGGACGATGACAAATAAAGCTGATCATCGTAGTCTGGTATCCCTGCTGACGGTTATAACCGCTAATGCGAATATAACGGTTGGGGAAAGCCTTCCGGCATTCATTGAACTCATGCATGACCGCTGCAGGATCTTTAATATCAAAAACGGGCATTCCCCACATATCCCAGTAGGTATGTCTAGGATGTGGGTTATCGGTGTATTCGATCATTACTGCCCACCCATTGTCGATAATGTATTGAACCTGAGCGGCAATTTCTTCATCCGTCAAATCAGGAAGGTAGGAAAAAGTACCCTGAGTTATTCTCATAATCGTTTCCTTTGTTCTTTGAGTTTATTCTATACCAACGTTGGCATCGCCACAGCATCTGGAACATCTGTCGATTCAAATTCAAAGCTTACATCTTTCCATGTTTCAATGGCTTTAGCCAAAGCGGGGCTCCACCGGCATGCTTTCTGCAAGATTTCGGGCCCTTCCCTAAGTATGTCTTTACCCTCGTTTCTTGCTTGAACCATGACTTCCACAGCCACTCGATTTGCTGTAGCTCCCGCTGCAATGCCATCAGGATGCCCAATCGTTCCACCTCCAAATTGCAGAATTGTGTCTTCTCCTAAGTAACTCAAAAGCAGGTGCATTTGACCCGCATGGATTCCACCCGAGGCTACGGGCATCACTCCAGGCATCGAAGCCCAATCCTGTTCAAAATAAAGACCGAGCATGGGATCAGCTTCCGTGTATTGGGTTCTTAAAGTTTTGTAGTAACCCTGGACAGAATGCAGATCACCTTCAAGCTTGCCGACAACAGTTCCGGCATGGATATGATCCACTCCGGCAAGACGCATCCATTTGGCAATCACTCTAAAGTTAACTCCATGAGTCTTTTGCCTTGTGTAAGTACTGTGTCCTGCCCGATGAAGGTGGAGCAAGACCCCATTTTTCCTGCACCACTTCGCCATCGACTGAATTGCCGTAAAGCCAGCCGTTAAGTCCACCATAATGATTACACTACCCAGCTCTTTGGCAAAATCAGCTCTCTCATACATCTCTTCCATGGTCGCAGCAGTGACATTCAGGTAATGACCTTTAATTTCCCCTGTTTCTGCCATCGCTTTATTGACGGCCTCCATACAGAAAAGCCACCTATCCCTCCAACGCATAAAAGGCTGGCTATTAATATTTTCGTCATCCTTAGTAAAATCAAGACCTCCCCGTAAAGCCTCATAGACAACCCTACCATAATTCTTGGCGGACAGGCCCAGCTTGGGTTTTACAGTCGCACCCAGCAGTGGCCTTCCATATTTATTGAGATACTCCCTCTCCATCATTATTCCGTGAGCCGGCCCCTGAAAAGTTTTTACGTAGTGGGGGGGAATCCTCAAATCCTCAAGCCTCAGAGATCTAAGAGCCTTAAAGCCAAAAACATTACCAATGATAGACGAAGACATGTTGGCTATGGAGCCCTCTTCGAAAAGATCAAGGTCGTAGGCAATAAAAGCAATATATTGATTAGTTCCTGGAACTTGCTCGACTCGAAAACACTTTCCTTGATAATGTTCGTAAGCGGTCAGCCTGTCTGTCCATACTACTGTCCAGGTTGCTGTCGAAGATTCTCCTGCAACGGCTGCCCCAGCTTCAATGGGTTCTACACCTTCTTGGGGAACAAACCGGAAAGCGGCAAGAATATCTGTATCTTTGGGAACATAATCGGCATTGTAATAACCCATTTCAGCATAAGGGGTAACGCCTGCGGACCACCTGCTTTTTTTTTCTTTTGCTTTTCCATCTGCTGCGATCACCATTTTTAACTCCTTTTTTACATCTTTTATATTTTTAAGAATACTCAATCAAAAGAAAAAAGCCAATCATAACATTTCACAAAGATTTTTCTACTATTTTTATCGCTTCAGTATCCATCTTATTCTGAAAGTTAGAAAAGTCACCTATGGCTAAAAGGCTAAAAAGTGTATCCATTGAAATTTTTTTTGTCAACTGAGAATTTAAATCGGGAAGTTTCCCTTTTTTTAATTCTGTCCATTCCTGTGCCGTGGGAGCATAAAAGAAATCCCCAAATCCCGCTTTTTCAAAACTCTTTTGTAGCCCTTCTCCATCCATGTTTTCAAACTCAGCAGAATTTCTCAATGTAATTAAAAATTCGATAAACTCCGGCTCAACTACGAAAAGCCGATAGATCTGTTTTTCCCCTATTTTACTGATCAGCTCGTCTTTCAAATACAGCTGGTCCATGTAGGTTTGCTCTAATTTTGAAGTAATCTCTTCGGCAGGCATTTCTTTCTGGACCAGGAAATCTTTAAGCACTCTGTAAGGAGAAGTATAAACGTCACAGCCTGCAGTCAAAGCAAATGTCTGCCAACGTCGCATGCTTGCTACAATATTGAGAGTTTTTAGTCCATGTTTTTTCCTGAGTCTACTTAGCTGTCTTTGAGCTTCTAATACAACGTGTTCTCCCAGCAGGTCGGACTGTAAACCTTGGCTTAATCGACCAATAAAAACATTACTCCGGTGCGGATTAGCAAGAAGTGAAGCCGCAACGACCTGTCTTGCTGAAAATGTAGCAGTAAAGTTGACCGCTATTCCAGCTTTCTCGAGTTCTCTAGCAATTAAAAAGCAGTGGGGATAATGAGGGGTAAAAGGAACCTTGACAAAAGCCCGAGGGTTACTTTGAGAAAGACACCATGCTGCCTTAAAGGAATTCTCAAGACTGGCAGCAAGCTCGGTATGTAGTTCTAGGCTAATTTCCCATCCTCTACCACAGCCGTATCTTTCAGTGGTTTCTATACCAATTCTCCCATTGATAATCGTATAAAGAATGGTGACTATATCCTGAAGACTTAACGAAGGAGCACTTTCTTTTAAATGCCTTATCCAATCGGCTATTTTATCTTCGGTTTTTGCATCAAAATACCGGTTAAAAACTTTAGCCACTAACGGTTGATTGGTCGTATTCCCATCTATTTCTTCATTATAAATGAGCCTGTCCTTTTCTTCAGTGACAATTAAGTCATCTAACTCTTGAAAATCGGCACTATCCACATAAATATGGATGGTTGCAGCCTTCTTAAGTGCTTGCAAAAGAGGATGGGATTGATAGTGAACTTCTTTTTGTGGCCTGTTTTTCCCACGCCCTTTCCCTATAATTTCCAAGACTGTTTGTTCCAAAGGTGTAATCAGATCATTAAAGTTGATTTTCATAAGTCATCCTATAAATAAATAAGAAAAATAATTAAAAAATGCTGAAAATTGACCATTAATAATTTTAATCTAATTATTTTGAATGGAAAATAGATAATTTTTTTGATGGACTGGTCAAAAAGAATATATTTCAAAGCTGAGTTTTTTATTTGATTTTATTGCGAATATCTTATTAATTAATCCCTTCCTAACTTTTAAATATGAAAGCGATTTTTCAGACTGGAGGAAAACAATACTGGATAGCAGAAGGCGACGAATTAAACATTGAATTGCCTTTAGAAAGCCAAATCAGGGAAAGTAACACATTGAAAATAGAAGAAGTTCTTTATGTGGGTGAAGTAAAATGGAGTCATATAGGCAAACCCTTTGTTCATGGAGCTTCAGTTGAACTGGAGTGTCTTTCTAAAACAAAAGCTCCAAAAGTCATCGCCTTCAAGTATAAGCGCAGGAAGGGTTATCACCGAACCGTTGGACATAGACAAAAACTCATGCAGGTTAAAGTGAAAAAAATCAATGCACCAACAGATTCCAACGAATTAACCTCTAACTCATAAAGGGAGAAGTCTTTTATGGCACATAAAAAAGGCCAAGGCAGCACAAGAAACGGTAGAGATAGCCATAGTAAAAGATTAGGTATCAAGAAATATAGTGGAGAAAAGGTTGAAGCGGGTAATATTCTTCTAAGGCAAAGGGGAACAAAATTTAAAGCTGGCAAGAATGTGGGCATGGGCAGAGATTTTACTCTTTATTCTCTTGTTAATGGACAAGTAGAATGGGATGGGAAAAGACGGCTTGTTCACGTAAAACCTCTAAGCCCTTCTTAATCGAAAAGCTTCTTTCTTTAGCATTTTTTCCCTTTTCCACCCTTCTGGATATATTTTTTTTTAAGACATGTTTACAGATTACGTTCGGATATTGGCTAAAGCTGGAAAAGGTGGCAAAGGATGTATTAGTTTTTGTCGGGAAGCTTTTCGTCCTTTTGGTGGACCCGATGGTGGAGATGGCGGTAAAGGAGGCGATGTAGTTTTAACAGTTAATCCTCAATTATCTGACCTCTCCCACTTGCTTTATTCTCCTCATCAGTTTGCCGAAGATGGTCAACAGGGAAAGGGCCAAAAAAGAAAAGGTCGGGATGGGAAAGACCTTGAATTAGAAGTACCGCCTGGAGTTGTTGTCTATCAGCTCGATACGAGCACCCTTTTCAATTCATGTCGAGATCTCCTGCCCATTCCCAAACCGGGAGATTCGATGAGAAAAGTGGTTGAACTTATTGAACCGGCAACCCGCTTCATTCTCTGTAAAGGAGGCAGAGGGGGAAGAGGAAATTTTCAATTTCGAAGCTCTACCAATCAGGCACCGCGTTACTGCGAAGAAGGAGAAGAAGGACAATCAGGACAGTTCCTCCTAGAACTAAAAACAATTGCTGACGTCGGTTTTGTGGGGTTACCTAACTCAGGCAAATCAACGCTTCTTGGACAGCTTTCGCAGGCCAAGCCCAAAACCGCTCCTTATCCCTTCACTACCCTCAGACCTTATGTTGGTATTGTTAGTTTTGATGATGGTTTTAGGATTTCTTTTGCCGATATACCCGGTCTTATTGAGGGAGCTCATCAAGGAAAAGGTCTTGGATTTTATTTTCTTAGACACATCGAAAGGTCTCGCATGCTCGTTTATGTTCTTGATCTGGCTGATCCACTTTTAGATCCGGTCAGTGTATTCTATGTCCTGAGAGGAGAACTTAAAAAATACAATAAAGCGCTTCTTAAAAAACCATTTATTACGGTGGGCAACAAAGTAGATTTGATTAGCTCTGAGAGCTTGAAGCAGAAGACTATGGATTTCAAAAAAAGGACGAGGTTATCTTTATTACCTATATCAGCCCTCGAAGGCAGAGGCATAGAGCCCTTCCTTAATAAATGTCGCCAGAGGGTTGAATGGGCAAAAAAAAACCAATTGCTACTTCAAGAAAAATTGTTTATCCCTTAAAAGGTTATAAAATCTATCTCGATGGACAAGTCAGCTTTTGGTTTAATTGCTTACGGTGTTGCCCTGATTTTGCTTGGAGTTGTAGGATATCTATCCAATCCTAAGAAAGCCAAGACTTCTCTCTTCAGTGGAGGAGGAATGGGGTTACTGAGCATAATACTTGGGCTTTTTTCCAAAATCCCCCTTGTCTTTAATCTTGCTCTTATTCTTATCCTTCTTTTTAGTGCCATGCTTCTTTGGAGAGCAGTTATTTCATGGAAACTCGTGGCATCAGGTAATAAAAGCAAATTGTTCGTTGCTTCTCTTCTTTCTGTAATGCTCTTTTTATCCCTGTTTATTGTGGGATATCTCTATACGATCCGTTAGCATAAAGCGTAGATACCTCATTGGCAGTTCTTAGGCCACGCAGATGAGGATGATAGGGAATGGTAAAAGGGGGTGTTCTTTTCTGGATTCAGTCACTGTTAGCCCTAAAAAATATCAATTTTTTACCTGTTCATAGGGAGGGAATTTTTTCAAATAAAACAATCTGATTTCATTTCCCCCAAGCCAAAGGCATTAGGATAATGGGTGATTTTGGGTCGTGCGGCTTTCAAAAATAAAACTTCGACAACATCAAACTGATAAACACAACCGGGCTTTTTAAGCAGATCGAGGTAGGCATATGCAGCAGCAACCATATTTCTTCTCTTTTGACTATCTATCGTTCCCTGTGTAAAACCATACCCTAAGGAACTGCGACTGTTAACTCCAACAAAAACAAGCCTTTCTTTGTCTCTACATACCAGATCCAAGTCGTAACCTTTAACCCTTACATTTTTCAGTAATATTTTATAACCCAACTTTCGGAGAAAAAGAGCTGCTAGTTTTTGGCCCTGTCTATCTACAAGAACATGTTCAAGATTAGGATTCATGGTAAGTGTTATTCTCTTTAGTCTCTTTAGAAAAAAACTCCATTTCATCGGTTAACGTTTGTTTAGAAAAAGATCTTTTAACCAAAAAAGACTTCCTGTGATAAGGACTAAGGCCATTTATTTTCAAAGCTTCAAAATGACTGGCTGTTCCATAACCTTTGTTTTTTTCCCATCCATACACCGGATAAAGAGAACCTAGTTTAATCATCCAGGAATCCCTGCTGACTTTCGCGATTAAAGAGGCAGCAGCGATAGAAGCCACCTTTGCATCTCCCTTCACTATGGCTTGGGAGGGAATAGAAATACCAGGTGGGCTCCAGATTCCATCTATAAGGAGAATATCCGGTCTTTCTTCCAGAGAGAAAATCGCCCTTCTCATAGCCAAAAGGCAAGCCTTATGGATATTGAGCTTTTCGATCTCTTCGACGGTAGAAAACCCAAGGCCAAATTTTATCTTTACTTCTGTAATAAACCAACAAACGATCTGTTCCCTTTTTTTTTCTTCGAGCGCCTTAGAGTCTTTTAAATATTTATTAAAGGGTAAATCAGAAGGCAGAATGACGGCTGCCGCTACAACAGGTCCTGCCAACGCCCCTCTGCCTACTTCATCTATACCCGCGATAACTTGATAGCCCTTTTCATAGAGTTTCTTCTCAAAAGAAAGATCAAGAGGATTCATCCGTAGGCACCACCATGCCTGCAGAAAAATGATAGCCTGCTTTTTTCTTATTTCATGCCAAGCATCGCTTCTTTGCCTTTTTGTTTTCGCAGATAATAAAGCTTAGCTCTCCTTACTTTCGGAGCCTTATTTTCAACGATAATCTTTTCGATAAATGGAGAGTGTAATTTGAAATTCCTTTCGATTCCCTCACCATAGCTGATCTTTCTGACGATGAAAGATTCATTAATTCCTCTTCCCTTCCTACTAATCACTATTCCAGAAAATGACTGGATCCTTTCCTTTTCACCTTCAACAACCCTAGTCATAACCGTTACATAATCTCCCTGTGCAAAAGAAGGAATATCTTTTCTAAGTTGCGTCGATTCAATTTTTTCGATGAGGTTCATATCCGCTCTCCTTTTTTCTAGCTTCCCAAAGGTCTTTGCGTAATTTTTCTGTCTTTTCCTCAGAAAGCCGTTTTCTCCATAAAAGTATCTGTTTATGATTTCCCGACAACAGAATCTCGGGTACCTCCCAATCCCTAAATTTTCTTGGTCGAGTATATTGAGGTCCTTCCAGTAAAAAATCTTCGAAGGACTCATTCACAATTGAATCCAGGTTACCTAATACACCTGGAATCAACCTCACTACACTATCTATAATAACCAGTGCGCCGATCGTTCCATTACTTAATATATAATCTCCAATACCTATCTCTAGGTTAACAAGATGGTCAATCACACGTTGATCAACCCCTTCATATTGCCCACAAATAAAAATCAGCCGACTGCACTTGCTCAAATCCTTGGCTAACTGTTGGCTAAATTTTATTCCCGAAGGCGAAGGGAAGATAACCGTATCTTTATCCTTGCTATAACCTATCGACTCGATCGCTTCAAAAATAGGTTCGCATTTTAAAACCATCCCAGGGCCCCCTCCATAGGGTCTGTCATCAACTGTCTTGTGCTTGTCATGAGCATAATCCCTAAGCTGGTGCACAAAAAGTTCCAGTATCCCCTTCTTTACAGCTTGTTTAAGAATGCCTTCTTCCATGGCCGCTATAATTATCCGAGGACAAAGAGTTATAACATCGATTCTCACTTTCCAGATAAAAAACGATTATCCCTTTTTCTTTATAATATCCCACCATGACTGACGATCAGCGTTTTTCTTAAGGCTTATTTTCCTTGGCTACTAATTGTGAAACTTTTTTTACAATATGACTTACCGTTTCGGTGGGTTTTGCTCCTTGTTTTAGCCAGTAATCCACGCGATCAAATTTTAAACGATAGCTAGTAGGATCTTCTATCATGGGGTCATAAAATCCCACCTCTTCAATATACTTTCCGTTTGCAGGACATCGTTTATCAGCAACGACAATGCGATAAATTGGTCTACCTTTTTTTCCTTCTCGTCGTAATCTTATTACTACAGCCATAAAGCCTCTATTCCTTATAAAAGTTAAAAACTTCAATAATTAACCCGATTAAAACTTATTTTCAATAACGCAAAATAAAAACCTTATAACTGAAAAGATAAAAAACAAGCTTTAGTTTTTAAAAAAGGGCAGTTTAAATCCCTCTTTGGTGGAAAACTTTTTGATCATTTTACGTACAGCATCAAATCTTTTCAAAAATTCGTTAATTTCAGCCACTGTTGTACCACTCCCCCGGGATATCCTAAGTTTTCTTTTTCCATTTATAATATCCGGATTTTTTCTTTCCTCAGGAGTCATTGAAAGCACAATGGCTTCAATTCTCTTTAACTTTTTATCATCAATCGTCATTTGCCCTTTTCCGGGAAACTGAGGCAGATAGGAAAAAAGTTGTTCTAGGGGACCGAGCTTTTTGAGCATCCGCATCTGGACAAGAAAATCATCCAGGCCAAACTGCTTGGAACGGATCTTCTTTTCGATTTCAGCAATTGATTCTTCCTTGACTTGAGCTTCTACCTTTTCGACCAAAGAAACAATATCTCCAAATCCAAACAATCTATCCACTAACCTTTCCGGCCGAAAAACTTCTAACGATTCTATCTTCTCTCCTGTTCCCATAAAAAGAATGGGAACACCCGTTACCTTTTTCACAGAAAAAGCTGCTCCTCCTCGAGCATCACCATCAAATTTTGAAAGAATCAATCCTGTAAGAGGAATCTTTTCCTTAAAAGCCCTCACCACATCAACCCCTTTTTGTCCTGTGGCTGAATCAATAACGATCAACACTTCCTGGGGACAAACAAGCTCATGGAGATAACGTAATTCTTCCAAAAGTTCTTCATCAAGGTCCAACCTACCGGCAGTATCATATATGATTACAGAGAGCCTATCTTGTACAGACTGGGAGTCAACCCTTATAAGAAAATCATCAAGCCTTTCGGATTCTTTAGGTGCATAAACAGTAATGCCCACTAAAGAAGCAAGTTTTGAAAGTTGCTCGATCGCCGCAGGTCTTGTTAGATCCGCAGCAACCAAACCAACCCTTTCTCGATTTTTTTTACACCACAAAGCGAGTTTTGCGGCTGTCGTTGTTTTTCCCGATCCATTTAAACCACACAGCAATATCTTCAGAGGACGGCTTGAACAAAGCCCCGTTTTATCTGCAGCAAGATACTCGATGAGCTCGTCATGAAAAATCTTTATAAATTGATCTCCAGGTCGAATGCTCTCCAACACTTTCGTCCCTAAAGCTTTTTGTTTTACTTCTTCGCATATCTCTTTGACAACCTGGATGTGAACATCAGAGGCTAATAGAGCTAGCCTTATTTCTCTTATCGCTCCAGAGATATTCTCCTCGCTGAGCTTCCCATATCCTCTAAGATTTTTAAAGAGGGACTGTAATTTTTGCTGCAAAAGTTCTAACATAACCCTTACCCATTTATATTATAGTATCAAAAAAAGCTCTCTTAGAGGTTTTCGGCAAAACCGAAGCAAAAGGATCATCCAAGGAATAAAACGTAGAATTGCCTATTTGAACATAATCCCAATCGATAACATAGGAAACCTTTTCTTTAGCAAGTTGTTTCATTAGAAGGCTGCGGACATAAGCCCGCGTATTTCGAGGAGGATCCGCTATAAAATTGGTCTTTGGCCAGCCTGGTAGTTTCAGGTCCTCATAACTAGTATTAGGAAGAAGCCAAACAAAGTTCTTTTTCCTATTAATTTGATGATACTCCAAGTCAAGGCTATCTAGCCAGGGATCGTCCCATGCGATGTTTTCTTTCAGGCAAAAGGACTCCAGGAGAAATTTTTTGGTTATCCAATCTATTTTGCCAATAAGTTTCTCCTGGTTTCCAGAAAGGCCTTCAAGTACTTCTTCCCAAGCTCCCAAAATCCAATGAGCATCTTCATCTTTTTCATCCAATTGCTGGGCTTGAAGAAAATACTCTGATAAAACCTCTACTGGAGACCATTTCCTACCGTTAGCCAGTTCAACCAAGCAATCCGGGCTCGCTGCATGGGAAACCTGTCTCATGGTTTTAACAGGGTCAGCAAATGCGATTCGAGGCAATTTTCGACATTCGAGCAGATCCAAAACAAGAGCTGTTGATCCCACTTTGAGAGCTTGTGAAAAGGGCAGTATATTCGAATCGCCAAGCAGAAGATGAAGCCTGCGAAACCGACAAGGATCACTCAGCGGCTCGTCCCTTGCATTAATCAAAGCCCTGTTGAATTGAACCCATTCATAAATTTCTGTCTGGATATAATCCGCACGCTGCATGATCTGAAAAGGGACTGTTTTCTCCTCTTTTTTATTGTATTTCCTTGATGTTAACACACTACCTACACGCCCACTGCCTACCATCAATCCCCTTATAGCTAAAAAAGCAAGTAATGAATCCACGTTCTCCTGAGTCAACGGCGCATTACGGTGGATCAAGTAATTTTCATGACAGCCAAACGTCGCCCCTGTATAGTGATCAATATTATTCTTAATAAACGATACCTTTGTACTCAGCCCCATTTCATCCAGAGCCATTTGGAGCAATTTTTCTCCGGCATAATCTGAAGCAACAAGGTCAGCTAAATTCTTGCACTCCGATGTACAATACTCAACATGGCCCATGTCAATATAAAGCCTTCCGCCATTGAAAAGAAAACCCCCGTTCCCTGCCGGCTCATCGTAATCCCTATCATGGATATCGATTAGCCCTATTTTTTTTTCTAGAATAAGATAATCTTTAACTTGCTCGGGTACAGATAATAACTCAGTTCCCTGGTTAAAAAGACATCCATACTCCGTTTCTATGCCAACTATACGTCTCATCGGAAATTTCAATCCTCTATTCCAAAAATTAATTCCTTACAATTCTCTTTTTTAATCTTGTTCATTCAACTCCACATTTCAGGTCCAAGGGCAGTAAAACTCTGCTGCTCATATAAAGTTCTATCCAAAAATACGACTTCGAAGTCAGATTGAGCAGAGCCAGATAAGATTTCTTTGAAGGATCGATTTATAACCGCATCTAAAGATTCATGAGAAGTCAATAGCTCAGAAGCCCATAATATGAGTTTTATCGCATACTCAACCATTTCCTTAAGGGTTTTAAATTCTTGAAGCTTTAAAGCCTCTCTTTCCTTGATAAATTTCTCCATAACCTCCTTTTTGCCACTAATTAGCAGTCCCCTCGACAACTCTCTTCCTGAAGTTGTTATATAGCTGCCGTCATAATCCACTGTCCAACCTTCATCTTTTTCAATCCTCTCCCCGAGTTCAATGAACAAACACCGAAAAAGAAAAGGAGCAGAAAAAATCTGTTCAAAAGCATTTTTGAGTGCAACAGCTAAACTATAAGCAACGATCCTCCGAGCCGAAACATCTTGCCTAGAACGAGTAAAACCCTCTAAGTGAGCGACCTCTATAGCCGACTGCCTGATCTTTTCCATATCGGCAGGATGACCAAGACAGCCCATAGCCAGATGATCATAGATTTCATATATCTTGGGGGTACCCGCTTTTTTTGTCGCAATAACTATACCCGGCTCTCCATTAACCAGCACGACTGGAGCAGCCCCACCGAGCTGATCTTCAATATATTCCCTTCGATTCGAAATGGCTTCAAGCCAACGGTATGGCTCTTCAATCACAATTTTTACTCCTTTTCCTTATTAAGCTTATCTTATTGACCAGAGAATAAAACACTTTAATGTTGCCTCTCAAAAATACAAAAGAGAAAGAGGGCATACCATGAAATTTCTATGATTTTAAATTTAAAAAGCAAAAAACTTATTTTTCTTCTTCACAAGACGAACAAAAAATCAACATCAACACCTAAGGAAAACCAACTTATACAGAGAGAAAAAAGTCTTATCCATTCTTTTTTTCTCAGTTCTAGAAAAAATTGGAATTTGAAACGACCAAGGAAATGGATCTGTTCTTTTAGGTGCTTTTAAATAATTGTTCTAATTTTTCCTCCGGAACAGAAACAACTCCACTTTCTTTCAAAAGTTTGACCTGGGGATAAATTTTAGTCCTTCGATTGACTCCCCCTGTTGCTGTATCCGATTCTGCAGCAATGTCAAGAAGTTGAAGTGCAAGTTGTATAGACTCTTCCTCTTCTCTTTCTACCGTCGGTTTTCCACTCCACCTATTAATATATTGTAGAATACTTCGGACAGCAGGAGAACCAGAACCTGAAACTGCAAAATCCACCGTCTGAAACTGAGCTCCCAAGGCATCATAAAAATAGATTGTTGGTTTTTCCTTACCAAAGGGATCACTCAAGGCAAGCAGAGGTATAACGATACCGATACCCTGTAGGGACAACGCTAAATTGTCTTTAAGGAGCTTGCTCACCATTCTTACTTTGGCAGCCACACTGAGAGGTTGAAGCTGGCTTCTTCTATAAAACTCAAAGGAATGTTGAAGAACACGAGCTATCTCAAAAGCCGTGGCCGGTGTTCCTGCTACAGCTAAAATAGTATTTCGGTCAATAGAAATGACTTTTTCTGCTCTTTCATGAATAACCAAATTGCCCGCTGTAGCCCTTCTATCCCCAGCAACGATGACTCCATCCCTATAATAAAAAGCAAGAATCGTTGTTGACTCAATGCAGGGAGTTGTTGATAGGGATTTTGGAGGACTGTCCATAACCCTAGGAATGGTACAAGTCAATCCTTTCTCCTTTAGCAAGGAGATAAAATCCCCATTCAAACTCCACTTGTCCCCAATTATAGGGAGAGGATCAATCCCCTTTTGAATTATTTCATTCACTCTCCAGTCCTCTGCCTGTAGCGGCGCGCCTGATCGGGGTCAACCTTGCGCATCCGTTTAAGGATTTCCTCCGTATTGGGTTTTTCTACCTTTGGAGCTTGAGGTCCAGGACCACTACCTCCACCAGGACCAGGAGAAGGAATCATCTGCTTGTTTTTTTGTCCTTGCTCAGTCATGAGCATAGTTACCTCCTTTTTTTTCATTTTAACAAAAATTAATTTCCCATCGGTTTTAAATTCAAGTTCCTCACAACATCTCCCACATTCTTTGCTTTATCAATCACTTCACAATAAGTTTCAAGATCGACTCCCGGAAAGGCTGAAGCAAGATCTAACCGATAGCTCTGACCACAAAACCTAAATGCAATATAATCCCACTGAACATTGATGAGATCTTTTGAAAACCGCTGTATGAACTTCCCTCGAATAAATGCCCGGGAAGAGGAAGGAGGTTGCTGTATAGCTTGGCATATATCCTCATCGGTCGTAACACGGATGATATCTCCCGCTGATTCTAAAGCATAAAAGAGGCCACGGTTTCTATCAACAAGGTGATACTCTAGATCCAAGCTTTGAAGCCAGGGATCTTCCCAGGAGAGGTTTTGATCTTCTTTAAAAGTCTGAAGTAACCAGAACTTTGCCATCCAATCAAGCCTGTCTTTTAATGCATAGGGATCTTTAAGCAGCTTGTCAAGAGTCTCTTTCCATGACTTCCAAACTTTTTCCTTTTCGGGGTGATCGAGATCCACATACCGGGCTACCCAATCTGCATATTCGTGCTGCAATTCAATAGCTGTGGTCCTTCCACCCTGGGCAAGTTCAATTTCCCACCGGAATTTCTGATCCCGTGATATGCTCCGATGTGCAAACAAAGGATCAGCCAAAAAGAACTTCTTAGGGATTCTTTCGTATTGCAGAGCTTCCAGCACAAGAGCCGTTGAACCCACTTTAAGCCAAGTAGAAAACTCTGATAGATTCGCATCCCCCAGGATCACATGAAATCTCCTATAGAGCTTGGGATTAGCATGAGGTTCATCCCGGGTATTAATGATAGGCCGACGGTTCATGGTATCGATCCCGACGAGTTCTGTAAAAAAATCGGCTCGCTGGGATATCTGATAACCCCCCGGCATCCCATGATCTTCTCTTTCCCATCCAAGCTTCCCAGCACCTGCATAAATTTGCCGGGTAATTAAAAAGGGAAGCATACCCTCAACGAGTCTATCCCAGGGTATTAACCGAGGAATAAGGTAGTTTTCATGACAGCCATAACTGTGACCAGCAAAGTCTGTATTATTCTTATACATACAGACGGTATGATGTCTTTTTTTGCTGGCCGCTTTGGCACATTCTTCCAATATCCTCTCTCCCGCTTTGTCTTGGGCAACCAGTTCAATCAATGTTGAACATTCCGCTGTTGAATATTCCGGATGGGTATGATCGTTATAAAGCCTAGCTCCGTTGCGCAGAACAAAATCGCTTTTTATCTCTTCAAAACTGTAAGGACGCTGTCGATCCTGAGAGAAAAAATTAGCCTCATCCTCATCCTGTCGCAACTCCTTAGCCCTGAACCCTCTGGCATCCTGATGAGGATCTTCTTTCGTATAATCCCAAAGGTTTGGACTGCCCAATTGGGATGCCGAACGTACAAGATGGATCGATTCTTCAACGACATCGATATCGGCATTTTCTAAAACAGAAATGCCAAACTCAGTTTCCAACCCAAAATACACTGACCAGGGCATAAGCCTCTTTTTTTCCATAAGACTCAAAACACTCCTTACTACACTACAGCAGAAACTCCTTTTTTGCGAGGCATAATCGGAGAAAGCTTGACCACATTCTGTGGGTCATAATCGACAAGCTTCAACCAATCCTCTGTAATATCTGTCGGAGGAAATATATCATTTTCAAGATACTCCTCTTCAAGAGCACAAAGCAGGTCTTCAAGTTTTATGCCACCCTGAGAAGGATCAGCAATTGTTCTTTTTATCGCCATGCTCTTAGCTCTTTCTACAACTGAAGCGATGATAGCTCCACTATTCAGATCACCCCTATATAGGTATTCTCTTCTTCCGCTTCTCAAAGTAACCTCAAGAAATTGATTATGGTCGCTGCGGGCATACTGTTCCTCGACAACCTTTTCTACAAGAAAGTCTACAACCTTTTTAATATCCCCTCCAAACTGCTCCACAAGAGCAGATTCATAGGGCAAATCTTCGGTCAAATAGATGCGGAAGATCTCTTTGGCTTCTTCTTTGCCCGGTCTATTGACCTTGATTTTCCTATCTATTCTTCCTGGCCTAAGAATTGCCGGATCGATTAAATCAGCTCTATTCGAAGCCAGGATAATGACCGCCTGCCTCATCGATTCGATACCATCCATTTCTGCACAAAACATCGGTACAAGCGTATTTAAAATGCTATTGAACCTACCCGCTCTCCGTGTGCCTAAAATCGATTCGGCCTCGTCGATAAAAATAAAAGGAATATAATCTTCTTTGGAAAGTTCCCTGGCTTGTTCAAAAATTTCCCTGACCTGCCTTTCCGACTCACCTACCCACATGTTGAGGATCTCAGGACCCTTGATATGCATGAAATATTCTCGTCTATCTTCACCCGTCTTCTCACGCAGCTTCTTAGTCAGGTTGTAAGCGGTAGCTTTGCCAATAAGAGTCTTACCACAACCTGGAGGGCCATAAAGCAGAAATCCTTTAGGTACGTTATGCTTGTACTTAGCAAAAATATCGGCATAAAGAAAGGGAAGTTCCACAGCATCTTTGATCGCTTCAATCGCCTGCTTTTGTCCCCCCACTTTCTCCCAAGGAAGTTCAGGTACCCTTTCGAGAACTTTTGAAGAGGTCTTGGTTGATTTTACAACCTCGATCGCCACACGATGAGAGGGATCTAACCTAATTTCCAAACCAGGTTTTAGCCGTTCTTTCATCAATGGTGAAGAACGAATCACAATGAAATTTCCAAAACTACCCTCATGACTTATCCTTAACCGGTTGTCAGGAAGAACATCTAGAATCTTCACAATAATGCCCGAAGCATCAAAACCAAGATCGCCCACAATAGCATAGGCTTCGTTTAACAAAACCCTGGTCCCGATGAGAAGCGTCTCTCCCTTTAATCGCGGATCAATTAAACAAAAAAATTCTGAGCCTCCTTGAGCTACCAGTCCAACATCGCTTTTAGGGAGGTCTAATAGTGTCCCCACACGATTAGCCGGTGAGGACAGTTTATCCACAGCTTCATTAAGCTTTTCTATTGCTTCTCTTGCTTTCTCGCATGTCTCTTCAAGATCTCCTACCCTTTTTCTTAAATAGAAAAAGGCTTCCCTGCTATAAGCATCATTAATCAATGATTTCCCTAAAAGATCAACAATTTGTAATGTTGACAGCGAATCAAGTTTATCAAAAGTCATAGCCTCATCCCTCATTGCGTTGCCTTTTGGTTTTTTCGCCATGTTTCAAACAATACCCACTGTTTTGAATCCATGCAAAAAAGTTATTTTTTTCTTCTCTCACTTTTCTCATCAATTTATCTCATTTAATTCACAAAGCAATTTTCGCACCAATCCTACTTTATCGACGGCATCCAATAAGGGTCTACCCACAACAATATGGGTTGCTCCCCACTGTTTGGCCTCCTTTGGCTCTATTGTCCTTTTTTGATCATAATGAGCCGTTCCTTTCCATCGAATACCAGGAACCACAACAATCGATGCTCTTTTTTCCATTTTACTTAAAGCAGGCAGTTCTCGACCTGAACAGACTATTCCCCTAAGCCCTGCATCCAAAGCCAACCGGGTCAATAACAAAACCTCTTCTTCCAAGGGATGGACAACACCTAGGCTCTCCAACTCAGAGCTATCCATGCTCGTAAGAACCGTTACCCCTAGAACCTCTGTATAACTTCCTGAAGCAGCTTCAAGGGCTTCCTTAAGCATCGCACGCCCTCCAAAGATATGAACGGTCGTAAATTTTACTTTAAGCTTGACAGCTTCACGGACAGCTCTAAAAACAGTTTTGGGAATATCGTGAAATTTAAGATCAAGAAATACATCAGCACCACTGTCGATGATTTTTCTTACTACGTCGGCTCCTCCAGCCAAGAAAAGCTGACTACCTACCTTGAAAAAATCAATTTGCGGCCTTAAAAGTGAAACAAGTTGAAGAGCTTCGGAAGGTTCAGATAGATCCAGAGCTACTATCGGTTTTAAATACATGAGTACTTTAAATTATATTAATAGCTTTGCTCCAGCAAAAATCAATCTAGGACTTCGCATTCTAGAAAAAAGAAAAGATGGATATCATGAACTTCGCACACTGATGGCTCCAATATCTATTGGGGATAAGATCGAAATCGAGCTTCTCCCTAAGGGCATAGAGTTCGAAACAACTGGGGATTTTGACGTTCCCAAGGACTCCTCAAATCTTGCACTTAAAGCTGCTCTCCTTTTTTTATCCCATTATAAGCTGAAAATAGGCTTGAGGATAAAGCTTACCAAGATTATTCCCCCCGGAGCAGGTCTTGGAGGAGGGAGTAGTGATGCAGCTGCCGTCCTCACTTCTTTGAAAACGCTGCTCTCCATAGAAGATAGCATGGACAATCTTTTTCGTTTAGCGGCTCAGCTCGGCAGTGATGTGCCTTTCTTTCTTTTCAGAAAACCCGCCTTATGCACTGGACGCGGAGAAATCCTTAATTCTGTAGCCCTCCCCCTTCCCTATCCAACCCAGGGTCTTTTAATCTATCCAGGCTTTCCTGTTAGTACTCCATGGGCTTATAAAACCTATGCGGAATTCCGCCAAAAAGGTCTTATTAGCTCCTCTTTGACTCATGAAATCGATCAACCTCTCAACGACCTTGAAGAACCTGTATTTTCCAAGTATCTCTGGTTGCCTACGGTTAAAAATTGGCTTCAAAATCAGTTTGACCCTGCACTGTGTTTGATGAGCGGTAGTGGCAGTTCAATCTTTGCCCTTTTTGACAAAGAAGATCCGCTCTTTATGAAAAAGGTTATCCAACATGCTCAAGCCCATTTGGGATCCGATTGCTGGATACGCTCCTTTACAATACTCGAGCGGTTCTAAAGTTTTCCTATATAAAAAATGTTTTGATATTTTTTTTCCCCCTTTCAAAATAGAGTAATGAGCCATTATCCCTATTTAATCATTGGCGGAGGCATGACAGCCCATGCAGCTGTCAGTTCAATACGAAGCATTGACAATGAAAAAGCCATTGGCGTACTCTGCCAAGAACCCTATCCTCCCTATCTGCGTCCTCCCCTTACAAAAGGGCTATGGAAAGGTAGACCTGTAGACAGAATATGGTGTCGAACCGAGTCTAAGAAGGCTGATGTGATCCTGGGGGAAAAAGCGGTTTCTTTGGATATTGCACAAAAAAGGGTGCTGACGGATAAAGGCCGAACTTTTAGTTTTGAAAAACTCCTTATCGCCACTGGAGGAAGACCAAGAACATTGCCCTTTACAGATCAAGAAATCATTTATTATCGTGATTTAGCCGATTATTATAAGCTTAAAGAAATCGTGGCGTCAGCCGAAAGCTTTGGAGTTATTGGTGGAGGATTCATTGGAACCGAAATCACTTCATGCTTATCTGCTTTAGGTAAGAAAGTTTCGATGATTTTTTTGGAAGAGGGAATAGGTCGAAGAATTTTCCCTTCTGAGCTCTCCCTGCGGCTCAATAACTATTTCGAACAAAAAGGGATAAACCTCTTTCCCAACCAATCGGTTGTAGGCTATAGAAAAGAAAAAAACAAGCAGATCATCCTCACCTCTGCTGGGAAAGAACTGGCTTTTGACTGCGTCATTGCTGGTCTTGGAATTATACCCAATGTGGAACTAGCCAAAGAGGCAGGAATAAAAACTGAAAATGGCATCATTGTTAACGAACAGCTTCAAACAAACATTGAAGATATTTATGCGGCGGGTGATGTTGCCAATTTTTACAATCCTCAGCTTGGCTTATGGATGCGGGTCGAACATGAAGACAATGCGAGGAAAATGGGTGATTATGCAGGAAAAGCTATGGCAGGCCATCCGCAAGTATATAACCATATTCCTTCTTTTTACTCGGACTTTTTTTCTTTTTCCTATGAAAGCGTCGGCCTTGCTGATGGTAACCTAGCTGTTATCCCTTTCTGGAACACTGACCAGTCCAAGGGGGTGCTTTACTACCATAATGGTTCAAAACTCTTAGGAATACTCCTCTGGAATTTAGCTGGTAAACTTCCCGAAGCCAGACAACTCTTGAATGAAGCTCCTAGCCCTGATCCTCATCTACTCGCTTCTAAGCTCTCTATTTCATAGTGTTTTAATGATCTTCTTTGGGTTGCTTAATTTTCCCCCTGGCTTATGTTTTTTCTGGGAATGAGCACGGTAGCATACTTAAGTGTTCAAGAAATCCTTGAGCTAAAACTTCTTGTCAACGAAATATTCCTAAGCATCCAGGGAGAAAGCACCTTTGCAGGTTATCCCTGTTCATTTGTCAGACTGACTGGCTGTAATTTAAGATGTCGCTGGTGCGATACAACTTATGCTTTCTCAGGAGGAAAACTCATGTCGATAGCGACTATTCTAGATCAGATCAAAGCCTATTCCGTTCCTCTTGTAGAAATTACGGGCGGAGAACCCCTTCTTCAAAAAAATATCCTCTATCTGTTAAGCTTTCTCTGTGACCTAGGATATGAAGTCCTCCTGGAAACAAGTGGTTCACTGCCCATAGACAATGTGGATCCCAGAGTGCATCGCATCGTCGATTTAAAATGTCCTTCAAGTGGCCAAAGCGAACATAACCTATTGGCCAATCTCAAAAAACTAGGTGAAAGGGATGAATTGAAATTTGTGATTGCAGACAGGAAAGATTACGAATGGGCAAAGACCAAGCTTGTGGAAGAGAAAGTTTGGATTGAAAAAATCAAAGCGGTTAGCTTTTCCCCTGTATTTGGAGAATTGGAACCTCAAGTTCTTTCCCAATGGATCTTAGAGGACAAACTAAAGGTTAGACTTGGTCTTCAGATCCATAAATACATATGGGATCCCTCAATGCGAGGGGTATAAAAATAGTTTTATCCCATCCATTTAATATCCTGCTCCAGGCATCCCTCCCATGTAAGCACCCGCCTGCCCATTCTGTTGCCAAGATGGAGGGGTATTCCAAGGCATAGAAGTGACATTTTCCTGATTATTCTTCTTTTTCTTAGAACTAGAAGAATTCTGAGAAGCCTGAGGCGAGCTCGAACTGGAAGAGGTTGAAGCACATCCTCCTCCAAAGCCTACAATAGCAAAAAGATACATTAAACCAACCAGATAGATCATTTTAGTTTTCATAGAAGATCATTTTTTCTTTTTTTATCAATAAAGCAAAAGTTTTTTTTATTTAATTAATAACATCATCACCGGGTTGAATGTTTCCCTTTAAAGAATCCATAACGATGTCCGCCACAGCGGTAGATGGCTCGGTAGAAACAATTTTAATTTTCCCTAAAAATTGTTTGTTTCTAAAGACTTGAAGCTCACCGTTTTCAACCAACCCATCCTTTTCTCCAATGTTCAAAACAACAAAATTCCAGTTTCTATTAACCGAAACGATTTTTCCCCTAATCCCCGTTTTCATCGATACCGCTCGAGCAACTGCTGGAGAAGCTTGCCTTAACCTGTTCAATTCATTAGTCGCCTTTGCTAAACTGTCTTCTAAAGCCAATTTTTCTTTGACTAGGTTTTCTATTTTCTCAGAAGCTTCCTGGTTTGCTTTCTTTTCTTCCTCAAGTTTAGCAGTAAGCGTATCAATTTCAGATTTATGCTGGTCTACAAGAGAAGAGTTGTTCGCCGATTTTTGCTGGAGATCAGCAAGTTGACTTTGAGTCTCTTTAAGATCGCTATCCAGTTTTTGGGCTCTCTCTTTTTCTTGAGCAAGTTCAGCTTTGACTTCTTCCAGGTGCTTTGTCGTTCTTTCCAACAAGACTTTGGATTCTTCAAGTTGTTCGCTGGTTTTTTTCAACTCCTCTGAAGTCCGAACATATTCAGTTTTGAACTGATTTTTTTGCTTTACTATGAGCCACCCAAAAACTGCTGAAACAGTTACCCCACCCAACAGAATTATAGATAATAACCGACCGATAAACATGGAAAAGAAACCTTTAAGGGTTAATTACAAGAAGTAATGTTCTCTTTTTCGCATGTTTTCTCCTCTTCTAGTCGTGATCGCTTTTATGCCATTATTAGGATTAGCTGTCAATATTCCAATTTGCATAAAAAACCTCTGGTCATAAAAAAAAATTTTTTTACTAAAAAAAATTAAAAATTCTTAATGTTTCTTACGAGTAGGTTCAGTAACAATAGGTTCATCTAGGATACTGCCCTGCAAAGAAGGAGGGAGAGGAATGCTCACTTCTATAGGAGAATTCTCTCCGTTTCTTTCCACAAGAAATTTTAACGAACTTCTTGTCCTCCTTATCCCGAATTTTTCTTTTCTATAAAGAGAAAGCAGATCACTAAGATTACCATTAATTCCCACATCATTAATGGCTAAAATCTGATCCCCAGCCTTAAGTCCATATTGGTAGCCATTGCCATTTTCTTCAAGAGCGATAATCACCACCTTGGAATCAATCTGAGCTAAAACCATCCCTTCGGGGAAATTGATTGGTTCGTCGGATAAAGATTTCTTGTTTTTTTCTTTATAGATTATCCTCAAATCCTCGGCATCAAGAAAATCGAAAGCCTGATAAAATACTGATCCAGTATTCCAAACAGTCTGCTGGATCATTTTCATTTCTTTTTGCTGGGGAGTTTCTTCACGAAAAGCCCCTTGTTGGGGTTCAGTTTCCATAGCGGGTGTAGATCTAGAAGCTGCTTCAGCAAGTCCTTTTTTTTGACCTTCATTTTCCGTAGGGGTTAGACCTGTTGTTAAAAGCTCCATCTCAGGCTTCACATAGATCACTCGCAATAAAGCATCTGGAGAAATGATCGTGTAGGGATTAATAATGATAGGATATTTCAGGTGAACCCCATTTTCGTCTTCAGCAAAAATTTGAGATTGCTTAAGATCGGGAACAAATTTCATTGGGGCAGAAAAGAGAGAAACTGATAACGAGATAAACAAAGAAAAAAGTAAAAATATTTTTGCAAAAGAAGAAAAGAGTATATGCGGTTGACCAAATCCATTCATATTGATGGTCCGTTATGGCTAGTGGACTCTTTAAGAAGCCATTCAAGAGGACTATTCTGCCTTGCCCATTCTTCGATAACGATCATTTTTTTGCTGTTTTTTTCTCCTTTTTCAATATGCAAACACCGCTTAGGCACTGACAGTCGTAAAGACAGAAAGGAAAGCAAAGCTTCATTGGCTTTTCCTTCTACTGGAGGTGCAGCAAGTTTGATTTTAAGGGCATCCTCATACATGCCACAAAGCTCTGTCTTTTTTGCATTTGCCACCACTTTAACCCTTATCCGAGCTGAACTCATAGCCTATTGATACTCCTTTTTTACTCATACTTATACTAGCCCTGGCCAAGCCATATGCTTCCCGATAAGCTTTGTGCTTTTATAAAACTCTCCCTGACTTTATGCCACACGGGTTGAGGAAGTACTCCCTTTTTTAAAGTTTGTATGTCTTGGACCAGATGCTCTAATTTGGTTACACCGATCAATACCACATGAATTTCAGGGAAAGAGAGGACAAAACGGAGGAAAAACTCTGCCCACCCATCTTCCTCAATACCCAAATCAGCAGCTTTTAACCCCATTGCTTTAAATCTCCTTCGATATTCCTCTCCATATTCACGGCCGTACTGGGGGCTTAACTCCAAAGGATCCTTCCATGGGCAGTTTCCCAAGGGTCTTTTCACTAAAACTCCTACCTTTTTTTCTTTAGCCAATGGCAACAGCTTCTCTGCATTATACTGATCGGTAACATTAAGACTAATCTCAACGACATCGATTGGCTCAAGACTTAAAGCAAAAAGACCGTCTTCATTATCCCCTGAATAACCGATAAATCGGATTTTTCCCTTTTGCTGTGCTATAAGTAATGCTTCTAAAGCTTCTCCTTTCTGAAGAACATCTTTTGTACAGGTATGAAGAAGCATGATATCGATATGATCAGTCCTTAATTTCTTTAAAGACTGATCTACTGAAGCGGTAATCTTTTTTTTAGACCAGGGAGGCAAAGACTCCATGCCTTCAATTTCCCCATAACCACACTTAGAAACAATAATGAAATCTCTCCTGCGATGACCAATAGCTTTACCTATTAATTCTTCGGAAGATTCATAACCTCGTGCCGTATCCAAAACATTAATCCCATGGTCAAGAGCAAAGAGAAGAAGCTCGGAGACAGAAGCTAAAGGCATGCGTTCAAAACCTATTTCTGCCGTGCCTATTCCCAGTCTCGAAACCCTAAAACCGGTCTTGCCCAAAATGGTGTATTCCATCGTTTACTTCCTCATAAACAGTTCCGTTAGCCTTTACTCAATCCTGCTCAAAAGATATAATTGTTGGTTTAATGAGGCCGGAAATGTGCTTTTTGACTCGAACAAAAGCCTTTCTTCTCTTCATAGGCTAGAACATCCACAGTACTCAGGGCCAAGCCCTATCATGCAATTAAATTCAGCATATCTAATTGCTCAATAATGCACAACCATTAAGAATCAGCTGCTCAAATCCTTTTATTGTTTCTTTTTTACAGACAAACTATTAAAATTATTGCCTTATTATTTTATTGAATATTTGTTCATTTGTCCAAAATTAACCCTACGTGAGAAATCAAAAAAAAAGAACCCCATGCATGTCATTTTATCCAAAGACTTCGACTTTGAAGCGGCACAAGCCTTGCCTTCATTTCCTGAAGGTCACAAATGCCAAAGAATTCATGGACACAGCTTTAAACTAACCGTAGCTGTCCGAGGAGAAGTGGATCCTCAAAAAGGGATCCTTTACGATCATGGAAAAATTTCTGAAGCTGTTTCTCCTCTCATAGATCAATTAGACCATCAATATCTCAACGATATCGAAGGTCTAAAAAACCCTACCATAGAAAACCTAGCGGGATGGTTTTGGAATAAACTTAAAGACAAACTTCCCGGCCTTTTTGAAATTACTATCCAAGAAACAGCTCGAACTCGTTGCATTTACAGGGGAGATTAAGCTTTAATTTTACAACCTTTTTTCATGGAATAAAAGAACAATGGCCATGTCTTCGACGAACCCAGAATCAGAATTACTTAGACTTCGTAGAGAAAAACTTAACTATTGGAAATCACAAGGTATCGACCCATTCGGACAACCTTTTTTCGATACACGACCAATTGAACACATTGTGGCCCAGTTTATAGAAAACCAAGAAGTCCGGATTGCAGGCCGAATTCTTTCGATTCGAGATATGGGCAAGAGCTTTTTTGCCCATGTCCAGGATCAAAGCTCAAAGATTCAGATCTATGCAAATCCTCAATCCTGTGGCGAACTTGCCTTTAACCAACTTAAGCAGCTCGACATTGGTGATATTCTTGGAGTAGAAGGGAGCTGTTTTTTCACTAAAACAAAAGAAAAAACGATTCGGATTAAAAGTTGGCAGCTTCTAGTAAAATCACTTCGTCCCCTTCCCTCTAAGTGGCACGGACTCCACGATGTCGAAGCCCGTTATAGGCAAAGATACCTTGACCTGATTATGAATCCGGATGTCAAAAAAATCTTTTTGTACCGCAGCCAAATAGTCAAGGAGATCCGTAATTTCTTGCATCAAAAAGGCTTTATAGAAGTCGAAACCCCAATGATGCAGACCATTGCTGGAGGAGCAGCAGCCAATCCTTTCAAGACTTTCCATGAAGCTCTAGGCATCTCTCTTTACTTAAGAATAGCTCCCGAACTCTACCTGAAAAGACTTCTGGTTGGGGGGTTAGAAAAGATTTTCGAGCTCAATCGTAACTTTCGCAACGAAGGTATTTCTCGAAAGCATAACCCTGAGTTTACAATGCTGGAAGCCTACCAGGCTTATGGGGATTTTCAGTCGATGGCTAATCTCTTAGAAGAAATGATCTCTACAGTTGCTGAAAAAGTGTTAGGAACCTTAAAGTTTCCGGCTTCAAAGCATCTGGGTGAAGGTCAAGTTATAGATTTAACTCCCCCCTGGCCAAGGAAACCTTTCCGAGAAGTCCTTCAAGAAGCGATCGGAGAAGATTGGTTTAAATTAAACAGCGAAGGAAAAAGAAGACTTGCCGAACACTACGAAGTCGAAATCAAGGAAGGATTTACAGAAAGTGACATCTGCAGACATCTTTTCGAAAAACAGGTGGAAGCCAAGACAGTCGGACCTCTCTTTGTCACAGAATTTCCAACCGATTTTGTTCCCTTGGCTAAACAGAAAAAAGAGGATCCCCAGTTTGTAGATGTCTTTGAATTAATAGTTAACGGGCAGGAACTTGCTCCCGGTTACAGCGAGCTCAACGATCCGTTAGTTCAGAGAAGCAGGCTTGAAAAACAGGCTGGAGAAGAAAAACAGAAGATTGATGAAGAATTTCTGCTTGCTTTAGAGTATGGCATGCCTCCGGCTGGAGGAATAGGATTAGGAATTGATCGGCTAACAATGCTCTTAACTGCCCAGGAATCGATCCGGGATGTTATCCTTTTCCCCCTACTACGCCCCAAGGAAGAATCAAAGAAACCGGACTGATTTTTTTAAAGTAGAAAACATAACACCGTTCTTTTATCTTGAATTTGCACAAAAGAATTGAATGTTAATGGAAAAAAAAGGGGGTTTAGCTCAGTTGGTAGAGCGTCTCGTTCGCAATGAGAAGGTCAGGGGTTCGAATCCCCTAACCTCCACCAGTATTTTACTTTCAGGAATTTTGCCTGCTTTTTCACTTGCGCGGAGCGCAAAAATGCGGTATTGACGAGCGGGCAAAAATTCATTTCCCTTAAGACTTCTACTTTTCTTTTTGCCCGCTTGCTTTCGGACTTCGCCCGATATTTTCGGCGGGATTTCATTATCTTTGTAGTCACCCTTATCCCAGCCCCCTCGTGCGTAGACGACAATTAGGAACTCCTCTTGGAATTGCCAAGTGAGAATAAATAAGTTGTCATAAAATAGTTAATCCTGACTTTGAAAAGCGATCAGCGATAAATGAATAAAATCTCTAAAAGAGATCTATGAGAAAAAAGGTTTTTCCTAAAAACAAAACTTTCAGCCAATAACCATGACTCTGTTCTTAATAGGCCAACAAGGATCCCTTTCTCCATCCATCAAATCAAAGAATAATTCCAAGGGATAAAAAACTTTTATCTCCTCAATACCCAATCCAGCCGAGAAAGTGACATGCTTAAAACTGTTACTAGACCCATCGCTAAGAGCAAAATGCCCGCTTTACTTTGGGTAACATAATAGCTCCAAGGTTTTATAGCCACTACAAAAGGAAAATCGAAGCTTACCTGCTGAGCTCCTTTATCCTGCATAACCACTTCTAATCGATACTTTCCTCTTTCTAAGTAGGCGGGAACTGAAATGGTCCCTCCTGGGTAAGCCTTGGGGGGCAGGGATTGAATGAGTTTGTTATTTTCAGAAAAAAGCTTAACCGATACCGGCGTTGTTTTTGCCTTGGCATTAATCAAATCGACAACAATTGTCGCCTGTCCTGGATCGGGAACATTGTCACAAAAAGTTTCCCCTTGATAGATCGATTTATGGGTGTAAAGGTCCATGTGTACTGCATAGCCATCTTTTTCCACAACAGGACATTTAAAACGGCCCGCATTTTTATTACAAACATGACCACAATCAGCAAAAGAAATTGAAGGGATGGATAAAAAAATCCCTATCGTTCCAACCAAAAATAACAGTAAGGATTTCATGTCATTAAAGGTATTTAATGTAATATCATTTTGAATAAAAACCAATTTTAAAGAAAGAAAAAAAATCATTTTAACAAAAATTTTTATCTATCTCATCGTTTTTTTGTTAATACATTGATGAAATTCAAAAACGATTTTTTATCCATAGTCTTATCAAGATCGATTCAGAAAAACAGTAAGCTTTTCTTTCAGATTTTGCCTCTCTAATTCATTGATCAAAAATAAATAAAGAAAAATCTATAAAACCTCTAGATCAGATAACTTTCTTGAAAGATTATCCCTAGGTCCCAAGAGTTTTATCCAAGTTATAAGCTGAACTAATCAATGCAAGATGAGTAAAAGCTTGGGGAAAATTCCCTAATGCTTCCCCACTAGAACCGGTTTGCTCAGCATACAAGCCTACATGGTTGGCAAATCCAAGCATCCGTTCAAAAAGAAGATGGGCTTCTTCAAGAAGTTCCGGCTGAAACTGCCCTGCTCTAGCTAAAGCTTCGACAAGCCAAAAAGTACAGATATTGAAAGTAGCTTCTTTTCCCCTTAATCCATCGGCGGTTTTATCTAAATTGTACCGATAAAGGAGGTTATTGGCTAAGAGGCCTCCTTCTTGGGGCGGACGCATCACAGCCTGTAGGGTTCCCAAAATTTTAGGATCTGTTGGAGAAACGAACAAAACTAAAGGCATCATAAGGGTAGCAGCATCCAAGGCATCGGTTCCAGGATATTGGACAAAACTCTTTATTTTTGGATTCCAACCTCTTTCCATAATATATGAATAAATGTCGTTACGAACTTTTCTCCATTCGGTCACATCGGTGGGGAATGATCTTTTTTCCGCTAACCTTAAGCCGCGGTCTAAAGCTACCCAACACATGAGTTTCGAATAGATAAAATGATGTCGCCTTCCCCTAACCTCCCATATTCCTTCATCTTCCTGTTGCCAATGTTCAGTGACCCAGTCGATCAACCGCCTGACTTCCTGCCATTCATCGTAAGAAATTGGAGCCCCATATTTATTGAACAAATAGATCGCATCAATAAGTTCTCCATAGATATCGAGCTGCACCTGCCGATAAGCGTTGTTACCAATACGAACCGGTCTTGACCCCTTGTATCCTTCCAAATGATGGAGTTCAACCTCCTTTAAGTCCGTTCTTCCATCAACCCCATACATTATTTGAAGGGGAGGTTTATCTTTAGAAATACCCTTATAAACCCTAGAAAGGAATTCCATGTACCTTTGGGCTTCTTCGGTAAACCCAAGCCGCATGAAAGCATATACAGTAAAAGCAGAATCCCTAATCCAGCTGAAGCGATAATCCCAATTGCGGATCCCCCCGATTTCTTCGGGCAGGCTTGTAGTGGCCGCAGCGACAATAGCTCCAGTAGGTTTAAAAGTAAGGAGTTTCAAGGTTAATGCGGAGCGATAAACCATTTCTCGCCATCGTCCAGTGTAATGGCACTGAGCAATCCATCTTCTCCAATAATCTACAGTCAACCTAAAAAGTCTTTCAGCCTCCTTGTTCGATAAATGCATTGCCCATTCTGAACCGGGAGTCATCTGGATAAGAGCAAATACTGTAGATTCACCCTCCTTAAGGGTAAAATGACCCACCACACCCTTTTCCGTTATCTTTAAAGTCTTATCTGTAGAAAGCACAAGGCTGAGTTTATCGTTAGAAAAAATAACCCCTGATGTAATACGTTCTGCTTGATGAGGATCTAAAGCATAGTTAAAAGCAGGACAGCATTGAAGAACAAAGTCTATAGTTCCCCGAACAGCGGTTAGCCTACGGATAAGCCTGAATCGATGCACTCCTCCTTCGGTATCCGGTTCAATCGGCATGAAATCAGTCAGTTCAGCTGCTCCTTGAGAAGAAAGAAAGCGGGTTACAAGCACGTTTGTCCCTGGCCAATAAAACTGCTTACAACGAACCGTGTTCTCAAGAGGTGCGATTTTAAACCTTCCTCCTTTTTCGTCATCGAGCAAGGCCCCAAAAATGCTTGGTGAATCAAAAAAGGGGATGCACAACCAATCGATAGAACCGTCAATGGCGACGAGCGCCACCGTGTGCATGTCTCCAATAATTGCATAGTTTTCTATAGGTTGATAAGCCATAGCTGTTAACGAACAAGTTTTGCAGTTATCATCGCCACATGTCTACCCTGAAATCTTGCTCCAGAAAGCTCATTTTCCGTCGGCATGCGTTCTCCGGCACCCCCAGCAATGGTCGAAGCACCATAAGGAGAACAACCGCTTACTTCATCCACAACCATCTGGCCGGTAAAAGAATAAGGCAGGCCCACGATGATCATTCCGAGATGAAGCAAGCTAACCATAAAAGTCAATATCGTTGTTTCTTGCCCACCATGCTGCGTATTAGAACTACAAAAGACACTGCCTACCTTTCCAATAAGTTTTCCACTTAGCCAAAGTTTTCCTGCTGCATCAAGAAATTGACGCATCTGGCCACACATATTACCGAAACGGGTGGGTGTACCAAAGATAATCGCATCAGCTTCCCCAAGCTCTTCAATGCCACAGATAGGAATATGGGAAAAAGTTTTCTGCGCTTCTACTGCCCCCATCTTATGCAGAATTTCATGACTCAAGGTTTCAGGTACCCGTTTGAGGATGACATTTGCTCCCTTGACCGACCTAGCTCCATCGGCCACCGCTTCAGCCATTCTGTAAGTATGGCCGTACATTGAATAAAAGATGACATAGATCTTCATTTTTTTTGACCTTTCGCTCTCCCTACACAACAATCATACTCAGCGGATTAAACATCCTTTTTAGCTCGAAAACAAGATCCTTCCTCTGCATATTCTTCCTTTTTGACTCTTTAAGAAAGTCAATAAAAAGGCCAAGGATAGCCTTTACTCTCCGCACTCTTTTTTCATCCCTTTTTTATTTTTCAAAATCAACTATTACTCTTTTTTTGAAAAGTTAGTGTATCGTTATTTTCAATTCATCATAAATATCGGTATAATAAAAATAACCAATCGAAACAGATCGGTTGCAGAAAGTTTCATTAATATTGCAAACACAAAAATAAAGATTATTTAAAAAGGGAGTAAAAGGAAAAGTAACAGAATTGTTGACTGCTTTTATAAACAATAATTAACACTAAAAGCCTTTTTAAGTAGTAACGAGCCTGTTAAGCCTAAATTGGAAGGCCAGATCTAAGAAATCTCTTGTAGGACTAGGCCGCTGTTCTCTCCGATTGTTCTATCAAGATGTAACACATTGGCAGCAGCAGTTGCTGCCTGTGCTCCCACAACGGTGCCATTCAACGCTTCCGCTTCGCCTCCAACATCCGTTGTGGATCTTCGAAATGACTGTTGCTGCACAAACAAGCATCCGCTTATTAGCAGTCTTGAAAGCATCCCCCTTTAACAGCTGCTTCCTCAACCTAGCTTGCAATCCCTTCCGGCTGAGATAGGATCAATCGTTAGTTGGCTGTTTTCTTCGTGCTCTCCGAAGATCTCTCAGAACCTTTTCAATTGAAATAATCGATCAGAAATCGCTGCTTTACCGTAACGCAAAAAACCAAGAGATCTATAAACCCATGCGTTTACCAACCATCGTCATCCCAGTCCTCGCTAAAACTATCCTCGTCTAGTAGGGAATTTATCCTTTGGGTTGATATAGGCTCAGAAAAACTGTTGTTATACCCATATTCTGAAGAACTTCTCGTAGATAAAGGAAATCGAGTTTTAGTAATTGGAATATCAACGTAAGATGATTGGGTAAAAGGAAAATCCAACATGAAAATGTTCTGATTTCCAACGCTCCCTTGAGTTATGTTTCCCATCCTAAACAAAAACAAGTTGCTGTTTCCAATTCTTCCAATCGTTGTGTTGATATAGGGTCGAGTAATTGGAATATCAACATATGATGGTCGAGTGGGAGGAAAATCCAACATGAAAACATTCTCATTACCTATGCTCCCCTGAGTTATGTTTCCCATTCTAAATAAAAACAAGTTCCTATTCCCAACTCTCCCAATCGTTGTGTTGTTATACAGTTGTGAATAAGAATAAGCTTCACTCCAGATCATGAATAAAATCATTAACATCAATTTGTTCATGATTATCCTCTAATTTTTATTTTTGGAGTTAAATCTTAACATCAAAATCACTCATTCTCATTAATAAATGCCACGAGTCGTTATATTTTTTGACGGATAGACTTACATATTACCTTTTTAATTTCATCATCTTTCACTCATTTAACGACCTTTCTTGGGATTTGCGCAAAACCGTAAAGCCGTAAGCAATATAGCGAATGATCTACAAAAGATTATTGACCATCCTTTCCTTGGGAGAAAAGGATCTGGCATTCATCATACCGGGTTTGGATCCGTGATCTAGGCAAAATTTCTCGAACTATTCAAAGCTGAAACAGAATAGACAGTATTTGTGAGTCATCAGACCTGATGATATCTAGATATCCCTTGACTGTTTTCACAAGAGACAGGAAGATCTTACTCTTATAGCTCAAACCTGCTTTCCACGACATCCAGCTGTTTTTTAAACTCAAGACAACTCATATTGAGCCATGTAGGCATATCGTGGATTTTAAGCTAAAACAATTCACCTAAAAAACAGATTCATTAAATTATAAATTGATAATGAAAGAGATAAAAACTGGCTACAAAAGGCAATTGAATCAAAAATAAAAGGTGTTTTTATCAAGTTTCAATACGCTGTTGAACTAAAAAATTAATATTAGCTTAAGTAAGGGGTTTAATTTCTTCTTTTTCTGTTTTAATATTTATTTTTGAAGCATACTCGATTAGTTGTTCGACGTATCGGCTTGGAGAATGATTGGTTAAAACATATTTTCTTGCACGGATCCCCATTTCTTTAAGCTGTATATTACGTTCAATAACTTTTCGTAAGACTTCTTCCAATTGATTTTCTAAACAACAGGGATCGATTTTAATCACACACTCATTAGGTAGCTCAGCATACCACCCAGTATTTAATACCACTACGGGTTTGCCTATAAGCATCATGTTGAGCAATGAACTTGAAGCCTCTCCCATGGTTGGAGCCCTTAATGCGATGCAGATATCCGACTTTGAAAGAAGTTCGATGACTTGATTAGGTTGTTGATAATCAAAAACTTTAACAACGTTCTTTAATTGATATTTCTTTATAAGGCTATGGATATTATACCAGAAGAACGTTCCTCCAATGATCCAATATTCCATGTTCTCCCGAAGAAAAGAAGAATTTTGTAAAACCTTAAAAACAGACTCGTAGGCTTTATTAGGCAAGACATAGCCAAAAGTAGCCGCAACCACTTTCTTTTTGCCATCTGGGAAAAATAAAACAGAGCTCTTTGGATCCCTACAAATCATCTTTTCCTCAGCTAAAGTATAGGGAAGATCAACTTTGAAAGCTGGTTTAGAAGGGAAAAAAGTGTTAATTTTCCCTTGAGCAAAAAAAGAATGGGTGATCACTCCTAAAGATCTCAAAATGATTTCCTCGTTCATGGGATACTGAATAATCGATTGGTCTTCATAGATCTTTTTAAGAAAATTAAGAATGACCGAGGGTCCTTCTCCTATAGATAGGGCATGAATAATATCTGAAGAATAAAGTTCTTTGAATTTTTCAACATAGCCAGCAAAATGCCTTTTTTCGATCAGATAATAGCCCGCATAAAAAAATTGCAATACATAATCATGTAAAATCACTATCCCAGGGAATTTTAAGAACAGTTCATAGGCATAAGAATGGAAGCGAAAATCATTGCTTATGTTAAAAAACACAAGATCATAATCTTTTAGTTTTTCTCCAACCTTCCAATCGATTTTATCTTTCTTCACATAAGAAATTACCGAACAGCCCTTTGTTAATGAATCCTGGGGAACATAGTCCTCAACAAAAAGAGTTAAATCTGAAACAGCTTTTAAATAGGGAATAACATTAAAACTAAAATCGGCAATTCCCGACTTTTTAGGGGGTAAGGGACTAAACCATGCTATTTTCACCGATATAAACTTTTAGTGTGAAATTATCTATACCCAGAGGATAAGATGCAATATTTTATTATGTTTGAACTATAAGGAAGAGATTTTTTCTCTACACTCTTCGTTGCCTGCTCAACTTATCGGTGGAACATTCTTTCATAGGGGCTTGATTGGTTAATTGCTGAAAAGATTAACACGCCAAAATAGAGAAGAAAAAGTATCATAAGAATCAAAAAAAAGGTAAATGCGCCTTTTTTAGTTTCTTTTTTTTTCGTTTGCTCTATGGGATCTTTTTCGTTTTCCACTAGTGCTAGCAGATGTCAAAAAAAGAAAAAGTCAATCCTAAAAAAGGGGAAAAATATTAGAAAAATACTTAGAAAACATTTCGGAATTTCCCCTAAATGAAAAAAGTTTTTATCCTTTTTCTATCCCCATCCCCTTTTTAAATCAGTTTTTGTTAGAAATGAGTTTTAATAGGACTCTGACCAGAGATGAATATGAGAAGCTGAAATAACCGGATAGTTGTAAGGACGTT
Source organism: Methylacidiphilum caldifontis (assembly GCF_017310505.1). NCBI lineage: Bacteria > Pseudomonadati > Verrucomicrobiota > Methylacidiphilae > Methylacidiphilales > Methylacidiphilaceae > Methylacidiphilum (ex Ratnadevi et al. 2023) > Methylacidiphilum caldifontis. Next base: position 75,540 of record NZ_CP065957.1, on the reverse strand, counting down.
GTCCAATAATACCCCGTTGAACCCGGCTTAGCCTTCCTATAACTGTAACGCTTTTGCCTCTTGTATAAATGGAAGGGTCTAAGAATTTTTTGGTTGAAACAATAAACCTTCCATAGCTGAGATCGGTCGATAGTGGAACTTTAAAACTTCGGGAAAGAGGTTTATGGATGACTTCCATAAGGGATCGATCAGGCAAATTCTGTACTTGAGCAATCTCACCGCCTAGAAACAGCCGTTCTCCTATGAATCCCTCAGGATGGGCTATGACAATAGAAAAAGGAGGTTGAGTTTTAAGTATTTTCTTTTCTTCTTTGGTAAAGGGTCCCGCTTCGCAATCAGGGACCTTATACCATAGAACACAGAATAAAATAAAAAACTTTAAAAGTTTTTTTCCCATATAAAAAAGATTTGTGAAGCAGAAAATAATTTCAAAAAGTTAAAGATTAACGAAGCCGTCTTGCTTAAAACCTTCTCTAGAATTTCTTCATGGCTAAGAGTAGAGTCTAAAAGGGATGGTTCTAGTTTTACAGAACCCTTGCTTTCGCTCTTAGCCCGACAGCCTCGCAGAAACGGCTATCTCTTTTTGATTGATAAGCGGCTTCGACATTGTTGCAACCGTGTTGTTTAGTCATAGCTCTCTGCTCTTGCTGGTTCAATCGTAAAATTCGATGATATTCTCTATAACCACACGGTCGCTGTTGCGTCATGTCCACAGAAAAGTGCATATCACTTACCTCCGCTAATATCTTACCACAATCCGGATAAGCCCAAGACAATACCTATAAAGCCGTTTGTCCACATCCAATCCTTGGTTGTTTTATTCTCTATGTTTTAATACAAAAACGTTTTGTAGGGGATCGAAGTCTATTTTTTCAAGCTGCTTAGCTTTTCTGCGCACTAAGGAACTCCACCAATCCGAGAGCTGGCTATTGGTCTTTCCCAGCTTAAAGGCCAGATCACGATTGGATATCCTTCCTCCAGATTTAGATAAAATTTCTAGGACTCTTTTAATCTTAATTGGCTCAGTTTTTTTGTTCCGAGAATTCACTATCATGAAATAAGACTTTTCAAACTTTACATTTTTTAATTTTTTCCTATTTCGAGAGAAAAAAACACGCAAAGAAGGGGGTTTCACACCTAACTTGCAAGCTAAGTCTTCAATGTGTACAGGAGAATCTTTAATTAGACTTAGAAACTTTTCTACAGTAATCCTTTTCCGGCCAGCAAATGTAGGGAAATGCGACTCCTTTTGAACATATTTTTTATGTATAACTCGCTCCTCGTTGATCTCTGTAATTTCATCAGGAAATTGGCTTAGGGATTGAATCAAAAATTCTTTTGGACAACAGAACCTTTTACTGAGCTCTAAAAGTCCTATTCCTTGTTGTCCCGCCTCTTCAATAGTCCTAAGAAGCTCTCCATAGTCAAGCTGAAAGGATGTTTTATTTTCAGTGGCATTCCGTTCAATAATCTGCAATGTGTTGTTTTTACCCAAGTGATAAGCCAGAATAGAACCGAGAATATCGGTAGCAAGATTAATACATTCTGTGGGTAACTCTCTAAATTGGATAGCGGTAGCAAGTAACTTTTCGTAAGCGTTCATAATCAAACATTCCCGTTAAATATTAGGAATAAAAAAATAAAATTATATTATCATTAATATAATGTTAAGTATTTTGAAATAAATTTAAAATACTATTGTATATTTATCATACCCTCAGGGAAGTGGTGAATTTTTAACTTATCTTTTTTTTCACTTTTTAACTTATTCTATCCAAATGATTTTTTGATCGTCAAAAGCCTTTCTCAGATTTTCAATAACAAATTTTGAATGCAACGAGAGAGGGGGATCTAAACTTTACCAACGAATCGCTTTTAATGTAAGAATATACTTGGACATACAAAATTAAAAGAGAGTATAATAGAAAAAGCTATAAGATTCTCATTGAAGAACGAAGAGTTTAAAAACTCTGAATGTTTCTTTTTTTTAGAAGTGAGTCACTTTTTGTTACATTTTTCGAATCTGGCCTTGCCGTAACATAAAACGCAACTCCCAAACTCCTAACCGAATGGTTTCATCCGATCGAATAGCACAAACCCCGCCCTTATCAAAAGGAAAGGCCTGAGGCCTATTCACTCCTAAGAATTCCGCCAGATGTTCAGCAAGACTAGGCATGTGTCCCACAAGGAAAAGAGAAGACGGTTTACCGTAATTTTTGATAATCTCGAGCAGCTCAGAAGTGGGATGACCATTTTCGAGTTCAGGAATAATGAGCGGTTTTTTTTCAATCTTCATGGCTTGGGCGATAATTTCAGCCGTTTGAACTGCACGGTTTAAAGGACTACTTAAAATTTCATCCGGTTTTATTCCTAGCTTTTTCAGTCCTTTCCCTAACCACTTTGCTTCTTCTTTGCCTTCAGCAGTTAAGTTTCTTTTCGCATCGCTCTCCGCTTTTGGCTCAGCCGTTGCATGACGGATCAAATAAAGAATCATAGCTTAGTATAATTTATCAAGAATTGGGCATCGAAAAATATTTCACTTTTTTTCTCTTCCATATCAATGTATTCAACCCTAGCAAACTCCAAGCTTTCAACGAAAGGACCCCTAATGCACGCCCAATATTCTGTTTTCAATTCTCTTTTCTGTCAGAAACATTATTAGCCACGCAATTAACACTTAATGCAATCAAAACCATATTGTATTCCCTCATCAATGAAGCTCTTTCCGCAAGCTACTGCGCAATTCTTTTTCTAAAGGCAAGGACAATAAAAATAGAAATTTGATGGATTCTTGCTAAAAGACTAAAATATTCAGTGTTATTCTTATGTAGGCTTCGGTACCAATAGCAAAGATGTATTAGCGATGTTTTCTTCTGATGTATACCTTTTGTGATTGGAGCTCGAATGAGGGAAAACTTTTAAAGAAAAAGCAAAAACTCTCTGCGATTATCTTGTGAAAAATAGTTTTTGAAATATCCAGCTTGAAAAACCGAATACACATGCATCTCTCTGGCCTTTTTTTGTAGCCTGACATAAACTAATTTATCCCTGCGGAATAAAAATTGGGCCTATCAAAGCATCCGAATCCATAAGAAGATGGTCAGGAAAGACCAATAAGCCTGTAAAGAGGCTAAATATTCGCTAAATACGATAAGAATTGAAACAAAACGGTAAAAGGTTTAAGAGGGCGGGAAAAACACCTATAGAGATGTAGGTTATAATATTATTTTTGATGGATAAAAGGGTCTACAAGCTTTATTTATAGCCTTGACTTCGTTTATTACCCTTTTTCCCCTACCCTTTAATTCAGATTTTTCTCTGGTAAAAACGCACAAACATTCTCTTTACAATAGATAAGGCCTTTGAGCTAAAAGATTACAATTATATTTGTAAAAAAAACAACAATTTGTGAATTTTTAGCTTACAAAAGGCCTAAAATTGAAAGGTTTAACATATAGATTTTTGAAAATCCTCTTTTTGTTAGGTTTTTTATTAGGATCGCACTGCTTTTTTTCTCTTGCCTTCGGCTCTAAATCTTTTGTCAAAGAAAAAATCATCGCTTTTTCAGAGCTTCATAAAAAATTAACTCAATTAGGAACAAAACCTCACAATGTTTGGACTTATGGAGAATTTACAGCATGGGGAGAGGTTAAAGACGGGGTATTTGCCGCTAGCTATCCCAAGCTGCTCAGCTATGGTTTCCTTCAAAAAATCACTCCATTTACGGTTTCTCCTATGGAAGTGATTGTTCAGATAGCCGTTTGTGAAGCTGATTTTCCCATTCCAGCCATGAAAGAAGGCATGCGATTTGAAATTACAAAATCTGAACCTGCAGAGGTAATTGAAATGATTCAATCCAATTGCTTTTATGCCCGCCTAAGACTTTCTGCTCCCCCTCGAATTCTATCTATCCCCAAGGCAGAAAAGGTCGATAAGAAAAAAGCCAAAAAAGAAACTCGACAACAAAAAGAAGCCTTCGCCAATGGGCAGATCGAAGGAAGTAATAATCCTGAAGAACAAATAGCTGACCAACCCCTTGTAGTCCATTTTTCAGATATTGAAAGGGCATTGAAAAAAAGAGGTCCTCATCCTATAGAAACATGGACTTATGGACGTTTTTCAGTGGACAGCCCGCTTAAAGACGGTCTTTTCATCGCTCATGAAGCAGGACTGGCAACCCGAAGAATTGTTGAAGGGGTCATCTCTGCCGGAATCATTTTCCCTTTTGGAGAGAGATATGACAGCGCGATTTTCGTTTCAGATATCCCTAATCTCAAGATCCCTAAAAAATCGGTAATTGAAATTCCAAAGAATCATCCCGCCCGTGTTGAAGAAATCGTAAAGGCTGGAGGACTTATCGTGCGCATCAAACTTGAAAATATACCTAAGGTCGAACAAGAAGGCAGTTCAGACGGAGCCAAAGACTTTTTTTCTCCTCTTATTCGTGTTTTTTCTCCATAACTTCATTGATCGAATTTTGATCCATAAAACTTTCTTTTAGTTTTCTTACTTTAGAAAGCCCCCTTTGCATGTCTTCTTTTGCTGCCATAACAAGTGAAGGAATAGAAACAATCTCTATTGCTTTGAAAATACTTTTCCCTTCTACATTGAAATCTTCAACCCACCAAAGATTCTTATAACCGGAGTTTTTAATCAAGCAGTGCCCATAGCCCTTAATCTGAATCGTAACCTTCCCATAACCTAACGTTTCGTTTAAGAGCTGTTGGTCTGCTAGCGATAAGGGCAAAAGACTCAGAGGAATCACTTTTGATGCTTTTGTAAAATCATATACTTTTGCTAATCGGCTCATCTCCACGAGAAGATAGGGTGCATTCATCAATCCATCTTGGGGGAGATTAGAAAGTTCTTTAAGACTAAGCAAAGAGATCGAAGGAAGGTGACTTTGAAATTCAATCAACCTTTTAGGCAAGTTGCCTACCTCAAGCCACTTAAGCTTTCCAGATTGGAAAGCAGCCCAAAGACCACAAATTTGACTTTCCACAATTGTAAGCCTTGGATTCGTTTCGAAAACAACCTCAACCTCTCCTCCCTTTAGAAAATGTAAGAGCTGTTCCAATGCTTGATTTTCATCAAGAAAAATCTGGTCGGGCTCTTTTCCTTCCTCTTGTTCAACAAAAGATAGGTATATCTTTTCAAAAAGCTTATGCATCCTTTTTACTTAGCTGACCACCACGGATTACTCTCCAGCCGTTGACCATCGTTTCAATGACCGACACCCTTCCTAAGATGTCTTCTCGAACAACGACATAAACATGGACAAGGACAAAAGAAGCAAAAAGCCACATCCCGAGATGATGAAAACTATGAAGAGTTTGGCTACTGCCAAAGATAGGAATGATCCAAATTGTAAAAAGGTAATAAGCCCATGTTCCCATCCCATCCATTTCACCAAACAAGGCTAGGCCCGTAATGAGCATAAACCAGTCGAGAATAAAGACTAAAAAAGTGGCAAGTCGGTTTAAGGGGTCTGCTCCCTCATATACTATGGGTTCTTTTTCAAGAAAAAGATACCATTTGATTTTCTTTATCACTTCGATCCAGAAAGATTTTTCGAATAGAGCTAAATGAAGAAAATCTCGACCAAACCTATTCCCTACCAAAGCCCAGTAGATTCTTACCATCAGGCCCACGTCAAACACCAATGCAGCGATAAAATGGATATATCTAATATAAGCAAACTCGAAATGACCAAAGGCTTCTCCTCCAATACTTGGGGGAGGATGGGCGATCAGATAACCACTAATCGCTAAAACAAAAATCGAGGCTGCATTAATCCAATGCCATAGCCTAATGGGAGCCTCGTACACATAAACGGCTTTTGTCACCCATTTTTTTTCTACTTCTGTTTCCATGGTTTTTATAAAATTCTTACCAGGGCAAGCTCTCTTCCTCTCAAATCGATAACATGAGTAGAACAGGCAAGGCAGGGATCAAAACTGTGAAGCGTGCGTAATATTTCAAGAGGTTCTTCGGGTTTTGCCAGCGGAGTGTCAAGCAAAGAAGCTTCGAAAGCTCCAATGTTTCCCTGGGGATCTCGGGGTGAACCATTCCAAGTAGTAGGAACAACTGCTTGGTAATTTTCTATCTTGCCATTTTTTATACGAATCCAATGACCCAGAGAACCTCGTGGAGCTTCTACAAAACCAACACCCTTGGCTTCAGAAGGCCAACGGCTAGGATCCCATTTAGTGGTATCCGCTGTAGCGGTTTGTCCAGAGGAGATATTTCCTAGAAGCCTTTGATAAAATTTCTTTAACATCTTTGCACACCAGTCGGCTTCCAAGGCCCTGGCTAATGTTCGACCTAAAGTCGAAAATAGAGCTTCGAAAGGCACTCCCAGTTGACTTAAAGCTCTTTGGACCGGTTCCTTAAAATCTTCCCTACCGGAAGCATACCCAATGATAAACCTTGCTAAAGGACCTACTTCCATAGCCTTGCTCTTGTAACGGGGGGCCTTTATCCAGGAATACTTTGCTTCTTCATCCAACTGTTCGATGTGCGTTTTGCTTCCTTTCGTATTTGGTCCTAAGATGAACTGAGGCTCAGTTATGCCCTCCCATGGATGCCTGCTTTCAGCTGGATCGGGGTAGCGATACCACGAATGGAAAACATATTCTCGAATTTGTGAACTATCTTGCAAATCAACTTCTTGAATATTTTTTAAATCCCCATTGATTATCGCTCCCCGGGGAATCAAAAGATTAGAGGCTGAATAATCATTAGCTTTATCGGGGATTTCCCCATAGGAAAGAACATTTTTAGAAGAAAGTCCTCCCCCATAAAGCCAGTCTTTGTAGTAGGAACCAATAGCCAAAATATCAGGCAGATAGACTTGCTCGACAAATGTCACCGTTCTGTCTATAATCGAAGAAACCAAGTTAAGCTGTGCCATGTTCACTGGAGCTCCAGCCCCCATGGTTTCATCGATATTGATTGCACAAGGAACCCCACCCACAAGCCAATTGGGATGAGGATTTTTTCCTCCAAAAACGGTATGAATTTTTACGATATTTCTTTGAAAATCGAGTGCTTCAAGGTAGTGTGCAACAGCCAGAAGATTAACTTCGGGTGGCAGTTTATAAGCAGGATGCCCCCAATATCCATTTTTAAACAACCCAAGCTGACCACTTTCCACAAACTGCTTGAGTCGATTTTGCACATCGGAAAAATAACCCGGGGAAGAAAGAGGATAGGAAGAAATTTTTTGTGCTATTTCAGTAGTCTTTTGAGGATCAGCTTTTAAGCAACTGACAACATCCACCCAATCCAAGGCATGAAGATGATAAAAATGCACTAGGTGATCATGAACCATTTGTGTCAGATGCATGATCGTACGTATGCAATGAGCATTTTCGGGAATTGTTATACCCAGAGCATTTTCCACAGCCCTTACGGAAGCCAAAGCATGAACACCCGTGCAAACCCCGCATATTCTCTGGGTAAATGCCCAAACATCTCTTGGATCCCTTCCTTTTACAATCAGCTCAATTCCTCTCCACATTGTGCCGCTGGAGACCGCATTGCGAATCACATTAGCCGAATCGATGTTTACTTCACAGCGCAGGTGCCCTTCTATCCTTGTTACAGGATCGACGACAATCCTCTTTCCCGTTTTATCCAAGCTAAATCCTTCAGGAGTTTTCTTTAGGTCGTTCACGATCTTTTCTTTCCTCTAGCATGTTTTCTACAGATCCACTTTTAGGAGACTGGGCAGTTGCTTTCTTGATCTTATTTTTAAAAACACCGCTAGCTATAGCATGAACGGCCATAGCTGCTCCAGCCGCTCCGAGAAGACTAAATCCAATCTTATCGGCATCGGTCTCTACCCCTAACACATTAATATTGGACAGCCGACTATAAAAAGGACCGTTATCCCAAAAACCATCTTCAGAACAACCAATACATCCATGTCCCGCTTGGATTGGAAAAGAAACTCCCCCATTCCACCGTGTAGTCGAACAACCGTTATAGGTCGTAGGCCCACGACAGCCAACCTTGTATAAACAGTATCCTTTTTTGGCCCCTTCATCATCCCAACGCTCGACAAACTGACCGGCATCAAAATGACCCCGTCTATAGCATTTATCATGAATCCTCTGGCTATAAAACATCTTTGGCCTATTGCGAAAATCAAGCTCAGGTAGCCGATCGAAGGTAACCATATAGGTAATAATCCCCGTCATGACCTCAGCAATAGGAGGACATCCTGGAATACGAATAACCGGTTTATCCTTTATCACTTCATGTATGGGGACAGCCCCTGTAGGGTTAGGTTTTGCCGCTTGCACACAACCTGAAGAAGCACAACTACCCCAGGCGATAATCGCTTTTGCATCTTTTGCAGCCCACCTCAGCTGTTCTATAAACGGTTTACCCCCAACAATGCAAAACATCCCCTCTTCCTTGGTCGGTGGATTGCCTTCTACAGCCAAAAGATATTTTCCTTTGTAATCCTCAATGGTCTGTCGCAAAGATTTCTCAGCCTGTTCTCCCGAAGCGGCCATAAGCGTATCATCATAATCCAAGGAAATCATTGAAAGCAGGACGTCTTTGACCAAAGGATGTCCAGAACGGATAAAAGATTCAGAACAACAGGTACATTCCAGCCCATGTAACCACACGACGGGAAGCCGTGGTTTGGTTTCAAAAGCATGGACAATTTCGGGAACCATTTCTAGACCAAAACCCAAGCTTAGAGCTGAAAAGGTACAAAACTTGAGAAAACTTCTCCGGCTAATACCCTGTCTTTGAATTAAGGAATAAAAAGAGTCGTCGTCCATAACTCCCCGTTTTATCCCCATTATATGTTATTACAGGATTTTAACAATGAGGAAGCTTTCTGCTAAAATGCGTCACGGAAAATAGTCCTATATGTCCTCTTAACCCCTATTTCTACACTGGGGTTTTCCATAATCACAATATCAGTAAAGCGTCATAAAAACCTGATGTATACAACTAACATGGATGTAATAATATAATTAATATTTTCAATATGGTTATATATATTACTAAAAATAAATTTTTTAAAAATATTTTATTTACTTATACATCTTGATGGATTATAAATTTTATTAATCAAACCAAAGGAGAAAAATATGGCAAAAGTTCTTTGTGTTCTTTATCCTGATCCCGTAGATGGTTATCCGAAGTCTTATATCCGGGATTCGATTCCTAAGATTGAGTCGTATCCTGGAGGTCAAACGGTTCCCAACCCAAAAGGCATAGATTTTGTTCCTGGAGAACTGCTGGGGTCGGTTTCCGGTGGATTGGGTTTAAGGAAATACTTGGAAGGACTGGGTCATCAGTTTGTTGTCACTTCTGACAAGGATGGACCCAACTCTGTTTTTGAGAAAGAACTCCCTGATGCTGATGTAGTCATCTCTCAGCCCTTTTGGCCCGCCTATCTCACTCCGGAAAGAATCAAAAAAGCTAAAAATTTAAAGCTAGCTATAACAGCGGGCATAGGTTCAGACCACGTGGATATTCAAGCTGCAGTTGAAGCAGGCATAACTGTTGCTGAAATAACCTATTCAAATAGTATCAGTGTGGCTGAACATGTTGTGATGATGATTCTTTCACTGGTAAGGAACTACTTACCTTCTCATGAATGGGCAGTAAAAGGGGGATGGAATATCGCTGATTGTGCCGTGAGGGCCTATGATTTGGAAGGAATGCATGTGGGAACGGTAGCTGCAGGAAGAATCGGCCTTGCGGTATTAAGAAGGTTAAAACCCTTTGATGTTCACCTCCATTATACCGATACACACAGGTTGCCAGCCGAAGTGGAAAGAGAACTTGGAGTGACCTATCATCCTGATGTATACGATATGGTTCCTCACTGCGATGTCATTACCATTAATTGCCCTCTGCATCCTTCTACCGAACATCTTTTTAATGATCGACTTTTCGAAAAGTGTAAGAAAGGGACCTTTTTAGTTAATACGGCAAGGGGCAAAATCTGCGATCGAGACGCCTTAGTAAGGGCTGTTCAAAGTGGTAAAATCGCTGCTTATGCGGGCGATGTATGGTTTCCTCAACCCCCACCGGCTGATCATCCCTGGAGGACCATGCCCTACAACGGAATGACTCCTCACTATTCAGGGACAACTCTTTCAGCCCAGGCGCGGTATGCTGCAGGAACAAGAGAAATCCTCGAATGCTTTTTTGAAGGCCGTCCGATACGAGAGGAATATCTTATCGTAAAAGGAGGAAAACTGGCTGGAGCAGGAGCTCATTCTTATACCGTGGGAAGCACAACGAGGGGTGTCGAAGAAGCCTTGAAAAAGGCATAGTTTTTAAAGTTGAATTAGCGGCTTTTTCTTTCATAAGGAGAGAAAAAGCCGTTTTTTTTATTTTTCAGTTCATAAATATGATTAGATCACCTTTACTCATCAGTGGGAGAAAACCTCTTTATGAACCAACCAACTAAAGCTCCCACACCAAAGCCACCCGCATGAGCCCACCAGGCTACACCACCAGAAGCAAAGCTTTCAGGACTCATCAGTAAAAAAGTTCCACTGAATAGCTGCATTAAAAACCAGAAACCTAAATAAAAGAGAGCTGGAATTTCAACAAAACTATACCATCCAAAAACAGGAAGCAGGGTAATGATCCGGCTATAGGGATAAAAGACAAAATAAGCCCCAAGAACTGTAGCAATTGCACCCGAAGCCCCAATAATCGGTAATGTGGAATGAGGATCGGAAAGGATTTGAATGATTTCAGAGACTATTCCTCCAATGACATAAAAAAACAGATAGCCAAGGTGTCCTAACCGGTCTTCAACATTGTCCCCAAAAATCCAAAGATAGATCATATTACCAATAATGTGGAAGAACCCTCCATGAAGAAACATAGAGCTGAAAAGAGGGACATAACGCTTAATATCCCAGAATTGGCCTCCAAACTCTGTCCAATAAACAAAGCGTACAGGGACATTCCCATAGTCTAAGAGAAAATTGTTCAAGTTTTTTCCTAATTTAAGCTCATAAAGAAAAACAACAACGTTGACCAAAATGAAGAAAAGGTTAACGAAAGGAATTTTCTTGCTCGGAATGGTATCGGCTACAGGAATCATAACAATTAACAAAACAAAAAGTTTAATTGACTCTCATCTTCAACTTATTTCTTCCTAAAACAAAATTATAAAATATCTTATGTCCAAGCGGGATAATGCCAGGGATTTAAAGAAAAGTTGAAAAATACTTGTGCGTCTTGCTTCTGACTTGCTATTTTGGTTAAGGTTTATTTTACTCCCTTTCCAATCGATTATTTTATTTCTCCAATGAACAGCTCTTCTTTTGTCAAAATAGGTTTGTCTTATGGGAAAACTCCATCTGATGTTCTTGAGTCTTTAGCCCGTCAGGGAATTAAACAGCCTGAATTTACGGTTTGCTTTGTATCCAGCGAACTTGACCAGAAGCAATGTATAAAGGAGATAAAGCAGTCACTGAAGGGCCATCTTTGGGGACTTTCTAGCGCAGGCGAATTTAATGGGATACAAGAAGAAATGACATGCGGAGGGATTTTTCTTCTTTCCATTGAACCCCTAGGCGACGTCCTTGTTTCAAATGTAGCTATTGGAAAGATTGAAGAAAAGGCTGAAAAAACTGCAAAAGAGATTGTTAAGACCGCATTTGAGGGACTGAAGTTTAGCCCAGAACTTCTTTATCTTGGTTTTTCGGGCAAAAAGCCATCTGAAATGCTTAAAGTTAATCCTTTTTCTCTTCTCGTAGCCCATTCCCGAATTGGCACTGAAGAGGAATGCTTGAAAGGTATCTGTGAATCGGTTGGTCGGGGAGTTCGGATTGCAGGCGGCAGTGGGGCTGATTCTCTTTATCTAGAAAGAGTTACAGAAACCTACTGTTATGCAGAAGAGAAAGTCGAAAAAAATGCTTTGTCGGTGCTTGCCCTTGCATCCACGCTTAAAAACGGAGTGGGCATAGCCAATGCTTTCCGACCCATCCCTGGTAAAGGAGCCTTTGTCACGAAAAGTTCGGGAAGGGTTGTCTATTCATTAAACAACAGAGTTGCTGCAGATGTATATACAGAATTGACCAACTGTTCTAGCTGGCAAGACGCTACAAAAGCTTTCAACAGTCATCCTTTTGGCATCGTAGAACCCGTAAGTGGCTATTGGCATGTCCATAGCCCAGCGGTAATTCAAAAAGATGGCTCCCTTGTTTTCTTTTCTGAAATTCCTCAAGGATCCGGGGTTTCGCTGCTTGAAGCAGATCCCCAAAGTCGTGTTGAATCTACCCGAAGAGCTGTGCAAAGAGCGATAGCCGATGCAGGGTATCCGGAAAAGATCGCTGCTGTTGTTTTTTTTAATTGCATTCTTTGTCATCAACAGGCTGAACGGCTGCAAACAGGCAGAGCGGAAATTAAAGCTGTCAAGGAACTTGTCGGCGAAAATGTACCGCTTATCGGAGCCTCGACTTACGGGGAAACAGGTTATACTCTTTCAGGAACGGTAGGACATCACAACCAGACCACTACAGTCTGGCTACTCGGTGATGAGCCAATAACTCGCTAGTTTACTCTTAATATTTTCTTTTCCAACTATTCTTTCCAAGTTATTTTGGACCTATTGTTTTATAAAATGCAAAAAAAGATAGGTCGGTGGGTTGTTTGTTTTCTATATGGAGATCTTCTGATTACTCTTTCTTCCTTTCCTGGACAGGTGCTAGCTCAAGTTACCCTAAGTATTTCTGACAAAATTCTTCACGCCACTGCTTATGCAGGGCTCGGTTTTCTTTTTAGCTGGGCTTCAACCCGATTTATCCTAGGTATCGTTCTTAGCTCTCTTTTTGGGGCTCTTGATGAAAACTATCAGAGGCTTGTTCCTGGAAGAGAGTGTGACCTCTACGATTGGTTTGCCGACTGCTTTGGAGCGATTATAGGAACATCACTTTATTTTGGGTTAGCCCGGTTTTTTTCTACACAAAAAAAAATGCCACAGGAAGATTTGAACAGTAAAGCTGCTGATGGCGGTTAATCTTCTTTACGTTGCGCATTGATTTCAATGAGATGGCCATCGGGATCGAACAGAAAAATCTGAGGGAAACCTGCAACACTGTCTAATTTAACCCATAGCCGTAAGGATGGATTGGCGTGATCTTCCCTATATCCCTGTTTTCTTAACCACTCTAAAGCCTCATTAATGCTTTTTACCCGAAAAGCCACATGATGATCTCTGGTATTCATGCTAAAATCTGGACTCTTCTTTTCATCAGTCCACTCGGTTAAATGCAGTTGTTGGGTACCCACTTGAAACCAAGCTCCAGAAAAAGGAAAAGGAGGCCTTTCAATCTGTTTTAGCCCAAGCAATTTTGAATAAAACCCTACAGATTGATTGAGATCTTTTACCGGCAATGTGACATGATGGATGGATTCAACTATAAGCATATAAAAAACTTGTTTTTTAAAAATATTATCCGTAGGCTAGATTCTGAATAGAAAAATATTTTAACTGACTATAAAAGAATATGAAATGCTGGTTTTGTGAAGAAGAAGCTAGAGGAACATGTGCCGCCTGCGGTCGAGCTCTATGTCATGGCCATGCCCATATCCATGATGAAATGACACTGGCTAAATCGGATACCAGTACAGGGTATAGCAGTTATTACAACGTCTATGGAGCTTTAAAATGTTCTGAGTGTAGGCTTGAATGGCGATCCTTTAAGCCCATGGGATAGAAACTTTTATCAAAGGGATGTGCCAAGGGCTAACTGCCTAATTTTCAAAGACAAATTCCATCGACCGGGCATCTCTTCATGCCACCATTGTGGGGTTGTTTTCACCACGTCAAGCTTTCTGCGAAAGCCAAATTCAAACCCAGCAGGAATCAGTATTCCATCACTTTGATCATAAGCTTGCTGCAATTTTAGTAATGCCTCTTCATAAGAAGCACACCTTTCAGTATCATGGCTTTCGGGAAAACCAATGAGCTTTATCGATTCTTTCTGGAAAAGAGCTCTTTGTTCGGGCCACCATGGTTGCCGGCCATCCCACCAAAAAATGGAACTGGCCATGAAATCAAAACCACTTTTGGCTATGCTCACAACTTGTTCAGGAGGACAACCTAGAGCTTCACCAAAGAATTTAACCTTCGAATTAACCAAGTGGGCATGGGAAATAAGTTCTTTCCATACTTCAGGAGGAATTCCATAGGCATAATCAGCCCGAAATCCATCTACTCCAATCCATAGCCAATACTCAATCACTGATTTCAGGTATGCGATGAGGCTGGGATTCGAATGGTTATACTGTGCTAAGTCCTTCCAACTCACCCACTGCCCATTATCCATGCAACCCGGATTTTTAGGATGATTCCCCTCCCAAACAATCCAATCAGGGTGCTCTTTAATTAATGGGGAATCAATAGCGATATGGTTAGCTACTAGATCAAGCCAAACTTCGATGCCCTCTTTATGACATCGATTTAAAAATTCTTTAAACTGCTCAATTGTTCCATATTCGGAAGAAATAACCTTCGGATTTAATATCGCATAAATACTTCGAGATGATCCACAAGGACTTATAGGGTTAATGAATAGAACCTTAAAACCCATCCAACCGATGCGATCTATCTGGCTTTTCCAATTTTCAATTTTACCAAACAGTCTAGGGAAAAGGTTGTAAATCCATAACTTTTTCTCTTTTTGAACCATAACTCTTATTCTTTCTTTACAAAACAGCGTTATAAATTCATTTTTAAGAGAAAATTCCCATTATTTAAATCCTACATTTTCACTTTTTACTGAGCTTTAAGGCATAACCCGGTAAGCACGCTCTATAAGCTCATAGAGTTGAGGAAGCCAGGAATCCCCCCAAAACAGATAACAGCTTGTTTCTGCTTGAAGAACCAATCTTCGTACTTCTTGGAGTTTTTGTCTAAACTCAAGATCACTTGTTGATCCTCCAGCTTTAGCTCTTTGCCAATAGGTTGCACTCAGTTTGTATATCTCTTTTAAAGCTTGTTTCTGAGCCGCGCTCCCCGCCCATTGTGAGAAATCATACCCGGAAGTTGACCCCACATTCCAAGCCCCGGTACTCACTTCTACCTTTTCAACCGGAGGATATTCTAAAATGAACTGGCTTAAGAAAACGGTATCAATTCCTTCCCCGGAATATTTCTTTTCTACGTAAGGAGCGAAGAAATAACCCCAAAAATTCGCTCCATCACTCAAATTTCTAAACCATCCACCGTTTTCCCCATCTGTCCATGTTGTAATTAAAACAGGAGGCATAACAGCCTTCGTCTTGTTTTTAGCCTCCGCTGAAAACCATACTGGATCCATTCCGCTTTGTTGGGCATTGCTCAAATCCCTTTCCCTTGGAACGACTGTAATCCATTTCCCTTTCCATTCAGCCTTATAGAGCTTATAAGGAGAGGCTATCTGGCCATCGGCTTTTCGAATATGTACGCTATCAATGATCACATACCTATATCCCGCTTCCACCAGGTAAGGGATCATCTCCTTTCTAAATCCCATTTCGGGAGGGAAAAAACCGACCGGCTTTTTTCTAAAAACTCTTTCAATAATCTGTTTATGAAGCCAAAGTTGCTCTTCCCAATCCTCTATAGGGATTATTGGGAATACAGGATGAAAATACCCCATTCCTACAAGTTCAATATTGGGAAGCTCCCTGTAGCCTGCAAGCATTACCCCTAAATCGATTATGCCTTTACTCTTTTCCTGAATATGAGGATCAGTAAGCTGTTCAAGCAGTGTCCCAGAAAAACCAATGTGGACTTTTGCGCTTTGCTCAAAGCGTTTCAAAAACCGTATCGGCCTTTCATAAGCCAAAAGAATTTGCTCGGCTTCCCAGCGATTCGTATCTAACAAGAGGGCTAAGTTACCCAAAGGCTGGTGCATATGGAGTCCAAGAGCATGAAAAATCCCTGGCATACTCTTCTATTTACATTAATTTTTTTTATTTTAAAAGAACTTACAACAAAGAATAATAGCAACGCTCGGTTAGTGCTGCAACAGAGTCCCAACTGAAAGACTCTTCAGCTGCCTTTCTCCCATTCTGTCCCATCCATCGGCTATGTTCAAAATTTTTCATAATTTCGCAACATCCCCAAGCTATGGACTCAGGAGTAGGATAAACTTTATAGCCGTTGACTCCATGCCAGACAAACTCTGCACCGTTATGCGTGGCTATTACAGGCTTGCCTGCCGCCCAGCCTTCAAGAGCAGCTATACCGAAAGGTTCGTTGCGAGAAGGCAGTACAACGGCATCAACCGCCCTAAAAATATCCTGAAGATCAGCACCAAACCGATGACCGATAAATCGCACGGCATGCCTTATACCAAGCTGCCAGGACCTTGACTCGAGTTGATGTCTTAGATAACCATCTCCAGCAAAAATAAACTTGCTATTGCCATTGAATTTAAGAATCCATGGAATGGCTTCAAGGAGCAAATCAGGCCCTTTTTGATGAGTTAACCGTCCACAAAAAAGAAAAGTAGGATCCATAGGTCCTATACCATACCTAGCCTTAACACTCCCTGGATCAATAAATCCACTAAAGGGAGCAACACTGATCCCATTAGGAATAACCCATATCTTCCCTTCCCATTGATGATAGATCGATACAATTTCCCATTTCAAATGGTTGGAAACAGCGATAATCTTATCAGAATAATGAGCACCCTCGCCTTCAAGATGACGTATTCTTGAGGATGTCCCCCCAAAATGACGATTCCCACATCGGCCATACTCGGTTGAATGAAGGGTAAAAACAAAGCGCCTGCCTCTACCCCACTTTGCCCATTTTCCAGCCATGGAGGTTAACCAGTCATGGGCATGAACAATATCAAAACTTCCCGCATAATCCTCCTCTTTCCAAAGATGACCCACAAAGGACCGACACAAATTGTGCATTTCGGTTATAAAGTCAGGATGAAAGGCAAAATCACACCGGTGGTAATGAACTCCATCTATACAGTCATAATGGCTCATCCAGCTTTGCCTACGTGTATAAACATGAACTTGATGTCCACGACGCGTCAGTGCTGCAGCCAGTTCAGTAACATGAACAGCTAACCCCCCTACGGCAATGGAATGGAGGGTTTCCCAGGAAAACATGGCTATTCTCATTTGATAGAAGAAAGAGAATTTTTCAGGTTAATACTTGATAAAAATAATAAAACCAGAGAGGACTTGCAAAAACAGGAAAGATAGGTAAGCTTTTGCCTAATATAAAATAAATGAATTTCCGGAACAAAAATGAGTCAATATAGAGGAGTTCCTTTTCAAATATTTCGCGATATCTTTACAGATTCTTAAAATAGAACCCTTTTTTCTTTCATCTTTTTATAAAACCGATACGATCTTTGCCAACAAATCCAGAAAAACGGACATGAGTTTTTTTGATATTCCTTCCCTTAAAATTCCTCACCGGTTATTGATGGGACCCGGTCCAAGCATGGTGGCTAAATCGATTCTAGAAAAAATGAGTTGTGCTCCTGTTGGGCATCTCGATCCCTATTTTCTCCTTTTGATGGATGAAATCAAAAGGATGTTACGGGAAATTTTTCAAACTTCAAATGAATTTACCTTCCCCATAAGCGGGACAGGTAGTGCAGGGATGGAGTTTTGTCTTGTTAACTTGGTTGAACCCCAGGACAAGGTTCTTATTGGGATCAATGGCCTTTTTGGAAGACGTATCGCTGACCTTGCCCTAAAACTTGGAGCCGATGTCCATACTCTTGAAGTTCCATGGGGAGAATCTATCGAAGCTGAAGAGCTTCAAAAAGCCCTCGAAAAGACTCAACCCAAACTCGTTGCCTTAGTTCATGCTGAAACCTCCACTGGAATAGGCAATCCCGTGGAAGAACTCGCCCCTCTTATTTCCCAAAGTGGTGCTCTTTTTATCCTCGATACAGTTACCTCCCTAGGAGGAAGTCCCGTATTCATTGACCGTTGGAAGGTAGATGCCACTTTTAGTGCGACTCAAAAATGTATTGGGGCTCCACCTGGATTAGCTCCTGTTTCCTTTAGTCCAAAAGCCATGGAAGTCGTCTTGAAAAGAAAAACAAAAATCCCAAGTTGGTACTTTGATTGTAGCTTGCTCCACGGATATTGGGGAACCGAACGCATTTATCATCATACAGCCCCAATCAACAACAATTTCGGTTTACATGAAGCGCTTAGGTTAATTCTCGAAGAAGGACTTCAGAAAAGATGGGAACGTCACCAAAACGCCCATCTTCAATTAAAAAAAGGTCTTTCCAAACTTGGCCTTACGTTTTTTACTCCTGAAAATCGCCGGCTCTGGCAGCTTAACGCTGTTAAAGTCCCGGAAGGAAAAGACGAAGCCCTCCTCCGCAAAAAACTCCTTGATCAATACGGAATTGAAATAGGTCCAGGATTGGGTCCTCTTAAAGGAAAAATATGGCGGATTGGTCTTATGGCCGAAGGTGCTCAGCAGAAATATATTGATCAATTACTGGATGCCCTAGAGAATATTTTAAAAAGTTAAATCAGCTAAGACTGAAGAGAAAGGACAAATTCCCGGATTTTTTCCGGTGGTCTTCCCAAAATAGCTTTATCTTTATATTCAACAATCGGTCTCTGAATTATCTCCGGATGACTAGCGATAATATCAAGAAGAGCTTCATCTAAATATTGGAATTTAGCTATTCCGAGTCGACTATAAGCTTCTTCTTTTGTTCTCAGGATTTCTGAAGGTTTTAGACCTATTTTTTTCAAAAGTATAGACCATTTTTCCTTGCTAAGTGGATGAGCGAAATAATCGATCGGTTCGTAAACTACCTTCAACTCTTCAAGAAGAGCTACAGCTTTACGACAAGTAGAACAAGTCGGTTTAATATAAATGAACAATTTGTCAGCCATTGAACATATCTTGTTTTTTTGGTTTCAAAAAGTCAAACTCTGTTTCTTTAAAACTACCTCATGCCCTATACCTGATTAATGGAACATCGCGTCAAAAGGTTCTAGAGTTTTGTTCCAGAAAGGTGTTATTCCAGTATATCGGAGTCCGGCAATCCAGCAGTATTACAGGTAGAAAATGACCAGCCAAAAAAAGGATAAAAAGCTTTGCATATAGAGTGAATTGGCTCGAACAAGAATAGCCAATGAAAGTAAGCCTATTTGAGTCATGTTTTTTGGAACAGGCTTTATCCTTTGGTCTAAAAAACCCAAGCAGCATAGAAGAAGCAAAATCGAATAAAAGACAAAAATTTGTTTTTTTTTAATCTGTTCAATTTTTAAAGATGTGTCAGTATAAATGTAAGCAGACAGTTTCTATGAAATTTCCTGTCTTTATTTTTGTTTTTATCCTGTTGTTTGTTCTTGTGTGGGGATTTGCTTTTTATTATGTTTCGACAAGGTTTTAGAGGCTATCTTAAAATTTACACATTTTTGATTAGTCTAGAATAAAGCTGATTGCTTCAATACTCATAGAAACTTCTTTTATTCTAGGCTCAAGATAGAGGCTAGAACCTAACTTCTCACATCGGTAATATCAAACTAGGCTCACCACCAAACCTGTAGGATAATCAATCCAAGAGCATAACCATTTCATTCAACTGTATTGCCTAAATTCTTCTATGAGCTTAAGCCTCAACTCATTCAGTCCTTGTAAAGTATGTAAACAGCAAAAGTCCATTTTTTTGAAACAATCATCTATCCTACTTTTGAAAAACTCCCTTGGTTGCTCGCTGTGATTTAATCGAACTGTAGTCCATCTTGATAGGCATTCATTCCGTCTTTAACCATTAATGCCAAATGCTTAGAAAGCCCAGGGCTGGCTTTTCACTCCATTTTTTCTTTCCACAGGCAAAACCATCCTAATAAAGTAAATTCCTGAGTCCATTGTCCAATTTTCAAAAGGAAGGTGTTATCTGGCTCATTCTGATTTTCAGATATGAATGATTCGGAAGCTTCAGCTAAAGAATGTTTCTCTTTTAAAGCACGCAGAAAACAAAAAGCCGGATATTCTATCTCTTTGATATAAGGAATATTTCTAAAACGATGCACAACTATCCAGTGTTTTCTTTGATTAAGACTTATTCTCTGGTTGCGTTTCTCTTTTAGTTTTTTTCTTCTATCGGTTATAGCTTTTTCACTCAAATTGTCGTAAGATTTTTGGGAATTTGAGGCAATAAAATTTTCGACCTCAAACTTAAGCTCCAAAAGGCTAATATGCGGTTGAAGATCAATCTGTAAATTTTCTAAGGAACCTTCTACTATTTCTTTTGAACTGATTGGGGGCCGCTCAGGAGCATCAAAAGCAACAAAGAGAGCTTTTTCGAGCCTCACCATATCGATCGCTGCATCGTGATGAAAGCCAAGCAAGCCCGGGTTCTCTTTTAAAAATTGATCTAATTTTTCTCCAATATTCCAAAGAGTAGGATAATGAGGAGGATATTTATCGAGGAAATACTCCACAACTTTTCTAAAGCTTTTTTCTCCAAGAAGAAGATAAAGACCAGCAAAATCCTCTCTAAAAGCTTCCAGGATCTTAAACCAATACTGTTGGTTATAAACTTCAAGCCGTTCAAAAGAGCTCATCGAAGCAGTCGGCTTGATAATGTTCTGGGCCAGCTTGAGAACAGACTGCCCTTGTGCGGTTTTCTTTCTCATCCGATCTCTTGCCGTCAGTGGAGAGCGAATCAAACCCAAAACAACACGCTGGAGTTCTTTAAGATTTTCTACTGTTTCCGCATCGAGGAATATCGAACTAGAAAGTTTCAAGGTAGGATTTGGCTTTAAGCGCTTCATTATAAACTTCATCAAAGGAGGGGATCGAATCATCCCATTCTAACAATGTCGGCCTTGGACCAGCATGTCTGATGACTTCTTCATAAAGCCTCCACACGGGCTCTGAGACAGGATGATCGTGAGTGTCCAAGATATAGTTTTCCAGGCGGCTATGCCCAGCAATATGAAGTTGAATAATCCTATTAAGGGGAATGTGATTTAAGTAATCATAAGGATCAAACCCATGGTTCTGAGAATTTACATACAGATTATTTACATCAAGCAGAATGGCGCAATCGGCTCGCTCAACCACTTCGGTGAGGAATTCCCATTCGGTCATCCTTGAAGCACAATACTGAGCATAGCTGCTTATGTTTTCCACTCCGATGGGAATCTCAAGAAAATCCTGTGCTTGCTTAATCTTTTGTGCCGTCAGCTTAGCCGCAGCCAATGTATAAGGCATGGGCAAAAGATCGTGAACGTAGCGACCATCTACACTACCCCAAGCCAGATGATCTGTTAACCAGGGGGTTTTTGTTTTTTTGACCAACTTCTTCAGTCGTCTTAAATGGTCGCAATTAAAGGGATCGACTGATCCGAAATAAAGCCCTACTCCATGTTGAACAACTCTATAATCTTGAAGTATCTTTTCCAATAGAATTTCAGGTTTTCCTCCATTACCCATGAAATTTTCGGAAATAATTTCAAACCAACTGACTACCGGTTTCTTTTGTAAAATATGTTGATAATGAGGAATCCTTAGTCCGATTCCTATCTGATAGTCCTTGAAAAAGCTAGCGTAGTCAAAAGCCATGAATAATGGAGTTGCAGCTCAAAAGATAGCTTAGCTTTTAATAACACTTTAAAATATCAACAAGTCTAACAACAAGAAGTGGAAGCCTGAGGTTTTTCTCCTTTTTTACCTTTCTTCTTTCCCTTGCAACTTTGCTTTCCTTTACAACTCATCTCAGCAAAAGCTCTAGGATCAGCAGATTTTCCGGCAATTTTATTGAGGCCTTTGACCTGTCCACTTAAAGCTGTTCCAGCAAGGATCCCTAAAATAACCGATCCAACTACCGCAGAATGAACTGGTTTTTTCATGAGAATTGCTCCCTTTTTAAAATTTAAAATTAGTTTTTAGCTATTTTGGGTTCATTATTTGTAATTGTTTATCAAAAATATGTCAATTTACTTTTGTTTCTTGTTTCTTATACATCACTCAGCTTTTTGCTAAATAGCCATGATATTTTTTCTAATAGCCTTAGCCGGCTAAAACGGTTTTTTAGAAAGTTTAAAATTAAATAATAAAAACAACTTTCTACTTGTGAACAGCTTAAACTTAAAGGGACCTCTTCCCTTCTTATAAAGGAGAAAAAAACATTATTTTTCTTATAATAAAGATGTTATTTGATGTGTTTGTTTATGTAGATTTTTTGATTCATTAGCCAAATCAATAAAACTCAGATATCATCTTTAGGCCTTATTTTCAATACTAAAAGTATAACTATAGCCAGATCCGTTGCTCAGTTCAATACTCCCGAACCATGCGTAATATCCAATCCATTATCAGGAACAATAGACTAACCTATTACCAAGCAATCTTGTTTTGGGAAATTTAGTGATATTTTATGAAAATTTCATGCGGGATTAGATATTAATGTAGCCATCAAAAAAAAATACTCAAACCCAAATCCCATCTATGGATTTTATAAATTAATTCTATTTCCTCACTATTCGCAATGATCAATATAATTTTTATTTTAGCCTACATTACAAAGATAATCATCCAGATCTATGGATTTCAAAAATGCTCTTTATATTTTATTAGAGTCAGGAATTGGACCTTAGATAGTTTAGGATCTCTTGCTCAATCTGGGCAATGTCTTAATTGTCAAAATCAAACTGCCCTTCTACTAGATCGAACAGTTCTTATGCTTGTTTAATACATAAGCCAAGAGCAAGACCGATCTTATCTATTTTAAATAAAAAGGCAATCAGCCTTTAATAATAGAAATTGAGTCAGTTCAAGTAGGCAAGTATAATTCTATTGTTTTCAGCCTCTTTTTTAGATTCAAAGCAAAGAACATCCTAAATTTTAAATTTTTTTATTCAAAAAAAACTAAAAAATTATTTATTTAATTGAATTCTTACTCTTAGCTATTACCCAATTGAACTAAGTCGATTTCGATTTCCTCTGGGTGCCGGTGCTTTGGTCACTTTTTTTTTCTCTTCTAATTTCTCTACAGGATTGTTTAACCTTTTTAATCTTTCTTCCAAAGCTGAAATAATTATCATAGCAATCTCGTCATTAGGGACATCAGCAATCCATTTTCCTTTGGAATCAATAAGAGCAATTAAATGGGGTTGATAAGAAGATTTTTGCCATTTAATAGGTAATTCAATCATTGTGGTTTCTCCTATCTTAATTTTTAAAATTATATAACATTTTTAAATCAAATAAACAACAAAATTTATTTGTGAAAATTATTTTTTTTCAAAATATTTCTCCGCAATTTTAAAATTTCTGAATATCAGATATTCATAAAGTATTAAATTCAAAATATATACAATTTAAACTACCATCCATACTTTTAGTAGTTATCATTGAAAAAAAAACTTAAGCTCCAGGATATGAACACCAAGGAAGTTCAGCATCGGTCGATTTTTTACTTAAAGCTATAAAAAAAGTCTGAGAAATAGCGCTTGGTGTTTTTGAAATGAAATGTTAAAACTTCAAGTTAATGGGCTTAGAAAGCTGCTTATAATAGATAAAACCAATACTGGTAAGGCATAAAATCCAGCTGCACCTTGGTTATGTTCAACCATAAAAACATCCCTTTATGCTTAGATACATGAGAAATGGGATATAATTGTTAATAATAATAATAAAATCTACCGAACTTACGCCGCAGTGCTCCACCCATAATCGCGCGGAGATTTAGGTGGTGGTGAAGCGGCGATATCGTCTGTCAGAGCGATTTTGTTGACATTGAATGGAAGTTTAGTATATTCACAAAACAGATTGTTTGGCCGGGAACCGGCCAAGCGTGGAGAGAGTTAATACTCTCGTAGAAGCGCGAAACTCACGCCATACCATCAGGTTGGCAGGAGTAGTTCATAAGGCCAAGGCTATTTATGTACAAAAAGTTGTATCCTGAACCAGAAAAAACAGATCTTTTAAAAACAAACTAGAACAATGAGCATATCTTTCAAGTAGTATTGTGGGATATCAAAGAAGAGCAATACAGGGGTCTACACCGATCAGCCGGTAATTTTGCCAATTGATTCCCTTACATTAATAAAATAACCGCCCTCTTTATATTCTTATTTCATAACATAAAAAAGAACTATTTTCCCTGTAGTTTCTGTCAACACTCCCTTATTATTGAATCTTTTGATTTTCTTTACAAATCCAATTTCCCGGCTATTTGCACTGACGATATTCTTTCTTTTGAGGCAAAAAAAAATCTTTTTATGCTTTTCCCTATCCAGTAAATCCATTGAACCAATATAACGATAAACTACTTTGGAGAACGCTCAATTGAAGTTTTATGAAAATCCCATGGTCAAAAAAAGGAAAATAATCTGAACCATTCTCTCTTGCTTAATGATTTAATAGACAGCGGCTAACCCATGAAAAACTCAATCTTATGGAGCCTAGGGGATTCGAACCCCTGACCTCCTCAATGCCATTGAGGCGCTCTACCAACTGAGCTAAGACCCCTTCTCTTTTCAGAAATATTTTTTCATTCTTAATAAATAAAACAAGATCAAAAAAAGCAAGCTAAACCCTTCCATCAGACTTACTCATTGCTGCTCATACAGGAACAAGCTGACTTCCTACTTCATCGAGGCCGGTTTCACGCAGCTCTAGCATTTGTACCAAAACCTTCCTCACCACAGGCTTCACGTCCTGCAGGACCCGCCGCAAGGCCGTTTAAGGTAGCCAAGCCATGGATCAGAAGACTGGACATGCTCGAATAGAGCAATGCCCCACTTTGCACAACTTTTTCACGAACAGCTAAAGCTCCATTTTTCTTAGACATGAGCTTGCTCACGCTCTTCTTTTAGCATTCTGTAACCTTCTAAAATAAGTTCTTCAGTCATCTCCCAACCAATACAAGGATCGGTTATAGAAACGCCATACTTAAGAAGAGCTAAATTGGCTGGGATCTTTTGATTCCCTTCGTAGAGATAACTTTCAAGCATTGCCCCAATGATGTTTGTGTTCCCTTTTACCCTCTGTTCGAGTATGCTATGCCAGACAGATTTCTGGATATGATGCTGTTTCCCACAGTTAGCATGGCTACAATCAATCATGAGCCTTGGAGGCAGTCCGGCTTGTTTAAGCCTTTCAATGGCGTCTTGAATACTTTCAGGATCATAGTTAGTTCTGGTTCTTCCTCCCCTTAAGATTACATGGCCCCATTTGTTGCCCGTGGTTCTAATAATACTGGTCATTCCCTGTTCATCGATTCCAAGAAAACTATGAGGATACATGGCGGCTCCCAAGGCATCAAGAGCAATCTGCAAAGTGCCATCTGTACCATTTTTAAAACCCACAGGCATAGAGAGTCCACTAGCCATTTCCCTGTGATATTGAGACTCAATTGTTCTGGCCCCAATTGCAGCCCAACACACCAAATCAGAAATGTATTGAGGAGTAGTCGAGTCTAAAAATTCCGTTGCCGTAGGAATTCCCATCCCAACGATATCCAGAAGGATCGTTCGCGCTAGTTTTAATCCTTTTTCAATGTCACAGGAGCCATCAAGATGTGGATCATTAATCAGCCCTTTCCACCCTACAGTCGTTCGAGGTTTTTCAAAATAGGTCCGCATCACGATAAATATCTCTTTCTCTACTTTTTGCCTAAGATCTTTCAGCTTAAGGGCATACTCGATTGCCCCTTTGGGATCATGAATTGAACAGGGTCCAACAACGACTAAAAACCGACTGTCTTCTCCCGACAAAATCGCCCGTATATTTTCACGTGCTTCAATAACCGTCTTGTAAATTTTGTCGGTAATCGGCAGCATCCTTTGCAGTTCAGCTGGAGAAATAAGTCTTTCTACCTGCCTTACGTGAGCATTAATAATAGGAATCATAAAGAAAATTACATTGTATTCGGATTCAGAACAAAATCAACTGAAGTTCATCATTGTCTGTCCGAAGGTTTTTTAGCTACCAGTTGCAACCAGATCTTTCGATGAGGAGCAGGCAGGGGTAAAGATAAAACATTTTTTTCTTCTACCCATTCTCCCTTTAAAGGTTGTGTTTTTAATCCTCTCTTATTCCAAGAGGCTTCGTAGGCTTCAAGGAAGATTCTATATCTTGTAAAAGAATAGCGAAGAGAAAAAAGCATCGCTTTTTGTTCCATGAACTCTGGATCAAACAGGGGAAAGACCCATAATCCGCAGTATCTTTTCTTTCCAAAACTTTCTTGCTGCATCCAAAACCGATTTTTTTCTCTTATAATCGCTATTTTTTCCTCTTTTTCCTCAATTGTAACCTTAGGTCTTATGGCTAAAAGCCCAGGTTGTTTGGCTTTACATATTTCTTTTAATACGCACAGCTTGCACTTAGGATGTTTAGGTCTACAAATAGCTCTACCAAAATCCATGAGAGCCGAATTATAATATGAGGCCTCAATATCTTCAGGCATTAGAGAAGTGGCTAAGGTAAAAATTTTTCTAATCGTTTCTCTTCGATGGACGGGTTGGTCTATAGCCATGAGTCGTGCTATAACTCGAATGACGTTTCCATCCAAAGCCGGAACTTTCCTTCCGAAAGCAAGGCTTGCCACGGCATTGGCTGTATATGGACCAATCCCTGGAAGTTTCAGCAGTTCTTTAGGCTCTGAAGGAAGCTCTCCTTTTTTTTCAAAATAAACCCATTGAGCTATTTTATGCAGATTTCTAGCGCGTGAATAATAACCTAATCCTTCCCAAGCCCTTAACACTTCTTTCTCTGGAGCTTCAGCAAGGCTTCTCCAGTTTGGAAATCTTTCCATCCAAGCTAAGAAATATGGGATTACTGTCTCAGCCTGGGTTTGCTGTAACATCAGCTCAGATACAAGAATTGAATATGGAGTGGGCGCCTCTCTCCAGGGATACCGAAAACCATTTTCCGAGTGCCATCGGGATATCAATGCCCAGAAACTTTTCTTGAAATTAGGTTCGATTGCCTGTTCCAATAAAAGTATATTATTTTGGTTTTCCATGACTTCTTCTTCCTATAGCTTCAGCTTCGATGAGAAACAAATTAAAAAACTCAAAGACATAATTATCCAAAAAGGCTTTGAGCTTTCTCCTCTAGACCATGGTTTGTTTAGGGCCAAAACAAAAGGAACAGTGATACAAGCCTATAAAACAGGCAAAATCCTCGTCCAAGGAAAAGAAGCCCTTGAATTTGCTCAAAACGTAATAGAACCTGAAATCCTGGGGAAAGTGAGCATAGGCTATGAAGAAGTTCTTCATCCCGAATACTTCGAAGCGCATGCAGGTATTGATGAGTGTGGCAAAGGAGATCTCTTTGGTCCTCTTGTTGTGGCCGCTGTGTTTGTGGATAAACAGAGTGCAAGATTATTTATCGATGAAGGAATAAAAGATAGTAAACGGTTCAATTCAACCAACCGAATATTCGAGTTGGCTTCTTTGATAAAGAAAAAGACCGATTATGCTCTTTTTTCTCTATCACCGTGGCGATACAATGATCTTTATGAAAAAAAGTTTAGAAACCTTAATTTGCTACTCGCTTGGGCTCATGCTTCAGCTTTTCAAAAACTTTTACACATTAGACCCGACTGCCCTAAAGTGCTGTGTGATCGATTTGCCAAGCCATGGGTACTTGAACAATCGTTCAAAAAAATGGGAATACACCATGAGCTAGAACAGATGACCAAAGCTGAAAGCGATCCAGCTGTCGCTGCAGCCTCCCTGTTAGCCAGAGCTACTTTTCTTGAAGAGCTATCCAAGCTCAGTAAGGAAGTTGGTTTTTCCTTACCCAAAGGAGCTTCAGCCAAAACAGCCGAGCTAGCTAAGGAGATATTTTTGAAAAACGGTAAGCAAACCCTAAGAAAAGTAGCCAAGATGCATTTTAAGACCATCCAGAAGATCTTGATTGAAAGCCAAAGTTAAGCGTCAAAATTGACTCTTAAGCAGCCCTAAAATAGCAAAGATATTCAGCTTACTTTTTAGGCCGATCATTAAAAGCTGTTAAGATGAATGAATTGGCAAAACTCGATTGTATAGGCCAAAAAAGAGCCCATCTTCTTGAAAAACTGGGTATTTCATCCCTAAAGAAGCTCCTTCTATACCTGCCCTTTCGTTACGAAGATCGCAGTGTGCAAAAACCGCTCTCTGTTGCCTATGGAAATGAAAATATCCTGTTTAAGGCTACGGTCATCGACGTTAAAAAAGGAAGGCTAAAAGCCAGGGAGATTATCAAAGCTATTCTTCTGTCTTTAGATAACCCCTCTGAAAGGCTCAACTGCATTTGGTTCTGGAAAATGATACCCGAATATCTTGCTTTGGGGAAAAAAGTTGCCGTTTTTGGAACATTACGGATTTACAAGGGAAAATGGACCATGTGGCAACCAGAAATCGAACCTTTTGAAGAAGAACCTCCTTTAAAATCATCCCTCAATATGGGCCGGATCGTCCCTATATATTCCACGACTTCTGGTCTTTCACAAAAAATCTTAAGACAGATTATTTACTGCCAACTTTTAAAAATCAGCCCTAATCTTGCCGATCCCTATCCTTTACCCACTGATCTTAGCCTGCCCACTCTGGGCTTTGCCCTAAAAAATGTTCATTTCCCAGATAATCTCGAACAGATTCAGAGTTGTAAAGACCGTCTTGCTTATCACGAATTTTTCGTTGAACAGCTTCGAATGGCTTATAGGAAAAAAAATCGGGCTACAATAAAAAAACAAAGACCTCCCCAACGTTTCTCTCTTTGTCCCCTTTTCCTTTCTTCCCTTCCCTTCGATCTCACATCAGCTCAAAAAAAAGCTATCGAAGAAATTAACAGGGATTTAGAACTCCCTACACCCATGAACAGGCTTCTACTAGGAGATGTCGGATCTGGAAAAACTCTTATTGCTGTCTATGCAGCGATTAAAACCGTCGAAAGAGGACAAAATGTTTTGTTTATGTCTCCTACTGGGGCTTTAGCAAGCCAACATTATCTTACTTTAAAAAAATGGCTTAGCCCTCTACGCATTCCCCTTTTTTATGTGAGTAGGGATTTTGGCCAAAAGCAAGAAACCCAGCCTTTAGAAGCTCAAAATAACTCTATTCATAATGAACAGCCCTTTCTTTTCCCTTCAGATTCTTTTCCCGGAAAAGTGTTCGTCGGTACACATGCCTTGCTTTTTCGCTCTTTTGATCCACAATCCCTGGGGCTTGTGATCATTGATGAACAGCATAAATTCGGAGTAGAACAACGCAACGCACTGACCAAAAAGGGGCTCTATCCCGACATCTTAACCATGACGGCCACCCCCATACCACGGACTATGGCTTTATCTCTCTATGGTGATCTTGACTTTTCTATTCTTGATGTCCTTCCTCCCAATCGAGGAAACATTGTAACGGTTATACGTTCCTCTGCAGCCCTGCCAAAAATCTGGGAATTCATGAAGAAATCACTCCGCCAGGGTCATCAGGCTTATGTGGTTTTTCCCACCATTCATGAATCGAATGATCCTGAGCTGCTTTCTCTTGAAAAGGGCTACGAAGAACTTAAAAAGATTTTTAAGGGGTTTTTGTTGGGTAAAGTCCATGGTGAGATGACCCCTTCAGACCGAGAGTTGGTCTTCGAGTCATTTAGAAAGAATGAAATCAGCCTTTTGGCCGCCACCTCTCTCATAGAGGTTGGAATAGATGTCCCCAACGCTCGCATAATGCTCGTTTTTGGAGCTAATCGATTTGGGCTTGCCCAACTTCATCAAATCCGAGGAAGAATAGGCAGGGGTCCTGGGCTTTCTTATTGTATCCTGATGGCTGATAAACAAAGTCCAGAATGTCGAAACAGACTAAGGATATTGGAAATTTCTAAAGATGGATTTGAAATTGCAAAAGAGGATATGAAACTAAGAGGACCAGGTGAGTTTTTTGGTCCTCTTCAAAGCGGAAAACATAACTATACTACCGCTGATCCCATAGCCCAAGAAAACCTTTTACTCAAAGCAAGACAACAAGCCCTAAAATTGATTTCAGAAGATCCCGATCTTTCCCTCAATCCAAAACTGCGTAAATATCTCAAAGAAGAAAATCTCAATCTATTCGAAACATAAAAATAAATGGGATTAAATGAATAATGTCTTTTCTACAATAAAAAAACTCCATTATTATAATATTATTACAGCTGTAAAACATTGCCTATGTTTTTTATGCCCTGGGGAACAAAAAATAAAGATTTTATCCTTACCCTTTCTGGTTTCTTAATTGCTGGGCTTGTCGGCCTTCTTCTTGGCCTTTCCATATTTTTTTTTATAAAACCTGCAACAAGCCCCCCTAAACCTGTTCAACCCACGCCCGTAGAAATTCCAGTCGCCAGAGCCCTGCCCGTTCATCCTACAGAAATAGGAGTATTTCGCCACAATCTCCTTGAGACTCTGAATGAAGAATACGTAAGAGTGATTGGTCAAACCTTACCAGCCGTGGTCAACATCTTTTCTGCTCGACCCGTGGAGGGTTCCATTGACCTGGAAGAAGGCAATGCAAAAGATATAAAACAAAAAAGGAAAAGCTGGAAAAAATCTCCCATAGATGAAGAAACATCACTCGGCTCAGGCATAATTTTAAGTTCAGATGGGAACATTCTTACCAACGCTCACCTTGTCAAAAACGCTAGGGAAATCCGAGTTCAACTTTATGATGGACGTCGATACGAAGCAAAGCTTCTAGGTATCGATTCTCCAACAGATGTGGCTGTTCTTAAAATCTCGGCTCAACATTTGTCGATTCTCAATTGGGGGGACTCTGATGCTTTGCAGGTTGGAGAACAAGTTTTTGCCGTGGGCAATCCTTTTGGACTTGCTGGTTCGGTTAGCCGAGGTATAGTCAGTGCCAAGGGTAGGAATCCCACTCTTTCTTCCACAAGTTACGAGGATTTTATCCAGACCGATGCGGCCATCAACCCGGGCAATTCGGGAGGGGCATTAATTAATGTCAAAGGAGAACTGGTTGGAATCAATACTGCGATTTATTCCGGAAACGGAGGATCCAATGGTATTGGTTTTGCTATTCCTAGCAAGCTTGCAAAATTCGCTTACGCTAGTCTTCTTGCAAAAGGCAAGGTTATACGTGGATTTTTAGGCGTAGAAACCCAGGAAGTAGATGAAGATCTACAACAGATTTTTGGCCTACCTAACTCCGAAGGAGCCCTGATTACCAAAGTTGAACCTCATTCTCCGGCTTTCAAGGCGGGATTACAAAGAGGTGATATAATCGTTCGCTATAACGACCTACCCGTTAAAGATCCTGCCGAATTAAGAATTGCAGTTTCCCAGTCTCCCGCTGGTAGTAATATTCCCATTGTGTTTTACCGGGAAGGTCAACGTCACCAAGTCGTTGTTGAAATTACCGAACAACCTGACAATATTAGCAGTGCTTCTCCAGATGAATCTGGAGGGAACCCTTCATGGAAGGTCACCGTCACAGGAGACCTTCAAAACGTTTTTGGTGGACTTCACGTAGTCGATTTAGATCCTATTTTGCGAGCTAGGCTTTCTTTAAGTCCACGAGCAAATGGTATTTATCTGGTAGATGTTGAAGGAGGATATCCCGCTTTCGATATCCTTTACCCAGGGGATGTGATCGAAGAAATACGAAGACCTGGTAGCGCTCCCATAAAAATCCATTCCGTAGCTGAATTTCTAAAACTGGTAAAGGAGATTCCCTCCTCTGAAAGCGTAGCCGTCTTCCTCCAGAGAGGCAACAACCAGATGTTTGTGATGCTTAAGCCTTAGAAAAATTACCTTGAGAATTTAAATGTATCTTTACAATTTATTAAAAAAAGAAAAAGATTGTTTACCAAACAAAGATATTGAGCAACATTATGAACATGCCGTACTGGTTCAATGAACAGAGCGGCGAACCCCTTTTTTGGGTTAAAAATAGACCCGTTTACTTAACTGGTCTTATCATCATCATTCATTGTTTTACTTTTATAATAGGGGTATTCGCTGCTGCATTTGATTTTTCTTCTTGGTTTGTTGAACTTTCGTTCAACACCCGGTCTGTTCTTCTTCACACCAAGATTTGGCAGCTTTTCACATATCCTTGGATTCATACTCCTTCCCTAGCATTCGCCTTAGATATGCTTGTCCTTTATTGGTTTGGCCACGATGTCGAACATGCTGTGGGTAGATTAAAATATTTATTGCTTTACTTTTCTCTGATATTTTTACCCGCTGTTTTATCTCTAGGCTTAGCCGCTATAAATCCCACCTTGAGCGGCATTATGAATGGATCAGATTTGATTCATTTCTCGCTGTTTATCGCCTTCACCTGCTTGTTCCCTTCCTCGGAACTCTTTTTGGGAATTCGAGCTAAATGGGTTGCAATCATTTTTCTTGCCCTCTTTTCTTTGATCGATATCGCCTCCAGATCCTGGATGCATCTCTTTTGGTGTTGGTGCTCTGTAGCTATTGCGGCTTATTCCATCTATGGAAAAAATATTTCCCATTTTCTTTCTCCCGCCAGATTGAAAATCCCTATACGGAAACCCCAAAAATCTAAAGAACAAGAATCTGCTTCTCTTTTTAAGAAAAAAACAGAAGGAGATGAAGCAATTGATGCGATCTTAGATAAAATCGCCAAAAAGGGGATGAGCAGTTTAACCAAATCCGAACGAGCGGCATTAGAAAAAGCAAGAATAGCTCTGTTGAGAAAAGACCAGAAAAAATAAAAGATAAAGTCAGCTTTAAAGGAACACTTCAGATTTGGGTACGCTCACCCATTTTTCCCCTTTTTCGCTATGCAATCGAATCGTTTTGTAGTTAAGGTTGTGGTAAGTTTCTATTTTTCTAATCGTTCTATTCTTTGCCCTCATTAAAAGAGAATTTGTAATCGCATACTTGTCCGTAAATCGGACTCCTGGAATTCCTGGGCAATCTGTTATCGCCGTTGCACAAAAAATAATGTTGCCCCCTTTAGCCAAGTCATCTGTATAAAAAATTTGATCCAATCGATCTCCCCACCCTTGCTCAATTAAATATTGCTTTTCTTGTTCATCCTTAGGCCAGATCATAATTTGGATTTCTCCCCCTAAACATTTAATTGCCGCTGCTGCGAGCACGGCTTCTGGAGCACCCCCGATTCCAATATAAACATCTATGCTTCCTCCAGGGATAGAAGGTAACATTGCTGCCGTCACATCCCCATCACTAATTAAGCGCAGAGCACATCCCATTGACCTAATTTCCTTAATGAGTCTTTCATGCCTCGGTCTATCTAGAACACAGACAACAAGATCGGTCAGTCTTTTTCTAAGCCCTCGAGCTATGATAGGAAGAAGCTCATCAACAGGACTTGTAAGCTTAAGGCAATCCACTCCCAAGGAACGGATATAATTTTTGACTTGTGGTCCATAAGCAAGCTTCATGACATAAAAACAAGGAATATCTAAAAGAGCACATTCCACGCCGGGTTCAGGGGAAGCAGCAGCAATAACCGATAAAGAGCTTCCGGTTCCTTTGGACACATTGGTCGTCCCATCTATGGGATCAACAGCTATATCGTATAGGGGAGCTTGGGGACTCCATTTTCCAAGTTTTTCGCCCTTAAATATGCCTGGAGCCTTATCCTTAAGACCTTCCCCAATGACCACTTCTCCTCTAATATCCATGAGATCAAACATACCCCGGATAGCATCCGAAGCAGCAGCATCAGCTTTTTCTTTATCTCCTCGACCTAACCACCTATAAACCGTCAATGCCGCTCCTTCTGTCGCACGAACAAAATCAAACTGAATAATTCTCTCAATATCCGGATAATTTTCTACTTGGTTGCTTTCCATGGTTTTCATAGCTTAATGAAGAAAAAGTATTGGGATTTTTTCTAAACAACAAAATCAAATGAATATAATGAATTAATAGGTAAAAGATAGTTAAATGGGAAATAAAATAAAACAGAAAAGACAAAATTATCGGACCGGCGAGATTTGAACTCGCGACCTCTTGCACCCCAAGCAAGCGCGCTACCAGGCTGCGCCACGGCCCGTTTCTCTTTTTTAAGCACAGAAATAAATCAATGACTAACAAATCCGATTTACAACTAAATTGTCAATTATAATTTAATTGCTTTCTTTATGATAAAGAAATCCTCTTCTCTACGTCTGGCAATATTTGGAGGCAGCTTTGATCCAATTCACTACGGCCATCTCATTAGTGCTATGGATTGTCTTGAACAGATTCCATTAAACAAAATTATTTTCATGCCCTGTTCCCGTTCTCCTTTTAAAAAGCAAAATCCTCAAGCTACGGGCCACGAAAGGCTAGAAATGATCCAGCTTGCCATAGAACCTTTTAAAAACTTCGAGGTTTGCCCATTTGAAGTGCAAAGCCCAGCTCCTTCCTATTCAATAAAAACAGCAAAGCAATTCCATAAGCTATACCCCCAAGCGGAACTTTTCTGGATCATTGGCTCTGATCAAATAGCTGGCCTTCCCCGTTGGAAAGATTATGCGGAGTTGATTCAAATCGTTAAATTTATCGTCGTCCCTAGGTCTAATTATCCTTTCGAAAAAACAGATTATCTTATTCCCTTGCCAAAAATTCGTTATGTAGATATATCTTCTACGGAAATTCGTGAAAGAGTTAAAAAAGATTTGCCGTTTTTCCATCTTTTGCCTGAAGCGGTTTTCAATTATATTAAAAAACATTCGATTTATATACCTAATAAAATTGCTCATGAGAAATAGTCTTATTAGATCAAAACTAGACTTTGTTCTTTTTAGCTCTGCTCTTTTATTGAAGACGCCTTTTTTGGTTGTAAGAAAACCAACATAACCAATAAGTTCATTTCATGAGCCAAAGAAAAGCGGTCAGGAATAAAAAGGGGGTTATCGACATCCTTACTCAAAAACTTAAAACAGCTTCATACCCTACTGAGTCTTCCCCCATTGCTCCAAATGAAGAGGAAACTTTGTCTCTTGCACAAAGCTGTAAGAAGATCATTCTTGAAAAAAAAGGGATTGCCCCAATTATCCTTGACTTAAGAAAAATATCCTCTTTTGTCGATTTCTTTGTTGTCTGTACGGCCACTTCCGAACCCCACTTGAAAGCCCTAACCTTTGGACTAGAAGAAAAGATACGGGAAGAATTTCATCTCAATCCCCTCCATATCGAAGGTTCACCTCAAAGCCATTGGGTGATCATCGATTATGGGCCAGTTCTTGTCCACGTATTTATGGAAGAAGAAAGAGCCTTTTATGAATTGGAAAAGCTTTGGGGGGATGCCCCAGTAATGTAATTCTAAGCTAAGAGGTCCAATCGTTGTCCGCTGTCCATTATACTAAAAATTCTTCGAAAAAATTTAAAATCGCTTTCCTTATCCTCTGCTTTCTTCTCCTCATTGGTACTTTAGGCTACCACTTTATTGAAAACATCTCTTTTCTCGACTCCATTTTCATGACAGTAATTACCCTAAGTACGGTAGGATACAATGAAGTCGTGCCCCTTTCCACAGCAGGAAAAATATTTACCATTTTTCTTATTGCCAGTGGGGTTAGCTTAGCGGGATATTCTGCTTCTACGGCTCTAGCCTATTTTTCCTCCGGGGAATGGAAAGAGGATTTTGAAAGAAAGCGGAGAATGCAAATGATTCGCAAGTTAAAAAACCATTTTATAGTTTGTGGTTATGGTCGGACGGGTCGATATGTTGTTGAAGAGTTAAAAGCCGAAGGGAAAAACTACGTGATCATTGATACTGATCCGGAAAAAATATCCCATCTCAATGCCTTAGGGGAACTCGCTATTTTGGGGAGTGGATCGGATGAAGAAATATTAGTCGAGGCAAAAATAAAAGAAGCACAAGGTTTAGCTGCAGTTACCTCCATAGACAAAGAAAATATTTTGATCGTGTTGACTGCAAGATTTCTTAATCCTTCTATTCAAATCGTCTCCCGAGCTTCTTCCAGGAATTTCGAGGATAAACTCATCAAAGCGGGAGCGAACCATGTTCTTCTGCCCCAGAAAGTATCGGCGTGGAGAATTGTTTCTATGTTGATTCGGCCCGAAGTGGCTGATTTTTTCTGTGAAGTTGCCAACGTGGAGGGAAAAGAACTTGTTGTTGAACAGATCTTCATTTCTCCTTCTTCTTCCCTTGTTGGACAGACCCTTGCCCAATCTCAAATTCGCAACAATCTCAATGTAACTATTCTAGCCTGTAAATTTCCAAATGGAACTTGGATTCATAACGTTGGAGGCCAAACGATTCTTAGCGCAGGAATGACACTCATCGCACTGGGAAGTCGAGAAAATCTTCATAAACTTCTAGAAATAGCAAACCCAGCTCTCTTTTCCTAATTTTCAAAACTTTTATTACATCAAAAAATCTTCTTTTGGAAAATAAAGAAAAAAGGTTATCCTTAAAAAATTGAATTTTATGAAAGTTGCCGTCGTTACAGGTGCCGCAGGTTTTTTAGGCAGCCATTTGGTTGATAAACTGCTTGCTTCGGATTATCGAGTTATTGGCATAGACAACCTTATTACAGGTAACCTTGCCAACCTTGAACATCTTAAGCATGACTCCAAATTTGATTTGATTATCCAGGATGTCACTGAATATTTGAATATTCCAGGAAAAGTAGACATTGTTTTCCATTTTGCTTCACCTGCAAGTCCTATCGATTACATGGAGTTACCCATTCAAACATTAAAAGTAGGCTCCTTAGGAACATACCGAACTTTAGGAATGGCAAAGGGTAAAAACAGTGCATTCTGTCTAGCCTCTACCTCTGAATGTTATGGTGATCCTCTTGTTCATCCCCAATCTGAAGACTATTGGGGGAACGTCAATCCTATTGGACCTAGAGGGGTCTATGATGAAGCTAAAAGATTTGCTGAAGCCTTGACTATGGCTTATCATCGGGTCCATAAAATTCCGACTTATATTGTTAGAATTTTTAATACTTTTGGACCACGCATGAGATTAAGAGACGGGCGCGTGGTTCCCGCTTTCATCTCTCAAGCCCTCGAAGGCAAGCCCCTAACCGTTTTCGGAAATGGCTCACAAACGCGTAGTTTCTGTTATGTTTCAGATTTAATTGATGGAGTATATGCCCTTGCGCACTCAGACTACCATGAACCGATTAATTTAGGGAATCCCAAAGAAATGACCATTCTTGAATTTGCAAAAATGATATGCAAATTGACCGGAGTAGCTGAAAACATTATTTTTGAACCTCTTCCTGTTGATGATCCAAAGCAAAGAAAGCCGGATATTAGCCGAGCGATGAGGATTTTAGGCTGGAAACCCTGTGTTGATCTTGAAGAAGGATTAAAAATAACCATCCGATGGTTTAAAGAAAGGCTAAAAAAATAAATCTCTACATCCTTTAATATTAACAACTAATTTTTCTATGCTCTGGATCGGAATCGAGTCTTCATGTGATGAATCCGCTATTGCTGTCGTGGAGAATATTGGGGGAAAGAACGTAATTATGGACAGCCGATGCATTACCCAAGCCCCTCTACACAAACCTTTTGGAGGCATAGTCCCCGAATTTGCAGTCAGAGAACATTCTAAAAATCTTCCCATTCTTCTCAAAGACATGATCAGTAGCGGGAGTTTAAATTTAGAGAAACTACAAGCTATAGCTGTAACAGAAGGACCAGGACTCATGGCTTCACTACTTGTAGGCAACTCATTTGCAAGAGGACTTGCCCTTGGATTGGGAATACCCGTTTTTGGTATAAATCACTTGGAAGGACATCTCTTTTCACCTTTTATTGAAAGGGAACAAAAGCTAAGGTTTCCTTTCCTTGGACTCATTGTAAGTGGAGGTCACACTCTCTTAGCTCGGGTTGATGGTCCCAGAGACTATCACAAAATCGGTTCAACCATAGATGATGCAGCCGGCGAAGCCTTCGACAAGGTTGCCCGACTTCTTGGATTAAGCTATCCCGGAGGCCCAGAAATCGAAAAATATGCTCAATTAGGCAATCCTCATGCCCATACTTTCCCATTGAGTCTAATGGAAAAAAATAACTTTAATTTTAGCTTTAGCGGTCTTAAGACAGCGGTAAAAATTTTTTTAGAAAAAAACAAAGCAATGTTATACCAGAACCAACAATTCCTGTTCGATGTTTGCGCTTCTTTCCAGGAGACTGTCGCAAAAATCATTCAAGAAAAAACGATCGCTGCAGCCCAGAGCTTTTCCTTACCCCTCATCTCAGCATCAGGAGGAGTACTTGCCAATAAAAGGATTCGGGAACTTCTCGAAAAGAAAGCTTTTGAAAAAGGAATAGAAGTACTGTTTGCCGAAAAAAAGTTTTGTACAGATAACGCCGCGATGATTGCTTTTGTAGGGGCGCTATTCTATGCTTTAGGTTTGCCGATAACTAAAAGTTTCGATGTAAATCCTAATTTTTCATTGTTTGATTTCAAAACAGAGACCATGATAAACAGATTTTGACAGGACAAAATAATAAAATAATCATAAAATTTTGAAGAACCTCAACGATTCAGAAAGTCTATGGCACAAGAACTCAGTTATGTTATTATAAATCCCTATACCTTATACAAATCACGAACAGGGGTTATTCTTTCACGATTGCTCTCTCAAAGTTCCCTTGAACTAGCTGGGGCAGCTATGTATTCGCCAAGTCCAGAGCTTGTTCTCGAATACTCTAAAATGATCGTTACCGAAAGTGACCCCCAAGACAGACAAATTCAAGAACTCATTCGAGACTACGTCCTTGAGAATTACATGCCTAATCCTCAAACGGGGGAACGTCAACGGGTGATGGTATTGCTATTCAAGGGAGAAAATGCCGTTGCAAAAACTCGAGAAGTTGTAGGCAACCTTCGCAACCGAAGCAAAGGAGGAGAAACAATCAGAGATACCTTTGGAGATCTTATTTTCAATCGAGACGGTTCGGTAA
The DNA here is from genome assembly GCF_017310505.1 of Methylacidiphilum caldifontis. Classification (NCBI taxonomy): domain Bacteria; kingdom Pseudomonadati; phylum Verrucomicrobiota; class Methylacidiphilae; order Methylacidiphilales; family Methylacidiphilaceae; genus Methylacidiphilum (ex Ratnadevi et al. 2023); species Methylacidiphilum caldifontis. Next base: position 36,661 of record NZ_CP065957.1, on the reverse strand, counting down.
AATATTTTGAACCGGCTGTCCTTGCTCCTCCTTCTGTTGAAGAAGCCAAAGCAAAGCTCCTTCTTTGGAAAAGATATTACAATCAAGATTCAGGAATCCTTTCCCATATCCTTCCTACTTACAATAAGCCTGGCCATCAAAGAGCGGTTGTAATTCTAAAACCCGATAACTTTCGCTTTCCCAGCGGAAGACCGGGATATGTTATTGACATGTTTTCGAGAACCGAACTGTCGATATCGGCTATCAAGGTTCATCATATGAGTGTTGCAGAAGCAGAGGAGTTTTATGCTCCCGTGAGGGTGGCTCTTCAGGAGAAACTTAAAAAGCCAGCTGCCATAAAAGCCAAGGAACTTCTTGAATCCGCTTTAGGCATCAAGATAGATTCTTCTAGAGAAGAAGAACTCGGTAATCTTATTGGCCCGCTTTATGCCGAAGAACAATTTAACTCGATCGTTAAATTCATGACCGGTATCAATCCCAAGGACTGTTCACCGATCCAGAAAAAAATGCCAGGAAAAGAAAAATGTATCGTTTTAATATATGAAGGGATCGATGCGGTAAAAAAAGTAAGAGAAGTTCTTGGCCCCACTGATCCGGCTAAAGCTCCTCCGGGATCCATCCGGAGAGAGTTTGGTCAAAGCATCATGGTTAATGCTGCTCATGCCTCAGATTCCCCTGAGAATGCTGAAAGAGAGATAAAAATTTTGAATATGCAGCAGAATAATTTTATCTCATTAATACAAGAAGCTTACGAAGCCTAACTCTTAAATTTTAAAAGCAAAAACAAGGAAAATATTATGGAAGTTTCATCTCGAGTTCGGAAGATTAGCCCTTCCCTTACTCTTGCACTGGATAGCAAAGCCAAAGCTATGGCTCAAAAAGGGGAAGACGTCGTCAACTTCACTTCTGGAGAGCCCGATTTCGATACTCCCGAACACATCAGGGCCGCTGCGATGGGCTCCCTCGATGCCAATTTTACCCGCTACACGCCCTCTTCAGGTATACCTGAATTAAAATTGGCTATATGTGAAAAACTGAAAAAAGATAACTCCCTGGAATATAGTCCAGAGCAGATTAATGTGAGTTGCGGGGCTAAACATGCCTGTATTAATGTCATTCTTGCTACGGTTGATCCCGGTGATGAAGTGATTATTCCTGCTCCCTATTGGGTGAGTTATCCCGAAATGGTCAAGATTGCAGGAGCTGATCCTATTATCGTTCAAACGCAAGCTGAAAATGGATATAAAATCACACCCAAAGAGTTTGAAGAGGCGATGACTCCTAAAACAAAAATGATTATCATCAACACCCCTTCTAATCCCACCGGCAGTGTTTATTCGAAGGAAGAATTGGAAGCCCTCGCCCATGTAGCTCTCGAAGAAGATATTCTCATCCTTTCGGATGAAATCTATGAAAAGCTCATTTATGATGATTTAACCCACTACAGTATCGCTTCATTCAGCAAAGAAATTTACAATCTTACCTTTACGGTTAATGGCTTTAGCAAAACTTATGCAATGACGGGTTGGAGGCTTGGCTATTCGGCTTCCCCTCCATGGGCAGCAAAACAGATCATTTCATTGCAGAGTCATATGACCTCCAATGCAACTTCGTTTGCCCAAAAGGGAGCGCTTGCTGCATACAAAGGCCCTCAAGACTGTGTCGAAAGCATGGTTGAAGAATACAAAAAAAGACGGGAATACATCATTAAAACCCTTTCGAGTATAGCCAAAATTTCTTATGCAAAACCCCAGGGCGCTTTCTATGTTTACATCAATATAGCTCGAACCGGGATGAGCTCTACGGATTTTGCTCAAAGGTTGCTTGAAGAGGAAAAAGTAGCTGTAGTTCCTGGAATTGCTTTTGGAGATGACCAGTCAATCAGGCTTTCCTATGCGACGAATATGGAAAGAATTAAAACAGGCTTGGAACGATTTCGCCGGTTTATAGAAAGACTATAAATGGTTTTGGTATGAAAAGATTCTTCCACCCATCATTTTAACCCACCTGAGGGTGAGAACTCCGATGATAAAAAATTTTGGCGATCATTCGGCTAACGAGAGGACTTTTTTAGCCTGGATCAGAACGGGTATAGCCATTATGGCCTTTGGTTTTCTTGTCGAGAAATTCACTCTTTTTCTTGATTACATCAGTGTTGTTTTTGAAAAAAATCCACAATCCAACTCCCGGTTCTTTGATCCTTTTGTGCCTTGGATGGGATTTGTATTCATGGCTCTAGGTGTTTTGGTTATACTGACCGCCTCTGTGCGCTTTTTTTTGAATGCCAAACAGATCGATAGTAACAGTCTTTTTATAGCTGAAAAAGCTTGGATAAACGTTGCATTGGGAATACTAATCGGACTAAGTGGACTTGTGCTCGCTTTCCTAGTGGGCAAAAATGTCATGTTTTCTGCAGAAACACGTTAGAATTTACCCTGAACACTGAAAATAAAGTACCGATTAGGAATCTGTAAAGCTTCATACTTGAGGTCAGGTTCACCCAATAGATACTTCATATCCAACCTGGCCGAAAAATCTTTGGACAGTTTGACTTGAGGTCCAAAAGAAATATAGAGTCGGCTCCCCTGGTCGGTGTATAACAGTTCTTGAGAACCTGCGGTATAGTTGCAATCCTGGAAATCTGTTCCAAAATTTAAAGTAGCTTTGGATGAAACCGACTGTTTCCATTCTCCAAACAGATCGCTAAAATTTTCGTATCCCCATCCTTGATTAAAGAGCAGTTTGGAAGAGCTAGCTCCTATAGAAACGTAGCCTTTTGAATTGACAACCCAGTTTAGCCCCCCTTTTACACTCGGTAGCGTCCAACCATAGCTATAGTTTGTTGTTTCAAAACCGCTAAGGGCTGTCGCTCTGTCAAAAGAGCCTTCGGTCCAGAGCGTTAGGGGTGTATTGTGTATGGGCTGTTCAACTCTGAGTGCACACAAAGAGTCCGATTGGCTGTACATATAAGACCAATCCGGAATCATCATTCCATACCTATTGAGATTATTACTCAAGGAAATAGAAAAGAGCGTTTGCTGCTGGCTTTTATAAGAAAGCTCCGTTCCGAACCCTTCTGTCATTACATTATAAGTTTGCCAGTTGTTGAATATAGAAGACTGGTTGATCCATCCCTTGGCTGTAAAATTATCAAGTTTCCAGGAAAGAGAAGCGGAGTTTGCGGCATCAAAATTATTGAGTAAGGGAGAAATAGAACCAAATGTAAAAATGGTCGATTGAGTGCCATTAAGTGGATTTACATTTTGAATCGATGCAGAAGGATTGAGAACAAAAGAGAGCTGATCAGAGGGATTACTTTCAAGGATAACCCCATAACCGTCTTGATCCTCAATGAGTTGAAAATTTTTTCCTCCTGAAGAGCTTAAATAAGAATCTCCTGTAGAAACATAAGAAGAAATTTTCGTTTTAGAATTCTGATAGAGATAATTGTCGGAAAAAAGGATAGGTGATTGGAAAATTTCTCTTAGGTCTTTTTCCTTGATAGAAACATCCTCATCAGATAGAAATTGACTTTTCAGTGTTTGTGCAGAAAGAAAAAAAAGGAAAAGCAATAAGTTACATATCCAGAAAGGCACTAAAAAAATTTGTGGTAATTAAAAATTTTTTCAAATGCATTTTTTCGAAGATCTTAAGGTACAATAGAAAAAGAGAATCAAAGGAGTTAAATAGACAAAATGAAAATATCCATTATTGGAGCAGGATTTGTTGGAGCTACGACAGCACAAAGAATTTGGGAAAAAAACTTAGGAGATGTTTTTCTTTATGACATCATCGAGGATATGCCCCAAGGGAAAGCCCTCGACATGATGGAGTCAGCCCCTATACTCGGTATCGAATCGAAGATCGTAGGGACAAACCGGTTCGAAGATTGCAAAGATTCAGATATTTTCATAATAACCAGTGGGTTGGCCAGGCAACCTGGAATGTCCCGAGACGACCTTCTCAATAGGAATGCCGAAATAGCAAGTAATGTTGCCGAAAATATCCAGAGGTTTTCCCAAAATGCTTTGGTTATTGTCGTCTCAAATCCAGTAGACGTTTTGACCTATCTTATCGCTCACAAAACAAAACTTCCAAAGCATAGAGTCATGGGGATGGCTGGAGTTTTGGATTCTGCCAGATTCCGTTATTTTATCGCATCCGAGCTGGATATAGCCCCTCAAGCAGTTCAAGCAATGGTTTTAGGAGGACACGGGGATGAAATGGTTCCTCTTTCTAGATTTGCCACGGTATCGGGTGTTGGGATAGAACATTTTCTTTCAAAAGAAAAAATAGAGCAGTTGATAAAAAGAACCCGGGAAGGAGGAGCTGAAATAGTTAAGCTTCTTAAAAAAGGCAGTGCCTACTACGCCCCTTCCGCATCCATATTGGAAATGGTTGAAAGCATTGTTAAAGATCAAAAACGGATTTTACCCTGCTCTGCCTGGTGTGAGGGTCATTATGGGGTTAATGGTCAATATATTGGAGTACCTGTAATCCTTGGGAGAAATGGCGTTGAAAAAATAATCGAACTTCCCCTTACGGAAGACGAGTTGGAAGCACTTCAGGAAAGTGCACGACATGTCGCTGCAAACGTTGCTAAATTAAATCTCTTTTAGATACAGCTAAAGGATCGTCAAGCGTTCGTTTCGGAAAAGACCAAATTGGAACGGAAAAGAAAATCCGCAAGGGTATTTTTAAGAAGTATCCGGTGAATCAGGATTCCAAAGTCAGTCTTCTCAAAATATATCCTGTATTCTTTATAGCGAAACCGATAAATAATCCGGTTGTCTCTTTCTGCCTTTCCAATGCAATCCGAGTCAGGCATGGCTAGTGCCTTAGGCAAGTTTTCTATCCCGTCAAGAATTTGGAATTGGACGGATTTTGAAAGTTGGGAAAGATCCTGTTCGCTTTGATGGCTAAAAACTATCTGAAAAGGTTTTCTTTCTTCTATCCTCTTTTCAAACAAACTTTCTATATCACTTTGCATAGGAGTAAAATAAAAGCTAACTCATTGTGTTGGAGATTGAGAAGAATACAATAAGTATTTCTTTCTTTTTTCTTTAAAATTCTGTATGTAAGAGTCCCAACTTTCAACAATTTCTTGTATTCTTTTGCCAGAAAGAAAACCTCGTCGAATCTCATCGGTGCCACAAAATCTATCGAAAAATTCCATTTGATCTGCATTGAGAGAAGCCAAAGGTTCCTGGTTTAACTCCATCATTAATTCCTGGAGTAAATGAAGTCCTATTTCCACAAGTTTTACCTTAGAAAAATCTTGTATATGTATCTGGCATCCTCCAAGCATTCTATCCCGGAACTTTCCGAAAAAAGACCAATAGAAAATAGGTCTGAAATAACAAAAGGGAATCTTTCTTTTGTTCATCTGGCGAGAAAAAAAATAAGGATCGATTCGAGAAGCTCCTATGAATTTGTAGGGAAAGGCTGTTCCTATTCCATTGTCGATTTCAGGGCTTATTCCTAAAAAAGAACTGATTGAAAAGTAAAAAGGACTTTCTTCGTTTGGCAAATAAGGAGAAGGTGGATACCAACTAAGCCCCGTATCCTTCCACAGCATCGATCTATCCCATCCTTTCATGGGCACAACCGTAAGCTTGGGTTTTTTAAAAATCCAGTTTTCTCCATTGATCATTACAGCAATTTCACAAGGAGTCATCCCATGAATATACGGAATATCCCATTCGCTATAAAAAGATCGGAAATGGTTATCAAAAGGCATTCCTTCAACACGTTCTCCACCAAGAGGATTAGGCCGATCCAGAACAAAGAATTCCTTGCCATTTTCGGCTGCAGCTTCCATGGCAAGGCCCATTGTACTCAAAAAAGTAAAACTCCTTGAACCTATATCCTGCAAATCAAAAACAAGCACATCAACATTTTGAAGCATCTCAGCTGTCGGCTTGAGGTCATCGCCAATCAAAGGATACACAGGAAGGTTGGTTTGAGAATCCACATAAGAACCATTTTTCTTCATGGGTTCTAAACCATATAGACCGTATTCTGGAGTAAACAAAGCCACAAGTTTTACTTGTGGAGAATGAAAAAATAAGTCTATAGTAGAAATTCCATTTTTATTGACAGCTGAACGATTTGTAATTAAACCAATTCTTTTTGCTTCCAATCCATGAAAATGATTTTCTACAAGCACATCAATACCCAAATCGATGACTACAGCTTGCAAATCACCCAGATAAATGGAAAGTATAATAAGGAAAGGACAAAAGATCGCTAACAAAGTTCTCATAAAAATGCATTATTGGTTATTTTTAATGAACAGTGTTTCAATTTCATAAAGATTTTTCCTCATGAATCCTACTTTAGATAAACTCTATCTTTTTCTTCTTCTTATTCCCCTTATCACGATCCATGAGTTTGCACATGCTCTAGTTGCAACTTTAATGGGAGACAACACACCTAAAGATGAAGGTCGTTTGACCTTCAATCCTCTTGTTCACATGGATCTTTTTGGGACTTTAATCATTCCTGCCATTAACATTTTTGTTCTTCCTGGAGGATTCGGTTTTTTCGCTTGGGGTAGACCCGTGCCTATCGATCCACATCGATTAAAAAATCCTAGGATTCAAGGTATTCTGATCGCTCTTGCTGGTCCCCTAGCCAATATCATCACCGCTTTTTTACTCCTTGTCCTTGCCAAACTGATCATTCCTCATGATCATAAACTGGGTGAACTTTTCGCCACTTTTGTACTCGCTTCTATTTTTCTTTCCGTTTTTCATCTTCTTCCGATTATGCCTTTTGACGGTTGGACCGTACTCAAAAATATTTTTAGAATCAGTGACCAATGGGAACGTCAAATGGGCCTTTTTTGGTTTATAGCCATTATCGTGTTTCTCAATCTCCCTCCTGTTTATCATTTTTTAGAGTCTTCAGCCTATCATTTGTTTATAATATTGAACCAACTTTCTGGCTCACCCTTAAGCCGATAAACCTAAATTTTGATTTGCCTTATGCCTATATTCAGTAAAGAACAAATTTTAAATCAACTTAAAGAAGTCCGGTATCCTGGATTTAGCAGGGATATCGTTTCATTTGGCCTCGTGAAAGAAATTGAGCTTGCAGAAGGTGAAGTCCGTATTAAACTCGAACTTTCTAGTCCCAATCCTGATATTCCTGGACAACTGGAAAAAGAGATTAAATCAAAACTCTCGAGCTTTGAAGGTATAGGTAATATCCAGGTTTTCATCAAAAGGCCAGAGTCACATCCAACCCCCAAATCTACCTTGATCAGTTCTGACATCAAACACATCATTGCTGTGGCTAGCGGCAAAGGTGGAGTTGGAAAATCAACCGTGGCAGCCAATCTTGCTTGTGCCCTCTACAAAAAAGGACTGGTTGTCGGCCTTTGCGACTGTGATATTTACGGACCAAGTATTTCGATGATGTTCGGAACCACTGAATCCCCTCAAATTACTCCGGATGAAAGGCTTATTCCTGTTGAACAATATGGTCTAAAACTCATGAGTATGGGTTTTCTTTTGGAAGCTGATCAACCTGCTGTTTTAAGAGGCCCCTTGGTTACCCGTTATACCCAAGAGTTTTTAAAAAATGTCGAGTGGGGAAATCTCGATTTTTTAGTTCTCGATTTGCCCCCTGGAACAGGAGACATTCAATTAACTATCGTTCAGACGGTTAGGTTATCAGGAGCGGTTATCGTCACAACCCCCCAAGAAGTAGCTCTTGTGGATGCGAGAAAAGCGGTCAGTATGTTCAAAAAAGTTAACGTTCCTATCTTGGGAATTATTGAAAATATGAGTTATTTTATTTGTCCAACTGATAATAAAAAATATGATCTTTTCGGTTGTGGCGGAGGAAAAAAAGAGGCTGAGAAGCAAAATGTTCCTTTTTTAGGAGAAATTCCCATTGAAGCCGAACTTCGTATATCTTCCGATCATGGGCTGCCTATTGTTCTATCTGAACCGGATAGAAAAACGAGCCAAGTATTTCTTGAAGCTGCACAAAAAATTATTGACTTTTTGAAATAATCTTTTACTCTTTGTGCTCAATATAAATTGCCATTATTTAAATTAATTTTTTTGTGGTATTTTATACTTAGAATAACTCAATAAAGACTTGTGAATTTGCGGAGAGAGGTAATGGAGGAAAACAAAAAAATGGAGTGTATTTCGACGCTACTAAAAAACTCAACCCTTTATCAAGAATTCCTGTTAGAAAGAGAAGAGATCTTAAAACACAAGTGGATTGAAAGCGAGAAAAAGGGCTATGACATTGGTTTTGAAAAAGCTCTACTAGACTGGGTAATTAATCATCGGAGTAAGTGGTTAGCCAGTCGAAGGAAAAATGTAGATTAGAGCTTTGTAAGCCAGTTTTTTGATTCCTTTTTGCTTTCAATTTATCACAAATTTTTGAACTGTTCCTTTAGATTTCAAAGGAACTTTTTTCCCGGTAAAAATTTTAATCTAATAACGATATTCTTGCTCTGCAGCCGGCTCCTAACTCAATAGAATGCAGAGGAAAATTTATGGAAATATTCATCGTTCAATCCGGGAAAAAAGAGGGTCCTTTTTCCATGGAGGAGATCCTCAAGCTTCTAGAAGAAGGAACCATCAATACTCAAACCCTAGCTTGGCATAAAGATCTTAAAGATTGGCAACCCCTTGGGCAATTAATCCAGGAGATTGAGCTTAAAGAATCACCTACTGAGACTGAAAAAAAAGTTCAAGAGGAAAATTCATCAACCCAACAAGAAATTCCTAAAAAGAAGCAAACCGTTGATCCTTTTATCCAGCTGCTAAAGAGCTTGAACCTTATCAAATCTTGGATGGACCAAGAACTGGCTAATTATGGAATAAAAGCAGAACACTCTCAATCTGAGCCTCTGGATCCTCAAGTTTATCTTGAATACCGTTTGGAATTTCCGCATCCAAGATCTCAAGAGATAATCGCTCGTACGGCTGCCCGCTTCCAATTCGTCTACACTCCTTTTCGGCAGTTCGAACAGGAAATAAGGCTTTCTCTATCCATAATGGGTCGAATTAAACGGTTCTGTGTTGTGGATCTTACCCAAGAACATGTTAAGCAAATTGTAAAAACTCTTTTCTTGAAATTTCCAGACCCCTCTTCACCCTTTTCTCTCTGTCATTTTCATCAAAAAAGAGCTTTCTCATGGCAACTGTGGTTAACCCAAAACAAGATTACCCGGTTAAAACCCATTGATACGGTGAACTGGGCTCGGATTCTATGGATAATCGGCCTTCTCTTTATTCCCTATTATGGGATTGGTATTCTTATTTTATTGTCGGGATGGTTTCTTTACCAATCAGCTTTTCATAATGGACATTATGTCATTCGATCTGCTTGGCCTTCTCTTCCCCCTTTAGTCCCCCATGCCCTTATTTTGCGTAGCTTGGTTCTCAAAGGCAAAGCGGCTGAATTGACTCAAATAAAAGAACGACTAGAAAAAGATTATTCTCAAAACTTATCTCTAAATGTTGAATCATTACCTGCAGATTATAATCTTTTCATAGATAATAAGAACAGAGTCTATTTCAAAATGGATCAAACATTTGGATTTATCGAGCTTGCAGTCGAAAAGGAAGATCTACGAATCACAACCGCTGCCTACGAAAACCATGGAGTATGGACAGAAAAAACATCTGGCTATGGAAAGGATCTCCTCACCGATTCTTTGTGTGTTCTTGTTGAACCCAAGGTAGGCAAAACGGTTGATCTGCAGAAATCAGCTCTAGAAGCATATACTCTTGCCCAGGGCCTTTATAGCCATGTTGTGCAAACAATCGAAAAATTGTATGAAAGACCTATTTTATCCCTCGATTTACACCAGGATCTGGATTTCCAAAAATGCGAAATTAATAAAGAAAAATCGTTTTTGGAGTTCCTGAAGTCTACCTTAAAGTGGATGTTTCCCTTCTAAAAGAAAGAATTAAATTAAAGAAAACTCCCTAAAATCTGCTTTCTTGTAAAAAGCCTTACCCTTTTTCTTCTACTTTAATAAAGCGGTCGAAAATACGATTAATCCTCCTATTGCTAAAGAGATCGCTAAATACCATACCGTTTTCCTTTTCAACAAAGCGGAAACAGAAGACAATGCAATTCCAACCTGGACAAGAATACCCGCCATTCTAAAAATATGGTGCTTGTGATAATACCGTTCGCTTTCTTTTAGCCTTGCCGTTACCTGTTCTTCAAGAAGCTTGGCTTTTTGTTCAATATCCATCTTCTCTTTCCGGTATCTTTCAATTTCTTGTTCGAACTCAGGCTTTGGATTGATAGTATTAGCGATGCGATAACCCGCTTCTCTCATCGACTTAGCCTGAAAAAAATTCCACATATCTGTGGCTTTATCTTGAAAAAGAATCGCTTCATTACGTAAAATAATGGCTTCTGTAACACTATTTTCCGAGTCGGCTGCAACAATCGTTCCTAACACCGCCATGAGAATAATCGAAAAAGAAACATGATATAGCCATTTTTCCTTTTTCCTCTCTTCCTCAAGTTTTTCTTCAATGATTTCCTTAGCCTTTTCTTCGATTGGATTTTCAGACATATTTTTTGCTTAAATCGATTAATATAATTAATTGTATAAGAAAAAAGATTTACTTATTATTAAGTCTTATTTATTTAACTATAAATATAAATCAAATCTATTCCCCTCCCCAAAATGATCCTTTGTGATTTTCCTATCGCTAACATTCTATGCAATTTTTATATATTCTTATTTGATTTTTGATTTACTTATAGCATAATAATTTCTAATTAATGGAGTTAACTATGAATATTAATGATGTAGTTGCTTTTATTGTTTCCTCTTTTGGTACTCTTGTTGGATTAATTGTTCTTTTCCTTCTGTTTGGAGGATGGATTTTAGCGCTAGTTGGCGCGACTGTCTTCAGTAGTTTTTTTGCCGCAACACCCTCCAAGAGCAAAATAAACGAAAAGGAAAAAGAGCAATTGTCTTTTAAAAAAGAGATCGAATCGGGGCTTCCGGCTAAATAATGCACTTTTTTTTCAAAATCGGTTTGATTCGATAGCATAACAATAGGTTGAAGAAAAGTGGCAAAGCTCATTGTGTGCCCAATTTAACAAGAAGGCCCTTTTCTTTGGCGATAGAAAAAAAGTGCTTAAAAAGAATGAAAGAAAGTCCTAAATAACAAAAGTTCAAAGCGGTTGCCCACAATAAATGATTATAAGCATAAATCCCTTCAAGGCCACTTCTCAACCCTTCAAAAACATGCGTTGCAGGGATAAGAAAAGACAAGGGTTGTATAGAGGAGGGAAGGACATGGAGGGGATAAAAAACAGCTGCAAAAGGTTGGAAAAGAATTGGTATAGCCCAAGCAAGAGACTCTGCAGCTTGCCCCCACCTAAGAAGAAAAGCAATAGTTAAAATTCCACAAGCTGCTCCCATCAAGAAAAGATTGCAAACAAGAGGTAATAAGTAAGTGCCCAGTTGCAGTAGGTTAAAATGGAAAAATAAAGCGGCTATGGTTCCTAAAAGGCCTACGATTAAAAGAGACTTGGTGATGCCCACTAAAATAGTTGCCACAAAAAACTCTCCAATGGTTATGGGACTAACAAAAAGGTTGATCAAATTCTTCGACCATACATCTTCCAAAAAAGATAGTGTAATTCCTAGCTGTGTCCGATAAAGCACATCCCAAAGGATCATCGCACCGATCAAAAATTGAAACGGGCTTGAGAAATTCTTTGGGGAACCCGTGAGATAAAGAGTCAGATATCCCCAAACGAGCAAGTCCATGAGGGGCCAAAAAACAAATTCTAAAACCCGAATCCAGCTTCTCCTGTAAACGTAAGTGTAACGCAAAAAAAGGCCTATAATTCTTTCTCTATTCATTGTCGAAGCGATTTGGATTATTCCCGAACCAACTGAATAAAAAGTTCTTCAAGACTTTTTTGCTTAAATTCTTGAACAATTTCTAGCGGTATTCCCTGGGTAATAATTTTTCCCGATTTCATAAAAATAATCCGGTCACAAAGTCTTTCTACATCTCGCATATTATGAGAGGTGTACACAATAGTGAGTCCAGTTTTCCTTCTCAGTTCAAGCAACAACTCACAGACCTTGTCAGAAATATTGGGATCAAGACCCGCCGTCGGTTCATCTAAAAAGAGCAGTTTTGGATCGTTCAGCAAGGCTTTACATAAGCAGAGCCGAGTTAACTCCCCAGCAGAGAGAAAACCTGTAATTTTGTTTTGCAAGTGATCAATTTCTAATAGATGAAGAAGAGAAAGGATTTTTTCTTCCGGGTTTTTTATCCGATAAAGGCGGGAAAATACTTGAAGATTTTCTTTTACAGTTAGATTTGTAGGTAAGCTAATGTAACCAGAAGCAAAATTGGAAAAAGATAGGATCTCTCTTCTAGATGTAGAAGGAGAGAGACCAAAAATCTGAATGGAACCCGAACTAGGCGTTAAAAGCCCAAGCAACAAATGAATCAATGTTGTTTTTCCCGCCCCGTTGGCCCCCAAAAACCCAACGATTTCAGATTCCATGACTTTAAAGGAAAGCTGATCTACAGCCACAAGTTTGCCAAACACCTTGCGTAAGTTCTTTACTTCTATGGCTACGGCTTGCATACAAAAATGAAAAAAAACCTTTATTTTTAGGGTTGAGAAATATTTTGCCTATTTGGGTAAAGCTTAAGTTTTAATCCAAAACGTCACAGGACCATCGTTAATCAAATATACAGCCATATTCGCTCCAAAATAGCCTTTCTTCACCGCTTTATATCTATTTTCTAACTGCATTGTAAAATAATCGAATAGTTGTTTGCCCACCTCTGCAGGGGCAGCGCGATCAAAACTCGGTCTATTGCCTTTAGCGATTTCACCAGCTAGGGTAAATTCAGGAATAACGAGCAGCTCCCCATTTATGTCAAGAAGAGACCGGTTCATCTTTCCCGTTTCATCTGCAAATATCCTACATTTGAGCACTTTCTCTACGAGAAGATCGCCATTTTTTTCTCTATCCTCCTTTTCAATAGCTAAAAACAGCACAATCCCTTTGCCAATAGAACATGCCTGCTTTTGATCTATTGTGGAAACCGCCGCCTCTTTCACTCTTTGAATCAAGCCGATCATATCCTTAGAAAACTCAATCTACGTGCTTTCTTTTAGTCTTTTTTAATTTAAAAAAATGGAGTTGCTGCTTGACACTTTAAAATTTTATTCTTAAAAAGAAAAGCCGGTAATGGAGTTTACCATCCAGCTCCCTGGAAAACCCTTCTTTATCGAAGTGATAACTCCTACTCTTTTAATTTCCTAAAGCAATTATTAGAAAGAAGGGTTTTAATGGAACACACATGGTTCTTAGCATGTTTTTGGATGGGACTCGCGCTCGTCGCTTCCTTTTTAGCGGTAAAATTTCGAATTTCAGCAGCACTCATCGAAATCATTATCGGCATATTTGGACAATACTTGGCTTTTATCTTTTTTGGAAAAACCGGTCTTAATCCCAAAGAAGGTTGGATTAGTTTTTTAGCTGGATTGGGAGCAATAATGCTAACTTTTATGGCTGGATCTGAACTTGAACCAAGTTCGTTCAGAAAGCAATGGAAAGAGTCTACCCTGATTGGCTTAATTACCTTTTTTGTCCCTTTTTTGTGCTGTGCCCTGTTTGCTCATTTCTTTTTCCATTGGGATTGGAAAGCTTCTCTTCTGGCAGGCATTGCTCTCTCTGCAACCTCTGTAGCTGTTATGTATACTGTTCTTTTAGAATTTGGATTGAACAAAACTAGTTATGGCAAAGGCCTTCTTGTCGCATGTTTTATCAATGATTTAAGTTCTGTCCTTATGCTAGGGTTTCTTTTTGCTCCTTTTGGATGGAAAACGGCGATATTAACGATAAGTATTCTCATATGCTCTATTGGCCTAGCTAAACTTACTCCTTATTTCTTGAAAAAATATGGCAACAAACCTTCTGAATTAGAAACAAAATATCTATTGTTTTTCCTCTTTGGTCTTGGAGGTATTGCTGTTTGGGCAGGTTCTGAAGCGGTATTGCCCGCCTACCTTGTTGGCATGGTTCTGGCCAAATCTGTGGGACAAAACCATGACTTAGTCAAACGTTTACGAACGATTACCCTAGGGATCCTCACTCCCTTTTATTTTATTCGAGCTGGTTCATTCGTCGATTTATCATCCCTAATGAAAAGTCTCATCCCCTTTTTCTTCTTTTTTGCAATTCAACAGCTTGCTAAATTTAGCGGAACATTCCCACTCCTTGTTAAAAGAAAAGGAGTACAACAAGCTGCCTACACAACATTGCTGATGTCAACAGGGCTAACTTTCAATGTGATCTGTTGTCTTTATGGTCTATCGCATGGAATTATCACCCAAAGCCAATATTCAGTTTTAATTCCAGTCATTATCTCTACGGCTATTTTCCCCACTTTAATCGCTAACCGCTTTTTCCTTCCAAAGCAGCTACTGCCCAAAAGTACTTAATGAGAGTACATTAGGTTTTCTATCGACAACCCAAATAAGAAAGGATAATTTAATTTTCTTCTAACATGAAGATGAAATAGCCGGTGTGGCGGAATGGCAGACGCGCCAGACTCAAAATCTGGTCCGGGCAACCGGGTGTGGGTTCGACTCCCTCCACCGGCACGCTTTTTAGGTCTGGCAAGGTAATTGGTTTTTAAGTTTTTTTGGTTCAGTCTTCCTCCCTGAGCATTACTTAAACAAAGCGGACTCTTCTTATAACAAGCTTTTCTTATCCAAATAATGTTTGCGCAAAGAATAGCAGCAAAAGACTGCCTGAATCTAACCTTAAGTGGAATAATGTGAACAGATATCTCTGAATGGAAGAGATAAATTCATTTGATTGATAAAAAATTAACGTACATGGTTAATTGACTATGCAGGGGAAAAGCGTCAGGGTAACTGCTATCTTGTAGACGCCGATCCTTGGCTAAGGTTTCGAATCGAAAGCTCTCACACACAACAAAAGGCTCACATGGCTTAAATCAAGGATATTCCAAGTACAAGAGCTACCTAACAGTCCTGCTGAAATATCCTTAGCAAACGAAAATCCGAATCTACAATCATGTGAAGCTCTGGTTATCGATTTTAAATTAGCAACAGACTCGGAACCAAATAGATAACTAAAGGTATCAGTGAATAATATCTTCATGTGCTCTATCGCTTTAGGCGATCTCCTTGGTACAACTACCTACCCTGGTTAGCCTTTAATTCGGCTCTATTCTATATCCTCACCAATTTCTGCCTGATACTTTAAAACCTTGATCACCTCACACTCTTCGCCTGTTCTTCTAAATGGCAGAGTAAGGCAGAACAGAAAATTATTTTCCTTCTTCTTCAACCTTCACTGAGTCGATTCTTCCATGCCCTTCCTGTGAAGCAGGAAGTTTTTAGATTCCTCTGGTTGTTTTGGTTGTTGTGTCTTTGATAAAAAAGATTAGCCAATCTTGTATGCATACGCTGTCTCCTTATTCAAATTAAATCGACATTACTGAATCAACTTTTCTTGAAGAAGATTTAAGATCTCCGGCTGATATTCCAAGAGCAACTTGCTGACGCAACTGCTGAATCTCCACCCTAGAAGTTTACCATTTCTTGTTGTAAACATTTACTTCTTGCAATGCACTCCTTATGTCATTATAAAATGAATAAGCAGGTATTCCCAGTTCTCCTAAACCATCTACACACAGACTTTCCGCTCATCATCAGCAGATATATCACGTTAGTTTTGAAATCCCCTTAAAGTGATATCTTATCCTTTCGTTGCTCTCTTCAATGGTCACGTTTCAATAATCGAATCGGTATCCACAAACCAAAACCCAAAGACTATTGGTGAGCGATGATCATCTGGAATTGACTTTTTTCATTTTCGATATAATTTACTGAAGAAATATCCGTGTAGAGATGGTTGTTGATCTTTAACAATGTCATCCGAGTATCATGGTGTAATCTTATTTCTGGGAAATGCTCGCAAAACAGAATTTTATGCTTTGCAAGGCAATGAGTTACAAAGGGGCAGTTTCCGAGGATGTGTAAGGCCTCGGCTTCATTGAAGTATTTCTGGTCTCCTGTGCCTTTGTATTGGAAATATGGTTTCCGAGGATGTGTAAGGCCTCGGCTTCATTGAAGTGAAGCCCAGGAAGCTTCTGAGGGATTTATAGATTTGTTTCCGAGGATGTGTAAGGCCTCGGCTTCATTGAAGTGCAACTCCGATATTCCCGTAAACGTCAAGGTAACGGTTTCCGAGGATGTGTAAGGCCTCGGCTTCATTGAAGTTAAAAATTAACCAAAATAAGGTAAAAATGATGAAAGTTTCCGAGGATGTGTAAGGCCTCGGCTTCATTGAAGAGAAATAAAATCAACAATGAGCGGATCAATGTCCTTGTTTCCGAGGATGTGTAAGGCCTCGGCTTCATTGAAGCGAATGGTCAACAACTGAAATGAAAATGTAATCAGGTTTCCGAGGATGTGTAAGGCCTCGGCTTCATTGAAGGGTATTGTCTTGCGAACCTTCTAGAGTAGCAAAACCGTTTCCGAGGATGTGTAAGGCCTCGGCTTCATTGAAGTGCAACTCCGATATTCCCGTAAACGTCAAGGTAACGGTTTCCGAGGATGTGTAAGGCCTCGGCTTCATTGAAGGAAGATCATTTCCATTAAGTTGCTAATTTTTAGGTATGTTTCCGAGGATGTGTAAGGCCTCGGCTTCATTGAAGTAAAAAGCATGACAGAGCATTATGATCATAAACGATGTAAGGGAACAGCACGAACAAAGTTACTATAGTACCCGTACTGAATCCGTCTTGCAACCATGACATAATCTACTCCCAAATGGGAGAGCCCATTTTCCTTTCTCAATCCTGGGTGAGCAAGCATGCCTCGGATGGCAGAGAGCGTGGCCGGCTTGCGCCATATCGGCCAAGCAAAGGAAAATTCCCCCTTTTCGAAGGATCCGCCGAGAATATTAGCTCGCACACTATTTGATCGGAGTTGTGGAACCAAGGTGAGAGTACCAATTCCAACGGCCGCTAGCCGGTTCGCGCCGTGCTGCGTTGTTGTATTGGTCTTGCTTGGATCTCCATAGAGAAGCGCATAGCGCCTTTCTTCTTGAGGATCCCACCGGAAAGAGGGAGTCGGATCTCCATAATGCCAGGGGTGAAACAGGGTTTCGGCAATGCATTGTGCTGAAAAAACATGGACCTTTTTCCCTTTCTGGCTGCGTCTCAGAGGCTCTGAGAAGCTCGGAACTTTAGCTAGTCTTTCAAGAAAGTGCTGATGTCCCTGGCCGGTCAAAAGACATAAAGGTGTAGGATCGATACTATTTTTCTCAATAGCCGCATCGCTCATGAGCGATGCCAAGAGATCGACACGCCAGCGAGAACCGAGAATCGCTTCCCGTCCCTCCTGCTCCAGTAGTGTGCGGCAATCATCGCGCGAATAGTTTAAATCCTTTCTTCCGTCAAAGTTATACCCCTTGGAAAGAACAACAATTCCTTTATCCACAGCTTCAGCAATCGATTCCGGCTCAACGGGACGCGACAAAAAGAGCCTTGGTCTCATGGGATGGATATCTACATCCCAGGCTGCTCTAGGTAGGAATGATCCATCCGCCTCTTCCAACGCTCGGAGTAGCCCTAGCAGTGCAAGAAATGCCAACAAATTATCCGGTTCAAGACCTTCAAGCCGAAGCGCTTCTCTCATTTAATTTCCCTCCCCGCTTCTTCCTCAGACGCACGATGGTCGGCCAACCGGAGAATGGCTTCCATGCGTGCAAGCTCCCAAATACCGTATCGGGCCTTGAGCCGCTCAAAGAGCATTGACCAATCCAAACCATTCCAATCAAAACCAAGAGATTGCGGACCGGCTCCAGGCTCAAGCTTTGGAGGCAAACCCATGATATTCGGCAGCTGCCGAAGCTTATTATCTTCCTCATCACGATGGGGATAAAATGGTCGTCCATACCCATGATGGGTACCAATGAGCCAGAGTACAAGTTCAGGATCCTTGGCTTCGGCAAATCGCTTGGTTTCAACGGCAATTCGCACCGAGAGTGCTTCGTGTCGCCAATGCGCTGGAAGATAAACCTTGGTTCGCAAAGCCATGAGCATGGGATAGCCAGATTTAGCTAGCACCGATTGTCCATTTTCCTGATCGACACCCAGTGGATCACCATAGTGTAGCCATTGCTGAAAACGGTGATCTACCTTTCCTAGATCATGCAGAAAACCCGCTAACTTCAGATCCACGATACGCTCTTCTGAGAGCCCAACGGCTATTGCAAACTCTTCGGCTTTGCGTTCCACATCGGCGCTATGAATTTCCAATGGGATAGGGAATCCCGGAAGCGATCCCACAAAATCATTTTCCGTGGCAGTAAAACCGCCTTCTTCCCTTGCTTCACTTTCGATTCCAAAAGGAGCGACAAACACTACCCCGCGATAACGGCTCTCCTCATCTTCCCCATACAGATCCAGGTATGCGGCTAAGTTTCTCTTTTTTGCATGAGTGAGGGCGTCGAGAGCCTTTGCAAGATCCTCTGGTAAATCGAGCCCACGGACAGCATTCAGTAATTCCCAAGGTTGCTGGAAGGGACTCCTTGCCAGTGCAGCAGCCAAGTCTTCACTATCTACAGATTCCCCTAGGAGTCCCGGAGCCACTCGAACGGCAAACTGTCGGGTGGCAAATGCATTGGCGGCTTTCTGAGCAACATCGGTTGCTGGAACTGTCCGCATGGGGTTCCATCCGAATTCATCCACCCCACCATAGCTTGCGGGAACTACAATGGTGTCGCCAGGGCATATTTCTCTAGGAAAAATCCACTTAGACTCCTCGTCGTCTCCTCTCCAACGAAAGACACGATTTTCATTTCCAGTCCTTCTTTCCTCTAACAATTGATTGCCAGCTACATCTCCAAGATCGGATGCACTTTGTCTGTTTCCCTCAAGCCAACATCGCACTGCCCACAGAGGCAACTCAATGGCTTCAGCAGCCCTCGGAGGCACAAGCATGAAAAGACGCCTAATTTGTTTCTCTTCAAAAGAGATATCAATATCAGAACGCCAAATCACTGAAATTGAATCCGGCTCCTGATTGGCCCCGTGAAGATAAAGCGATATCTCTGGATCTGGAGAAGGAATCGGAGAGGTCTGGCTTAAAAGGTCAAGATGAGCGGGGAGAAGTACTGGGGCATCCTCTTTCCTAGTTAGAGCTTCGTTTTTCATAGGAACGCGAAATGCATCCACTCCGAATTCAATGATATCTATGCCGTGATCGTGGGCAACTTGTAACAAGGCTTTCCAGGCATGACAACTTGCCTCACCATAAACAAGATCCTTGCCGGAAGAACCGAGGATTGCCGCATAGGGCATGATTGGACGACCATCGCGGTTGAGCCGTCCGAACCGCTGGCGGAGAGAATCCAAAGGAGCGTTTTCGGTGATTAGGGCATCCAGGTCAATGTCCACTCCAGCTTCTACACACTGCGTCGCCACGAGGATAAACGGTTTTTCAAGCGTGCGAGAAGCTCCTGTACGGATTGGATCTAGACGCTGCTCGAGGCCTTCCCGATCCACCGGACGAGCCGCCCCGATCAGCAAAATGCAATCGGATTTTTCACTCATATCTTTCTGTATTTGCTCAAAAAGCACCCGTGCCTTAGATACCGTGTTGACCACAACGGCGATTGCTGGAGTAGCCACTCCATTTTCTTTCCGCTGGAAGTGATCTAGAGCGAGATAAATTTGTTTTGTAAACTCTTTTTCCACTTCCACCTTCGTATTTTCCTTTTTTCCATCCAAAGGCAAAGAAACGAGTCGAGCGGGTTTGGAAGCCTTCATCCGCCTGCTCAAAATAGGATCAGCTCGGTCTTCTTCGTCCAGCGTGAAGGCATTCCTTTGAAGGTCTTTTCCAGGAGTTGCAGTGAGTAGCGCGAATCCCCAGGGAGAGGTCACATGAGTCTCACGCCACTTATCCCCATGATAAACGTGCACCCAATCGAGAGTTTGTCGAAACGGTTCAGCCAAGTGAGCTTCGTCCAATAGAATCAAACAATCAGATCCGATCAGGCCCGCGTGAACCGGCTTCATTGTATTCGATACTCCATATCCGCGGAACAAAAGACGTGAACCAATTTGGTCAACCGTGGAGCAAATAACTATTGGCTGTGAAGGAGTACGCGCCCAATCTTCCTCTCTGGGGATTCCTCCCCGCAAACGATACGCGCTCAATGGAGTACCATTGCACGAAAGCTTTGCGAGCCTCTGTGCCACCTTTTTAGTGATGGGACCAGATGGGGTGGAAAGGGCCCGCTCCAGCTTTCTAGCGCGTCCAAATGCATCATCGACAATCAAGCGGCGATCAACCACGAAGACGACACGCACAGGGGCAAGACGACTCTCTCTTTTTCCTGCCTCAAGTGCCAGATGAAAGATCGCAATGTCGATTGTTGCTGTCTTTCCTGAGCCCGTCGGCAAATCAATGACTTTCGGCCAATGCCCATCTCGGACAATCTGCTCGAGAAGCCTCTGCTGCCAGGGAAATGGCCGGTAACCATAAACCTCAAATAAAAATTCAGAAAAGTCACCAACACTCAGCATAATCACGTTTCCTTTATATCGGTCGGCATAACCCAAAACCAACGAATCGTCCAGCACCCAATATTACAGGCCCCTCGATAGGCTGGGAGAAACGAATAACTGCATGAGTAAGAGAACGACTTGCTAGTGAAGCTGGCAACATCCAACGAAGCCACGTGGGCGATCCTTTCGGAGGATATGCCGGAGGAGTTCCCCTAATCGCTGAATAATTGTGGGACACTACCTCGACCGGTGCTGGTAGACCGATATCATCACAAGCTCGGACAACCTGTTCATTAATTTCATCAATTCGATCCTCACCCTTCTTTTTGAGATGTCTGTCAAGAACAATGGGTGTGACAGTGCCAAAGAGCTTTGCGGGGCGGGTATAGAGCAAAGGATCCAGAGAACGTTTGCTGGATGGGGGTTCAAAAGAAGGAGAGAGACTAATCGAGAAGGCACGGTCGGAGGGAGTTCCTATCTTGGTGACAAGGGTGAGTATCCGCCGGAAGCTGCTATCAAAGGGAGCCAAACTTCGCAAAACTATTAAAAAGTTTTCATCGTCGAGTAGCGCGCTAGTCCGAGGTGGGGTAAGCGCAAGACCAAGCAAAGTTCCATCCGCGTAGGGAAATCCAACGAAGGGCAGTGGTATGATGGCCAGATGGTGAAGCCGCGTCGGTCTTCCCGAGGCATCATGACCGCTTATGAGCTCGGGAATGCTTTGCCCAAGTCCAATACGTCGGTATCCGCTCAGCAAGGTATCGCGCAGAGCCTTTGCAAGGATGGCGCAAGCCCGGATGTCCGGCATTTGACCATCAACATGCTCGAGAATCAGCCATCGGCTGTCAAACAAACTAGTTACCCGACATTCTTCAGGAGAAGGAGATGACTGAAACAAGTCGCCAGGATTGGGTCGCAGCTCGTTTTGGAATCTTTGTACGAGTTCATCAAAACGACCCGGATAAACGCGCCGATTTGGAGACTTCATATCTTTAGGAATGGAGCAGTCGACAAGAAAGAACCTGCAACGCGTCAGGCTTGAGGAATGGCCGACGTAGGCTGTATCTTGCGCGATCCCATTGAGCATGGCCAGAGTATTTTCAGTTGGAAGAATTTCAGGCCAATAATACCTAACAACTGGGTTGGCTGGAAGAGCCGCTGGGAAAAACCGCTCATTGCGGTTACGTGTTGCAGGAAGTACATGGTTTGCATGCTTTTTAACCTTAAATGAGGCATCGTTGGCTGGAACAAAGACAGTCGGCGCGGACCGATTCTTTGATTCTGAAGCAATAATGCCAGGCGGAGGGAGTTTCTCTAACCATCGAAGGGCTTCAGCTTCCTTAGGATCTTCACCTCGAGCTGCCCATGCCGCAGTAAGAGCCGAAAAAACGCGATCAGGCTGCGGAGGCCAATCGGGCTTGGGGCTATCAGGGCTTACAGCTGCAAAACAGACTCCCATTAGATATTCAATTTCAAGGACCAAGGTCATCTTCAGTTCTCGCTTTATCCGCCTGACCGCCCTCTCCTGAAAGGGCAAGCTCCTGACTCATTTTCACAATCTCCACTAGCTTCTTTTGAGGTTTAAGAATGACAGGCTCACCCATTAATGAAAAGCCAGCCTTTTTCGCTTCCTCGTAAGCTTTTTTGTAGAGTTTAATCGCAGATTCCAAATCCATTTCGCAAATGTCGGTGGAACCATCCGGGTGGATCAGTTCAAGAGGAGCCATTCCCTTGCAGACCAGATTGCATCGCGATCGAAGCGCATAACCACGTCTATCCTGCTCGTGAATCGCGAGAAGGCCAAGCGTGGCAATCAAGCTGCGTCCCACGATGTTTTTCTCCTCAGAGCCGAATCGAAGGCGGCGCAAAGCAGCAAAGCTAAGGACAAAACTATGTTCGATATAGTCGCAGGTGATGCCAAGAGGTTCGATCGTGGGACGGATGTTTGAATGGCCGATCTCGGAAGGTCTCGCCTTTTGGGATTTCTCATCTTCTCTTTTCTCCGTATCCCAGTTCGTCTTGCTTTTGTAAACCTCTACCCCACGCAATATGCCTAATGGATCAATCCTGCTTGCGGTTCTCCGCGCGGCTGTTCGAATTTCTGGCTGGTTGGTGCGATTGTCTCGAACTTCCTCAACTGGAACATCCACGGCCACGATCTCAGAGACAAGACATCGCATAAACCGAGGATTAAGACCACCTCCCTGTCCTGTTGAGTGCCAAGCTCCAAAAAGAAGTGATGCAGGATCAACCTCAAGCAGTGACGAAGCGTCAGCTAAACTCGCCCTGACAAGGCGCTTCCCAAGCTCACTATTCAAAAAAGGAATGCCGTCCAATTCGCTGTCTCGTAAAATTGCATCGTAGACACGATGAGGAGCCTGCAAGGAAGTGATCTTGCCAATTCCTTGAATATCTGTCTCAGTAAAATCGACGATGATGTGAGGGATCGACAGACCTCCCTCGACTAGCGCAATCAGGGCTTCCTCAAGTCGATTTGCTTGAGACTGTACACTGTCGACAAGCACACACCATTTTTCTCCATCAGGGAAGCGACGCCGTTCATAGACATGACGCGGCGGTCCATTTCCTTCAGGTGGATAGGTAGGCGGAAAGATCTTGTCACCTTGGCCTCCAACCGGCTGGAGTTTCTGTCGGCGACGGATTGCTGTATCACTAGCTATAACTTTTTCAAATTCAGCAAATTCAACAAGTTGCATTTGCTATCATCTATTTTTATAGCAAGATTACTTTTATAAAGAATTGTGTCAAGATATTTAGCCTGCCCTCCCTCCACCCTGCTATCTACTTTGCAACAAGAGCTTCTTACAGGAGCGCACTAACCAGCAACTTCCAATCTCCTACCGTAATACATCGGTCTAGGCTAAACATGGGTGATGGAGAGGCTAAGGGGAAGCAAAACTCGATGATAAATGATAAATGTTGACGGTCCCTTTAGTAAGGGTTGCCAATTTTTGCAATGTCATGCAAGCACCGATTCGGCGTCTAAATCCCGAAAGATGTTCCAAAAAAAAACATGCAAGCTTTCCAAGACAATGAGTTCCAACAAGGTAGTTTCTAATTGTCTCAAAGCCTCGTAGCTTCATTAAAGAAAAGTCCCAACCGATTCCTCCTATCTTCAATCCTAAACATTCATCACTGAACCTTATTCGGGAAATGCTTATTCCCTAAATGGCTTCTCCGACGCTCTTCTGAAACAAGAAGTCCAACATATTGCAGTCTCACCAAGCTTTCAGGGCTTGGGTGCTTGTGCTGGCTTAACAGACCTCGCCAGTCTTCTAAAGAAGAAAAATGATGCCTTTTCATCCAATCCAATATTTCATTTTCAATGATTGAGATATATCCGATACCTTTTTCCAGAAGTGCCGAACAAACCATAACGACAGAAGCCCCGGCAAGAATCAACCGAATCGCATCCCTTGGTTCGATAACTCCCCCCGTAGCCGCAAAATCTAATTTTAGGCGATGATATAAAAGCGCTATCCACGTGGCGGCAAGTTGACTATCACGACTTGTTCCTAAAGGAATCTTACTCTTAATCTCCAGGGTTTCTATATCCATTTCGGGTTGCAGAAAACGATTAAATAACACAAGACCGTTTGCTCCCGCTGCTTGAAATCTTTGTGCTATGTTCCCCACGTTTGTATAAAAGGGACAAATTTTAACAGCCAGTGGGATCTGAACTTCCTTTCTTACAAGCCGGACTATTTCCAGGGTATCCATCTCGATCGATTCAGAGGATTGGCTTACGTCTGCAGATACCTGATAGATATTGAGTTCAAGGCCATCGGCTCCCGCTTTTTCCATCTCTTTAGCGTATCGACACCACCATCCTGGAGATCTCCCATTGAGGCTAGCGATAACCGGTATTTTGACCTTTTGCTTGGCTTCCTTGATTAAACGGAGATAAGATTCTATGGAAAGCAGATATTCAGAAGTGCTTGGGAATGCTGAATAATTACCGCTTAAGTCAAGATATTGGGTTTCTGCAATGGCTTCTTGAACGATCTGCTCTTCAAATAGGGATGGCATCACTATAGCACTTGCTCCCAATTTTTCTAACTCCTGAATTCCAGTAAGATTTCCTGTCAAGGGTGAAGCCCCTACGATTATAGGTGATCTCAAACAAAGCCCCATGTAAGTAGTCTTTAAATTCATACATAAAATTACGCCTTATTTTCTTCTTAAGCAATGGAAACCACCTTGAGCTTCTGGACTTAAGTAACCTTTGAGAAAGGAAAAAAAAGTAAGGATCTATTTCCCAAAGTTTATAAACTTAAGCCTTTCAAGCCTAACTCCTTTTTTAGCTTTTATAAGCCTTTCTTTATTTTTCAGTGCTTCTGTATAATCTGGCTTGAGACTCAAAGCGGTGTCAAAATCTCTTAGAGCCTCGTCAAACTTCTCTAAATCCATCAAAACTATCCCCCTATCATTGTAAAACTCAGGATTCTTTGGCTCAAGCTTGATAGCCCGGGTTAGATCCCTAAGAGCTTCTTCTCTTAGTCCTTTTCTAAAGAAAACCCAACCCCGGTTATCTAAAGCAAGGGCATAATTGGGATTAAGCCTAAGAGCTTCATTAAAATCTTTAATCGAAGCATTAAAATCTCCTTTTTTATAATAGGCCCATCCCCTATTGTTATAGACAAAAGCTAGAGTAGGATTTCTTTTTATAGACTCAGAATAATCTCTGATCGCCTTATCATACTCTTCTAACTTGGCCTCTACCATTCCACGTCTATTAAAATAATCAGGTTGGGGATTTAACTTGATCGCCTCGTTATAATCAATAATAGCCTTGTAATAATGGCCAGTGGCCACCCATATATCTGCCCGATTATTGTAGGCTATTGCTAATGTCTCTCTAGAAAGTTCCCCTGAATCAATTGCTTTTTTGTAATGTTCTAGAGCTTCATCATAGGATTTTTTGTATTGAGAATTCAAAGCGGCTTGAAATTCTTTCAACCCCAAGGGCACTGCAGCAATGCAAAGCTGAATAAAAAAAATAAACCCTAATATCTCGTTCCATCCCATTGTTTATTAAAAAGTTAAGATATGATCTTCAAATAAACCAATTTTTTTAATTTTTCCACTTTTTTCTTATAAAAAATCACCTGGCAGTTTGGATAAAACTTAAATCCAATAATTGAAGGAGGATAAAGAAAGAGGATTTTTATTTTATTTATAAACCGCCAGGTGAAATTTGCTCGAGTTGTTTAATTTTCTTTTTTTCTTAGTATTTAAAACTTCCAAGCTACAGTTCCTTCAACCCAGAATGGCCAACCGGCAATGATACTGCTCATGTTGAAAGCTCGAGATCCAGCTGAACCTAAACCAAAAGGAAGCCAGTATTTTTCATCAGTAAAATTATAGAGATAGAGTCTTGCTTCCCATTTAGGTTGAGAATAGAAAATCTGAGCATTCATGATAAACTGCGTCGGAATTTTTGTATTATACCAGTAATTCAAGTACTGGTCGCTCATGACGATCGCCTGCAAGGTGACCCCAAGTCCCACATCAGAAGTATAAGTCACCGTGCCACTGAAATATTGATCAGGAAATCCAATAAACGGATAATTGGATGAAGGCATCGAACCAGAAATAGGGAACGGTCCATTTACGAATGGCCCTCCAGCAATAGGAACTCCGGTATAATAAGGTAATATGGGGGTAAGTTGCCGCATCCCTGGACCATGAAGACCTGGAGGAAAACTTGACCACTCTTCTACCGCCCTCATGTAGATATAACCAAGCCTAGCCCAAAAATGCCGATCAGGTTGGTAAGAAGCATTAATCTCAAAACCCTCCACGTTCGTGGGCGTCGCCGGCAAAGGGGCACCATTGGGCAAGAAACCCAAGTTATTTAAAATCTGGTTTTGGGTGAATGCAGCCGTTGTAATATACATTTTATCTTTAAGAATGTTAAACTTTGCACCCCCTTCAATCAGCTGATTGACTTCACTAAAAGAGTTAGGTTGAAAAGTCGGAGCATATCCACCGA
This sequence comes from Methylacidiphilum caldifontis, assembly GCF_017310505.1. Classification (NCBI taxonomy): domain Bacteria; kingdom Pseudomonadati; phylum Verrucomicrobiota; class Methylacidiphilae; order Methylacidiphilales; family Methylacidiphilaceae; genus Methylacidiphilum (ex Ratnadevi et al. 2023); species Methylacidiphilum caldifontis. The sequence goes on along the minus strand of NZ_CP065957.1, from coordinate 10,051 downwards.
TGACCGCCGCATTCGTTGTTTGAAGCCAGTTAAAATCAAAATAAGCAGTCATCCATGGAAAAGGCTTGTAAACAGGGCTTATATTCACAAGTGGAGCAAAGGCAGCTGTGCTAAAATGTGCAAAAGGCGCTCCCACGGGACCCGGAGGGGTAGAAGCATCGACAAAATAAAAGTTTGCTCTTGCTCCGAAAAGCAAGCTAAACTTGCTTGTCCAGTCTATGTTATGTTGGTAGAAAGGATTAACTGTCCAATAGTTACAATCAGTACTTCCAGATGCTCCATTTAAAGGTTCATAAAACCAACCTGGAGGAGCTCCTGGAATCTGCCATTCTCCACCTGCAGGTCCTTTAGGATTGTTGATCGCTTTGACAAAAGGAGTCAAAAAGACCGCATTCCAGCTATAAGGATTGGTCGTCATCATGCTCCACACATTACCCGCATTCCAAAAAGCATCTCCAAAGTAGTCCAGGTTCCTCTGGTAATGCCATTCAATACCCGCATCAATGTTATGCCGCATTAACATTTCACCAATAGCCCCTTCCCAAAAGGATTTTTTAATTTCTTCATCCCCTTCGGCTTTGGAAGTTTCCTTATATTCATTCATTTCTTTTGAGCCTTTTTCTGGAGCTGATTCTTCTAACGGAGTGTCAAAATTCACTCTAATCTCTGTTCTATCATCCACCTCATAATCTCCTGAAAGATAAGCCGCAACATATAAAGAAGGCTCTATCCAGGCACTACGCGTATACCAAACAAACATATTGTTCACCACTTCAATATTATCTGAAACCTTAAGATGCTGGATAAGCTGTAGCATTCCTGTCATCGCGTTTCCTCCCCCTGCAGGATTGACTATATCAGCCCTCCTACTTACAGGAACAAAGAATGGACTAACGAGTGTCCCTGCAAGGGCTCCTGGAGGAAGTGTACCCGCTGTATAAAGTCCATTTTCGATCAGTTGATTAGTTGGCCTATTGATCTGGTCAGCTAACTGTGGCATAAATGAGTAGGTTCCGAAATCAGCATAAAAATCGATAGTATAATTATCATAAGGCTTAGCGCCGATCGCTGCATAGAAATTCTGCTGATTATTATAAATGCTGTTATAATAACTTCCCTGTTCCTGTCCCATGTAGCTAAAACGCCAGGCCACTTTATCATTGACCGGACCCCCAACATCTGCTCCCCAGAGATATTGGCTATACATTCCTGTAGTGTCCCACACATAACCCCTAAATTTATCGAAATAAGGCTGCTTGGTGATATAGTTAACACTTCCAGGTGTTGGTTGAGTTGCCCCAAACACGGCATTGGCTGGACCTTCGGTGATATCCATCGACTCTATCATGTTCCAGCTGAAAGGTACACCCGCCATCGCGTCATTCTGCAAGGTCATCTCGATGCCATTAAAATAAGGTATCGCCTGTCTACCACGAATGGTAATAGCATTTCCCATTCCCCAGTTAAGTTCTGTATAGGCGGTGGGTAAAATAGAAGAAACACTGAGTGGATCGACAAACCCTTGATATATTGTTCCTGCCGCTTTCAACATTGTCTGGTTCACAGGAGTCACTTGCCGCGGGGTATCCATTACACTCATGGGAATCCCATAGGTGGATGAAAGTGGTCCCTGTTCGGTGGGAAGAACAGCCGCATTAGGCGCTCCAAAGGTTTCGGCCGCAGACGGTGGAGTTTCAGTTTGAACCGTTACTTCAGGCATTGTTATTCTACCACCTGCTGCTTCCCTTTGATTATAAACGGGTGCATAAGTTTGCTTCGATTTTTTCTTCCCCGATTGGGTATCTCCATTGTACTGAGAATCAGTATTTGTATTCTCTTCTTCTTGACCAAAAAGTTCGATGTGAAAAGCCAATAAAGTGATTAACAACCCTACAATCCAAAACTTTTTCCTCTCTTTTATCATTATTTCCTCCTTGACGATAAAAAGAAATCCAAAAAATCATTCAATACGGCTCTTTGTTTACTCTAAAAAAAGAGAAAAAAGTAGTTACAGTTATGTAAATTATTTATGACAATTTTATGACTTTTTCTGTTTTATCAAATTATTGATAGACAAATAGATATGAAGATATCATTTATTTTAATTATATTTAAAGGGAATAATTTTTGAAGATTTTTACGAGAAGGCAGCATCTTTGAAAAATAGATTTTTTTATCACAAATAGATCAAGGGAATCCGATCCAATCCATGTACAGCAATATCATGATCAAAGTTCCTTCAATTGGCATTCACAATTTCCTTGTTAGGAAAAGGAGAAAAACCCCTCTCGCTCTTTAAAAATATTTAATCTATGATAAATCGGTCTACAACTAATCCAAGAAATAGGTCTCTTTTCTTTTTTCTACTCCATGGGTTTTTCTTGCCACACTTAACAATGGCCGAGGATGAAATGCATTGGGATCAAATAACTTCTTGCAACGAACTAGAAAATTCTTGAGTTGGAGAATGTTTTTTTTAAGTTTACATAACGAATCTAAAGAAACATTAATCAGGCTAAATCCCCCATCTTTTTGACAATGCAAGGCTTTATTACCCAAATAATTAACTGATTTATCTAGTGTTCTCGATTTACAACAATGACAGAAAATTCGGGCTTAGCTATAAAGCCGCTTATAAGAAACCAATAAACGGTACAAAAAGTTCACAAAGAGCCAACTTTCTGTGCTTCAGGCCACTCTTCTAAATCTACGGGCGGTTTCCCTCCCACTTTAGCTACAAGAGAATATATGCAAGGGACAACAAAAAGAGAAAACGAAGTAGAAACAATGATCCCCCCAATCACCACGATCACCAATGGAACCCTAACCTCCGCTCCTGGACCTAGTCCAAGGGCTGCAGGAATTGCGGAAGCAATCGTTGCCAGCGAAGTCATAAGAATCGGCCTTAGTCGGATATAAGAAGCATCAAGGATAGCTTTTTTCATTTCTAACCCTTCCTCGAACCTCTTTCTATTAATGAATTCGACAAGAAGAATGGAATTTTTCATGGCCAAACCCATCAGTAAAATCGTACCAATCCCGCTGTAGAGATTAAGGGAAAGTTTCGTCAAATAAAGAGAAAGGATAGCTCCCGTGAGGGAAAAGGGAATGGCACAGAGAATAATCAAGGGAAAAAGAAAGCTGTTAAACTGAATTCCCATAACCATATAGGCTATAATCAGTCCAAAACCCAAGGCGTAAGGGAAAGCTGCAAAAGTTTCTTTTGCCGTTTGAGAAGCCCCTGCAGGCTGTACGGTGTAAGTGGGTGGTAGGTATTTGCGGCATACTTCCATAGCATAATCTAAGGCCTTGGCCTGGCTAAATTCGGGTTTGACATTGGCAAAAAGGGTTATAACCCGACGCCTATTCTCCCGAGTCATATTCATGAGCTTGGGTACAATCCTGAGGTTAGCCACATCTTTTAGATGGATAGGCTCACCCCCATAATTAGTCCAAAGAGGAATATTTTCTACATCCTTGGGTTCTTTCCACTGTTCAGGAATAAATCGAATCCGGATATCATACCTACGAATATCCTTTTCGTTAGTGAACATTCCTTGTCTTGCCCCTCCAATCGAAAAGCGGACAGCATCAACGAGTTGTTGCATCGAAATGTTGGATTGAGCACATTTATCCCTGTCAGGAATGATTTGAACTTCAGGCATTCCTTCCCTATAATCGGTATCCAGATCGGTATACATTCCGCTTTTATCCAGCTCGTTGAGTATCTTTTGAGAAACCCCCTTTAAAACAGAATATTCAGATCCCAATAAGCTTAATTCGATATTCGTCCCTCTTTTAGAACTAAAGGCGCTCTGGCTGATATCGATGATTTTTACATGAAGGTCGTTATATTCAGCTTTCTTAAACTCTTTTCTCCATATTTTCAGGATTTCTTGCAACCGTAATTTTCTTTCCTTTCGAGGAGTCAGGGTAATAAATAGAGCACCAAAATTTACTTGACCACCACTATAACCACCTACACTACTGAAAATATGGGCAACGTAGGGTTGCTTTCTCAAATAATCTTCTAAGAAACGAACTCTGTTGCCCGTATATTCCAAAGAAGAGCCCACAGGGGTCTCAATCCGGATTAAAGCTATTCCCATATCTTCCGAAGGAGAAAGTTCTTTATGAAGAATAGGGAAAAGACTCATGGACATGAAAAATATTGAAAAAGAAACTCCAATCACCAACCACCTTTTTTTTAGGGCTAAACTTAAAAGTTTTTTATAAAGGTGAGCAAATTTCCAAAAAACATGATCGATCCATCTTTCAAAAGGACTTTTCTGTTCCTCTTTCCCTACACTTAAAAATTCAGCAACCCGCATCGGTGCTAATGTTAGTGCTTCCAGAAGAGAAATCAGAACAGCCACACTCAATGCCACCCCAAATTGGGATAAAAACTTGCCTACCACCCCCCCTACAAAGAGAATTGGACAAAAAACCGAAACAATCGAAAGAGTAGCGGCAAGTGCTGCAAAAGAGACTTCATTTGCCCCATCCAGGGCAGCCGTTCGAGGATCTTTACCCAAATTTTTATGCCGGGTAATGTTTTCGAGCACCATGATCGAATCGTCAACAACGATTCCCACCGCTAAAGACAAAGCCAGAAGGGTAAAAAAATTTAAAGTATAGCCGAAAAACTTAAAAAAAATAAAACTTCCAAGGATAGAAATGGGGATCGAAAAGAGAACATTTAAGGTGGTTCGAAAAGAACCTAGGAACATCAAACAGACGGCTGCGGTAAAAAATATGGTAAGGAAAAGGGTAAACTCCGTTTCATGAACGGCTTCTTCCGTATAAACCGAAGAATCAAAACGCGGTCCAATCGACATCCCTTCAGGCAACTCTTTTTTGAGCTCTTTGACGAGCTCTTTGACTTCACGAGCCACAGCAATTTCGTTATATCCTCTTAGTTTTTGTACTCCAAGGCCGATTGCCGGTTTCCCATCACTCCGAGACAGCCGGGTTGGATCCATAATCCCATCTTCTACCTGTGCAACCAAAGATAAAGGAATGTAAACCGAAGAGGTCCCTCGAGTATTAGAGAGCAAATTGGAAGCAGCACTGGTCATCGCAGAATTAGTTAGAAATTGACTACTTCCTGCTCCCGTAAATCCCATTCCCCCTCCCTGGCTTCCCCCTACTCCAGTGATGGGCAACCCTGCTGCTCCTGAAGCTCTATGGTTAAGGGTAATAGATTGCATTTCATATTCTGAACGAGCTTCTCCCATGACCCTGACATTGATCTCATTGGTTTTACTTTCAAGATAGCCTGCTCCCAGTTCAATATTTTCAGCTTGAAGAATGTCACGAATATCCGTGGGAGAAAGTTGAAACAAATCCAATTTCTTCCTATCCAGCCAAATCCTAAAATTTCTATCCGCCCAGCCACCCAGCTGAATGTCCCCAATGCCATGAACAAGCATAAACCGATCCCGTATATGGTTATCCACGTATCTTACGAGATCTTTAAAAGGTTTATCCCAGGTCACAGCAAGCCACATGATAGGATTATCATCTTGATTAATTTTAAAAATCTGGGGAGGATTGACATCCGTAGGCAATCGTACACTGCGCACCTTAGAGTTGACTTCCTGCAAAGCAGCATCAATATTTTTGTCAATGTAAAACTCCAGTTTGATGTTGGCAACTCCAGGGAGCATTGTCGATTCGATATCCTTAATGCCTTGAACAGAAACAAGAACATTCTCAAGAGGATCAACGATCTCCGATTCCATGACTTCGGGAGCCGCCCCAGGCCACTGGGTAACAACTGTAATTATGGGATAAGTCACATCAGGAAAACGACTGATACCTAAAGAAAAGAGGGAGAGCAAACCAAAAAAAACCAATGCCGCCATGAGCATCCATGCGGCTACGGGTCTTCGGATTGCAAATTCAGGAAAGCTCATATTCTTGCTATTTACAATAGAGGCCGTGTTATGTTTCCATTTTTCTCCACCAAAACTTCTTCTCCTTTCTCCACAAGATCCTGTGGAGGAGTCTTTAGTTGAGATGGCTTTTCAAAACGAGAGAGCAAAAGATAAGACGAAGGAACCACAAAAAGGGTAAATAATGTAGAGACGACAATTCCTCCTAAAAGAGTGATCGCCATCGGAATACGGCTCTCTGCGCCTGGGCCTAACGCAAAAGCAGGTGGGATGGCGGCAGCAATCGTTGCCATTGAGGTCATTAAAATAGGTCGAAGTCGAATGGGTGCAGCTTCAAGTATTGCCTCTTTAATGGGTAGTCCTTTATTTCTGAGCTGGTTTGTAAACTCAACCAAAAGAATTGAATTTTTCTTGGCTATACCCATTAAAAGGATAAGCCCAATCATGCTATAAAGATTAATCGATTGATGCGTAAACCACAGGGCCAATAGAGCCCCACTTAAACTAAAGGGCAGTGCCAGAAGAACAGAAAAAGGATGGACAAAACTATTAAATTGAGAAGCTAAAACCATGTAAGCAATAACGACTCCTACCCAAAGAGCAAAGACAAGACTCTGGAACGTTTCTTCAAAAGAAGCTGCACCTCCACTCAGGTAAAGTCGGTAACCCTTGGGGAGATTCTTACTGCATATCTTTTTAGCTACGGCCAGGGCTTCAGCCTGGGACTTAGTTGAAGAAACGTTAGAAAAAATAGTGATTGCTCTTTCTCTCATCTTCCGTGTCAAGGTCTGATAAGTTTTAACGGTCTGAAGCTTGGCCACAGCGGTTATGGGCATAAATTCGTTCGTATTGGTTCTTACCCCTAACCGGGCAATATCTTCTGGACCTACCCTTTCTTTTCCTTGGAGCCTGATCCGAATATCATAGCGCCTTTCTCCATTGGTGAATTGTCCCTGGGCAATGCCTCCAATAGCGATGGCCACCGTGTTAGCTATGTTTTGTATAGGAATTGAACAGGCATTAGCAGCAAATCGATCAGGATAAACTCTCACTTCGGGCATTCCATCTCTAAAATCGGTATCCAGGTCAACGAAATAACCACTCTTTTTCATTTCTTCTATATCTTGTTGGGCAATCTTTTGAAGAACCTTGTAATCTTCACCTCGAATAGTCAGTTCGATAGGAAAGCCTCTTCCCGTAGCAAATCCACGAATGGAAAGATCTTGAGGAGTTGCCCGCAGATCACCCATTGCGTTTAACTCATCCCTTATCCTGTCCATGAAAAGTTTTTGAGAAATAACTCTTTCTTTTCTATTTTTAAGAGTTACATAGATGGTGCCTACATTAACTTCACTGTCGACAAGATTCCCATCCGTAGCGCCTGTCCTTTGAATCATTCCTCCCACTGCACCAAACACTTTATCGACTTCTTTATGTGAAAGTATCCGCTTTTCACATTCCTTCAGTTTTTCTTCGGTGTAATAGATTGAAGAACCCACCGGGGTTTGGATCCTAATGATGAAAGAGGACTCATCTTGAGTTGGGATCAATTCTTGGGGTAAAAAACTAAAAAGTTTGAGAGAAAAAAGAAAAAGGCCGCAAGCAATAAAGATCACAATCCAAGAATAGGAAATAGAAAACTTTAAAAGATATTTATAAATCTTAGATAAGCTTTTGAAGGCATAATCTACAAGAAAAGCTAACCCGATTCTTTTTTTGCCATCATCCATGATCTGAGAGCAGCGCATGGGAGTCAATGTAATCGCTTCGAGTAGAGAAAGTGCCACAGCTGCAGAAATCGTAAGACCAAACTGATAAAAATATTTTCCTATCACTCCCTTCATAAACGCAACAGGGAGAAAAATAGCGATTATAGCTACAGTTGCAGCAATCGCTGCAAAAGTAATTTCTCTAGCTCCATCTCTTGCAGCAATGATCCTGCTTTTCCCCATGTCCCGATGCCGGTAGATATTTTCAAGAACCATGATCGCGTCATCAACAATGATCCCAATGGCAAGGGACAGGCCCAAAAGGGTGAAAAAATTTAAAGTAAAACCTAAAAAATAGATGACGATAAACGTTCCCAGGACGGATGTCGGAATTGAAAAAAGAACGTTAAGGGTAGCGGTCCAACTTCCTAGAAAAAGATAACAAACAATGCTTGTTATTACAGCTGAGAGCAAAAGAGTAAAAAGAGTTTCCTGTATCGAATCTTCAATATGCTTGGTTCTGTCGTAGACGACTTCGGTGTGAATCCCTTTGGGAAGGAAAGGTTGAAGTTGTTGTAGCTTCTTTTTAACTAACCGGGCAACCTCAACAGAGTTAGCTCCAGGCTGCTTTTTTATTCCAACGCCTATAGCGGTTTTCCCATTCGTTGAAGCGATTCTTCTGATATCGTCTAACCCGTCTTCGACTCTGGCTACATCCTTGATTCGAATGTTTGATCTGTAAATTAACTCTGAGCCTCTTTTCTTAATTTGTATATTGCCTACTTCTTTAGGGCTTAACCCCTCACCCATTGCCCTTACATTAAATTGATATCGGGCGTTTTCGAGATCCCCCGCAGCCACTTCTACATGCTCCTGCATAATAGCTGTCTGGATATCCTGAACGGTCAATTGATAAGTGGCTAACTTTTGCCCATCCACCCATATTCTTAAATTTCTTAGGTTATACCCGGCCAATACAATTTGACCTACCCCTGGAACAATCTGCAGTTCATCATGGAGAACAAGATCTACAAAAGTGACCAAATCATGAAGCGATTTAGCTTCTCCCCAAACACCGATTAAAAGAATGGGCTGTTCTTCGGGATTATCCTTGACAAGGATAGGTTGTGGAACAGGAGTAGGTACTTGTTGCATGCCTACTTGTTGAGTAGGATCCATGGGAAGCTTGACCGAGCTGATCTTCGATTGCACCTCGGTTAGTGCTGAATCGATATTTCTGCCTAATTCAAACTCCAATATAACAGAAGCCTGTCCTAATTGAATGTAAGAACTTAGCCCTTTGAGTCCCTGAGCAGATATGACCGCTTGTTCGATAGGATCAACCAATTCAGTTTCAAGAATTTCTGGAGAAGCCCCGTTCCATTGAAGATTAATCGTAATGATGGGAAAATCGACTTCTGGTAGCTGACTTATCCCTAATCGGCCCAAAGAGACAGCCCCAAAAAATATCAACCCTATCATCAGCATCCATGCAAACACTGGCCTGCGAATAGAGAGATCTGAAAGGGTCATATAAAGTCGTTTTGATCAAGAAATAAACACCATGACAATATAATATAAGTTGATGAAATATACCTATTTTTAGCTTCTTACAAAAATAACAACCAATCAATCTATCGTGGAGGTTGGGACCCGGTAGCCAGTTGAGAAATAAAAGGAGGAACAGTTATACCCGTTGTAGGGACAAATTGATTTTTAGTTTTAGAGTAAATTATTCCTGAAGTTGGTCCAAATCGAAACGAGCCTACATAGGTTGAGCCCAAATAACTCGTGGACATCGTAATTGTTGCCGACCCCGGCCGAGTTCCTTTAATAAATTGTCCAGATGTAAATTTTGTATAAGAGGGAAATACAGACTCCCTAAGGTGCCTAATCCCATGTAAACCTGCAGGATAACTTTTATAGGAAGGGAAAAGGGGATTCGTTCCTTTGGTGGTCGATGCCGATCTATACAATTTTACTTTTTCAGTTGTGGGTTTAGGAAGCTGCAATGTCTGGCTATGTCTAAATCCTATCCCCCTACCCCCACCTCGAGCAAAACTTAAAGAATAGAGGGCAAAAAAAAATAAAACAAAGAAAAAAATTTTAAGGGGAAATGCCCAGAATAATTTCTTTCTAAAGGGCTTGCTCATTTTCTTTCATTAAATCCATTATCATGCAATTGGACAAGGATTAAAAAGTTTCTTTAGATTTTTAATCTTTTTTGACCAAGTTTTGTTCCCATTTTTGGAAAGCCATCCTTAATGTTTCTCTTGCACGGAAAAGAAGAGATTTTGTCGCAGGCACACTCACTCCAAGGATCTTGGCTATTTCTTCATAGGAAAGATCTTCATAGCTTTTCAGTATAACAGCCATTCTCTGCCTTGGAGGCAACTCATCAATGATTCTTTCTATCCATTCCATCTGTTCTTGCTTCATCAGATG